>CANPFP010000244.1 GCA_947573385.1 uncultured Bacillota bacterium | reverse complement strand
CCGGCGGAAGTTCAGCCCCTCCGTGTCCGCATGAAAAACATAGGCCGCCCCTCCCTTTTCCAGGTGGGCGACCATATTCTTGAGGGATTGGAGGAGGAATTGGTAGAACTCGTCCCCCTTGATGGAGTCGTTCTGGATGGTCAGCCCATCCGAGGACTTGAAAGACACACCGTAGGGCGGGTCGGTCAGGATGAGGTTCGCCTTTTTGCCGTCCATCAGCGTGGCCACGTCCTCGGCGGAGGTGGCGTCGCCGCACATGAGCCGGTGTCTGCCCACCGTCCAAACATCGCCCCGTTTCACAAAGGAGGCTCGTTCCAGGGCGGCGGTGAGGTCAAAACCATCATCATGCGCGGCCGCTTTCGTCAGGTCGGCAAACATAGAGGCAAGCTCCTGATCATCAAAGCCGGTGGGATACACATCCGCTCCGCCGGCGGTGATATCAGCCAGAAGGGACGTCAGTTTTTCATCGTCCCATTCGCCAGTAATTTTGTTGAGAGCGATGTTCAGCCGCTTTTCGTCCACCTCGGACAGCTCGACCACGCTGACCTCGCTCTCGGTCACACCCAGATCCAGCAGGACGGTGAGCCGCTGGTGGCCACCAATCACGTTCCCCGTGCTGCGGTTCCACACGATGGGCTCCACGTTCCCGAAGGAGAGGATGGATGCCTTCAGCTTTTCATAGGCCGGATCTCCCGGCTTGAGGGCTTTCCGGGGGTTGTACTCCGCCGGATTCAATTCTGAAAGTTTCATCTTCACAATTTCCATGTGAAGACCTCCTTTTGCAGTCTGTCACCGCTGCATGGCGCTGGCGGCCACCATGCCCGATGCAAGACCACGCGCAAAGGAGAGAAAAGCGCGGAGCCGAAGACCTCCCTTCAAAAAGAATGGCGACCCTCCCGAAGGAAGGCCGCCTGGCTGATTTAGGATTCTTGCAAGCCTACAATATCACAGAGGGACAGGGTTCGTCAAGATTCACATGGGTTCGCGCGGGTTCAACTTTCCTTGTCCAGATAGCGATAGCAGATCAGCTTGACGCTGTTGGCGGTGTTCCTGCCGCCGATGGCCTCGGCCACCTGGGGCCAGGTCATACAGTGGACAAACCGCAGCCGGAACACCATGCGGGTCTGGTCATCCTCGATGGTGTCGATGTACCTCTCCAGTATCCGCTTTTCCTGCGCACACTCTGATTCGAGGTGGGAGATCCGCTCCTTCAAGTCCTCAATTTCAATAACGAGGCCGCTCACCTGATCCGATACCCCCGGTGCATGGGGCATCCCGGTAATCTCCTGCGCTCCCAGCCCTGCCGCTGTGTACAGCGAGGAGAGCATCTGCCTGTTGCGCTCCAGTTTTCCATGCAATTTGTAGTAAATCGAAAGTTCCCGCACCGTCATGCTATCAGCCCCTCCGTGTTGCGTAGTTCTTCAAAATCCCAGACGTTTGGGATTTTGCTTTATGTCCGTGGTACTCGTTTTTCGTGCTCCCGGCCCAGGTAGTAGGCGCACCAGGCCATAGCGGACCAGGCCAGGGAAATCAGGTCATCCACCAAGCGTGGCTGAACCTCTCCGTAAATCAGCCGCTCCAAGCCCATCCAGAGGAGGCCAATGGCCACGAATGCACTGAAGTACAGCCGCATGGCCTCCTCCAGCTGGCGATCCTTTTGTGATTTCATTCCGTCGCCCCCGTTTCGATAAACCGCTGCACCTGGGCAGGGAAGGACACCACCGCGACCTTGCCGCCCGCCGTGCGGATTTCCTTGATGGTCTGCTCCTGGATCTTGGAGAGCCGCCCGACTTCCGGCCGCTTGACCTCAAAGCCATAGAACTGGCCGTCCAGCACCATGCAGACATCCGGGATACCGCCCCGGCTGTACGGCCCTGCCGCTGCTTTCCAAATGAAGGCGTCCGGGTACTGCTCCTTCAGCCACTTGATGATCCGGGTCTGGTAGTAACTCTCCTTGTGGGGAGGCGCTTTGTCCTTGCCGTTCACTTCATTCCCTCCAGTTCTTTCTTTGCCCACATGGATACTCCCTTTTTGACATTAGCCTGGTAGTATTCAGTCCCGTTGAAGTTCTTGCATCCGCGACACCCGACCAAAGTGCAAGAGATTTCATCTTTCCACCGTTCCTCCGGGCTGGAATCACTTTCTGCTCCGCACGGATATTTTGAGGCCATCTCCATGTTGTTTTAGGCTCCTTCCTGGGCCAGCGGCGGGGCCTCCTCGAAGGCCGGCTCCCCGGTGGCGGGGTTGTCCGCGTACTCGCCAGCCGACTGCGGAGCGGGATCAGCGAACAGTTCCACATTCTCCTTCTCGCCCTCCATGAACCGGGAGGCCATCATGTCCGCCGTCTGAAGGGCGAGGACGGCGGGGTACATCTCGATGCTCTTGCCGACAGCGTTGTCGTTCTCGTAGTTTCCGTTCATGCCCATGTGGTGCCAGATGGCATACATCTCCTGGCTGGTGAGGGTGGTGTACTGCTTGATGATCATGGCGCTCTTGGGGCCGTGGCCCAG
>CANPFP010000243.1 GCA_947573385.1 uncultured Bacillota bacterium | reverse complement strand
TCTCCGCCGCCGCCCACCAGGGCACCCGGGAGCTGGTGCTGCGCACCGCCCAGCTGCTCCAGGAGCTGCCCCCGGTGGCGGTGTATGAGCCCACCTATGTGGAGCGCCCCCCGGAGGTGGACACCGACGGGGAGGTCAATATCCAGGAGTTCGACGGCACCTGGGTCATTGACGCCCCCTGGCTCCAGCGGCTCATTGCCAACGTCAACTTCGGCGACTACGAGAGCCGAAACTGGTTCGACCAGAAGCTGCGCCAGTCGGGGCTGTTTGACAGGCTGGAGGAGCTGGGCATTAAAGACGGGGATATTGTGTCTTTGTACGACCTGGAGTTTGAATATCAGAGGTAAGGGATGAAAAACGTAATTCTGAGCGCCGACGGCGACCGGATGGTCTGGTCCGTCCCGGATGCGGTGGCCGCCAACCTGGAGGAGTACTGCATGGAGTTCTGCTGCCGCTGGCTCCGGGAGAGCCCGGATGCGGTCCGGTACCGGACCACGTTGGAGAGTGGAGAGGTGCTGTGCCGCTTTAATGAATCCGACTTTATCAAGTATCTGGACCGATTTCTGTTTCCCGGCCAGCCCTGTGTGTTTGTGGAGAACATCGGAGACATGAGCTTGGAGCTCCCTGTGCCGGAGCGGTACAGGGACTGCCCGGAGTTTAATTTCTGAAAAAGCGCCGTTCCGTGTTCATGGAACGGCGCTTTTATCTGTACAGATGGGGTATGCTGCCGGGTCCGACGATTTTGACCAGAATAGCGATTCTAACAGGGATTGCCGGAAATCTCAACCGTCAACCCTGGCTTTCCCTGCTTTACCCCCTCCGCCAGCAGAAGGGAGGGGGGATGTCCCGGCCAGTGGGAGATCAGCTTGAGACGTTTGGGTTCCAGTCCGTGTGCCCGAAGGGCGCACAGCACGTCCACCAGCCGCTCCGGGCGGTGGCACAGAGAAAAACGGCCCCCGTTTTTTACCAGCCGCCCGGCGGCGGCGCACAGCTCCGCCAGGGTGCAAAACTCCTCGCTGCGGGCGGGGCCTCCGCTCTTTCCGCTGCCTACGGGGAAATAGGGCGGGTTGGATACCACCAGGTCGAAGCCCCCGGCGGGGAGGGGTTCCCGCCGCAGGTCGCCGGTGAGAATTTCCCCGGGCAGACCGTTGGATTCCAGGTTTTCCCGGGCAATGCGGGCGGACAGAGGGTCGATGTCGATGCCGGTGAGGGCCAGACCCTCCGCCCGGCGGGCCAGAAGCAGGAGGAGCGCTCCGCTGCCCGTGCCCAGGTCACACACCCGCCAGCCAGGCTTTACGGTGGAAAAGGCCCCCAGGGCCAGGGCGTCGCCTCCCAGGGGGAAAACGCCGTCCTCCCAGGACAGGGTGTAGGAGCCCAATTGTTCGGTTTTTTTCACAAAAACACCGCCTTTTCCCCATAGGGGCCTGTTTAAGAAATCGTTAAGAAAAGGATACCATAATCCTGTGTATTGTGCTATAATAACTTCTGACAATCATTCTGATCTGTGAGGTGAACGGGGTTGAGCGGTACGCTGTATCTGGTCCCCACCCCCATCGGCAACCTGGGGGATATCTCCCGGCGGATGGCGGAGACGCTGGAGCAGGCGGACTTTATTGCCGCCGAGGATACCCGGGTGACGGTGAAGCTGCTCAACTACCTGGGGCTTAAAAAGCCCATGGTCCCCTACCACAGGCACAGCACCGAGGCCAGCGGACAGGCTATCCTGAGCCGGCTTCAGGCCGGGGAGAGCTGCGCCCTGGTCACCGACGCGGGCACCCCCGCCATCTCCGACCCCGGGGAGGAGCTGGTGGCCCGCTGCGGGGAGACGGGGATTCCCGTCTGCGCCATACCCGGCCCCTGCGCTCTGGTAACGGCCCTGGCCGTCTCCGGCCAGCCCACGGGGCGGTTTACCTTTGAGGGCTTTCTGGCTATGAACAAAAAGAACCGCCGGGCCCATCTGGAGAGTCTCCAGGGGGAGGAGCGGACCATGATCTTCTACGAGGCCCCCCACAAGCTGGCCGCCACCCTTCGGGATATGGCGGATACCTTCGGGGAGGACCGGCCCCTTACCCTCTGCCGGGAGCTGACCAAGCTCCACGAGGAGGTGAGCCGCACCACCCTGGGCCAGGCCGCCGCCTGGTATGGGGAGAACGCCCCCAAGGGGGAGTTTGTGCTGGTGGTCCGGGGGGCGGAGCCCCTTCCGGAGGGGGAGACCAGTCTGGAGGACGGCCTGGACATGGTGGACCGGCTGCGGGGGGAGGGGCTGTCCCTCCGGGACGCGGTGAAACGGGCTGCCAAGGAGCTGGGGCTGTCACGAAATGAGCTGTATGACGCGGCGGTGAAATTGTAGGGGCGCACATTGTGCGCCCGTCATCAAAGCGGTGCTTGCGGTAAAGCGCGGGCGGACAATGTCCGCCCCTACAGAGCGTAAATATCCGCACCGAATCGCCCAAAAATGGATAGAATAGAGAGAGAAACCATGTAAAAGAGGTGCTGTCCATGAATCGGAATATTGAGGACTACATTAAGCC
>CANPFP010000242.1 GCA_947573385.1 uncultured Bacillota bacterium | reverse complement strand
GGAGCGCAATATCCTCATAGATTTTGCGATCTTCCACTGCAATTCCTCCTTCGGCTGTGCGAGCCGGTATTTGTTCCTTACAGTGTATGAGACAGGCTGGGGATTATGACAGGAAAACCACACGCTCCTCTATCCATGTGTGCATTGATTTCTAAAATAACCGATGATATAATTTGAAATGATAAATTGAAGTTTTTGTAGAGGTGATATTGTGAAAAAAGCAATTTTATATATTCACGGAAAAGGCGGAAGCCATTTGGAAGCTGAACAGTACAAAAAGAATTGTCCCGGTTTTGATATGATTGGCATAGACTACCATGACGATCTTCCGTGGGTTGTGCAAAATCAAATTCAAGCTGCTTATGATAACGCACATAAAAGATATGAACATATTTATGTGATTGGAAATAGCATTGGCGCTTACTTTGCGATGCACACATTACAGGCTTGTGATATTGAAAAGGCTCTGTTTATCTCTCCTGTACTTGATATGGAACAGCTTATATTGGATATGATGAGCTGGGCGAATGTGTCAGAAACAGATTTGCGTGAGAAGGGGGAAATTTCTACAGACTTTGGGGAAACATTATCCTGGAAATATCTATGTTTTGTTCGAGAAAACCCTATCATATGGAATATTCCTACTGAAATTCTATATGCAGGAAAGGATCATCTCATATCCCGCCAAATGATAAACAAGTTTCTTTGTAATCACAATGCGAATCTTACCATCATGGAAGATGGAGAACATTGGTTTCATACCGATGAACAGCTTGCCTTTTTAGATGGCTGGATGAAAAAAGTAATACAATAGATTCCAGCTTATCGGCCGGCTCCTATCTCAGCAAAAACAGAGACAGACCCAAACGGGTCTGTCTCTTGGTTTTACCTGGTGCTGGGAATGAGGAGCATCCGCCCAACGGGCAGGGTATCCTCCTCCAGCTCATTTGCCTGGAGAATCTGTTCCATGGTGGTGCCGTGGGCCTTGGCGATATCCCACAGCTCCTCGCCGGGGGCGGGCATCCGCAGAACAACCGAGGGCCGCTGGCCCTCTCCTCCATTTCGGGTCTCTCCCAGCTGAGCGTTGATCACGGTGGGAACAGCCGTCGTCTCGGTGGTCAGACAGTGAAACTCCACCGTAAAGCGCACCTCCACTCCGCCGGCAGCGGGAGCGGCGAAAACCTCTCCCGGACAGGCGCAGGTACAGCTGCACTTGGCCCCTTCGGGGCACTCCAGACGGCAGGTCACCGGGATGGACCGGCGGATACACTGGACCAGCTCATTTTCGTCCAGATAGAGCACTGTAATCCACGCTTCTACGGTGAGGACCATCTCTTTTCCCTCCCGGCTCTGGCGCACCTGGCCCAGAGACAGCCGGGCGTCCACAACGGAGCGCACCATCTCCCCTGTCTCCAGCAGCTCCCGGACAGCCTGCGGCCGCACCGACTGCTCTGTGAGACTGCACAGGGGCTGGTTCTCCCGCTCCACCTCCATCAGGCTGCTGGTGCTGTACAGGTCCTGGAGAAGGGTCACCGGCCGGCGGCTGTACACCCGGGCCTGGGCTAACAGCTCCAGGGTGACATCCAGCTCACGGCCGTCACCGGGCAGCTGGTCACACTGGAGGGATGCCACCTCCACCTCTACCTGGCAGTCCCCCTCCTCTCCGGCACCCGCCGTCTCAATAATCTGAGAGAAGGGCATGGACTCGTGGGCGGCAGACAGCGTGCCTCCTGCCTCCTGGAGGAGAAGGTCCACCTCCACCATCCCCTTAAAAATCAGCTTGGAGCCGATAAGCTTGCTCTCGCTGCACACCGGCTGTACCCTGGTGGACAGCAGCATAGGACTCTCCCCCATTCCCTGAAGCCGGACCTGGTCCGAGAAGGTAAATGGTTTCTCCTGAACGGCGGACAGCTGATAGTGCTCTCCCTGGTACTGCCGCTGGCACAGCCCCTCCTCCTCCCCGCCGGTCACGCCGCTGCATATGGGCCGCTCCACCGGCTGGCAGGCAGTAATATCCACCGCCAGGTCCACCCGCAGCAGTACCTTTCTGGGATTGAGGGCTCGGGCCTCGGCACTGCGCAGCCGGGGACTGGCCAGCACCGTTCCCCGCTCGGTAAGTCCGGGGGCCTCTGCCTGACAGGTGAAGGGCAGGCCCACCTCCATCCGTCTCAGGCCGCCGCCCCCCTCAGGTTGATAGAGTATGGAGGCCCGCACCATACCGGTAACCTGGGCCGAGCCCTCCCGGGCCTGCTTGCCGCTGAGAGTGGCCTGACCACACACATCCACAATCCGCAGAATGTCTGGACAGGCGTCGGGGACGATGCTCTCCAGGGTCTCCTCCTGGCACAGGGTCACCTCTGCTACCGTGTCGTAGTTAATAATGGTATCCCGTTCAAATTCCATATTGTCCGCTCCCTTGTCATAGTATCAGCCTGGCTTTGTTGACACTATATGCCCGGGAACTCCTATGTATGCCCCTATTTTACCTTAAAAATCCTGCGCAGCAGCCCCCGCAGGCACCGGGGGGAACGT
>CANPFP010000241.1 GCA_947573385.1 uncultured Bacillota bacterium | reverse complement strand
TGGTGGTCACCACCGACGGCACCATCACCGATATCCCCCGGGAGGACTACCTGGAAGCAGAGGAGCGGGTGATCTCCGAGCTGAAGGAATTGGGAAAACCCTTTGTGGTGCTGCTCAACTCGGCCAACCCCGCTTCGGAGCGGGCCCGGGCCATCCGCTCCGACATCGCCCAGCGGTACGACGTAACCTGTGTGGCGGCCAACTGTCTGGAGCTGGACCAGGAGGAGATCAACGCCATTTTAAAGAGTGTCCTCTACGAGTTTCCGGTGAAGGAGCTGGACCTGTTCCTGCCCCCCTGGGTGGACGCCCTGCCCCAGGAACACCCCATCAAATCCGCCCTGTACACCGCCATCCGGGAGGGGACCGCCCAGCTCCACCGGGTGCGGGATGTGGACAGCGCGGTGAACTCCTTCCGGGACTGCGAGGTGGTCAGCGACGCCCGCATCTCCGGCATTGACCTGGGCACCGGCGTGTCTGCTGCCTGCCTGGAGCTGCCCCGGGGGCTGTTTTACAACACCCTGTCCCAGCAGTCGGGCTTTGAGATCGGCGACGACGGCGACCTGATGGCCCTGCTCACCCAGCTGGCCGGGGTGAAAAAGGCCTACGACAAGGTGTCCGACGCCCTCCAGCAGGTGGAGGAGACGGGCTACGGCATTGTAGTGCCCCCCATCGACTCCCTGGTGCTGGAGGAACCCGAAATCATGAAGCAGGGGGGCCGGTACGGCGTGCGGCTGAAGGCCAGCGCCCCATCCATCCACATGATTCGGGCGGATATCGAGACGGAGGTCTCTCCCATTGTGGGCGGGGAGAAGCAGAGCGAGGACATGATAAACTACCTCCTCCAGGAGTACGAGGGGGACTCCAGCCGCATCTGGGAGGCCAACATCTTTGGAAAATCCCTCCACGAGCTGGTGAACGAGGACCTGAACTCCAAAATCAACCGTATGCCCGAGGACGCCCGCACCAAGCTGCGGGAGACCCTCCAGCGCATCATCAACGAGGGTTCGGGCGGACTGATCTGTATTATTCTCTAAAAGAATGTCCCCTGCCTGCGGGCAGGGGACAGATTTGTTTAATAAATAGGATGCTGCAGGAACCGGATGGCCTCCGGGAAGAAGGGGAGCGACCAGAGGACAAGGGCGGCGCAGGCCGCGGCGAGCAGGAAAAATACTGCGGTTTGAATGTTGTGCCCCTGTTTTCGCATCCGCCAGCTCTCCCGGAAAAATACGAAGGCCAGCACCGCGCTGACGCAGGGAGTCAGCAACATGATAGCAATACCAAGCGCCACAGGCACACCTCCTTTTGAAGCTGTGTTCAGTTTACCATATGTTCAAGGGTATGTCCAGCGGCGGATTTTGTGGGCCGTGTCCTATATCAGACCGTTTCGCAGGAAATTGTGAATACGCTGCCGTCCACGATTTTGACAGTAAATTGGTTATTTCGATCGTCAGTGCTGATGTCGGCAATGTCCAGTTCGTCGGTTTCGTTTAAAATGTCGAACAGCTTGTCTTTGAAGTAATCCAGTGTCATATTTGATTCCTCCTTAAATTTTATCACGAAAATATTCTAGTACAAATATTTACTAAAATCAAGAGTGAATATCCAATTCTGATACCCTCATACTGAGATAAGCAGAGGAGTATCAAAATGGAGTATTACATCGAATATCTGCGGGGACTGAGGGAGGATCACGACCTCACCCAAAAAGAGGTGGCAGAGATATTGGGTACATCTCAAACGATGTATGCCAGGTATGAGCGGGGCGCGAACGAAATGCCCATCCGGCACCTTGTCACCCTGTGTAAATATTATCATGTCTCGGCGGACACGGTGCTGGGATTGAATCAGAAAAGAAGATGACAGGGACGGCGGCGTCCCTGTTGATTTTTTTGCGGGAGCACATTATAATGTAGAAGACAAAAACCGCCCTGAGGCGGCGAGAGCAGGTGAACATAATATGGCCATCATCGGTATCGACCTGGGCACCACCAACAGTTTGGCGGCTGTGTGGCGCAACGGAAAAAGTGAGCTGATTCCCAACGGGCTGGGGGAGTATCTCACCCCCAGCGTGGTCAGTGTGGACGACGACGGGTCCATCCTGGTGGGGGCGGCGGCCCGGGACCGGCTGATCTCCCACCCGGAGCGCACCGCCGCCGGCTTCAAGCGGAGCATGGGCACCAGCCGCCGGTATGAGCTGGGGGGCCGGATTTTTACGGCGGAGGACCTGTCCTCCTTTGTCCTGCGCCGCCTGCGGGAGGACGCCGAGGCCTACCTGGGCGAGGTGGTGGACGAGGCGGTGGTCAGCGTCCCGGCCTATTTCGCCGAAGCCCAGCGCGCCGCCACCAAGCGGGCGGGCGCCCTGGCCGGCCTGACGGTGGAGCGGCTGGTGAACGAGCCCTCTGCCGCCGCGGTGGCCGGCCACATCGGTGAGGGGGACGAGGACAAGGTGTGCTTGGTCTTCGACTTTGGAGGCGGCACCCTGGACGTCTCCCTGGTGGAGCGGTTTGACAACGTGGTCAGCGTCACCGCCGTCAGCGGGGA
>CANPFP010000240.1 GCA_947573385.1 uncultured Bacillota bacterium | reverse complement strand
CGTCCCGGCAGTAGGGCAGGATGGGCGCGCCGCCGCTGATGGCGGAGGAGCAGCCCGCCGCGTTGCCCGCGTACATCCGCTCGCCCACCATCTGGCTGAGGAGCTTGATATACGTCGTCTCCGCGCAGCCCGCGCAGGCGGAGGAGAACTGGAAGTAGGGCTTGGCGAACTGGATGTTTTTCACGCTCTTGCTGCTGATAACTTCCGGCTTGAGGTATTTCTCGTTCATGGCCACCTGGTCGAAGAGCGCCTGCTCCGGCTTCATCTCCTCGAAGGGGGTCATGACCAGGGCGTCGGCGGACTTCTCGCTCTGGTTGGCGGGGCAGGCCGTCAGGCACACGCCGCAGCCCAGGCAGTCATAGGGGCTGACCTGCATGCGGAAGGAATACGCCGGGGCGTCCTTCCCCAGGCCCTTGGCGGGCGCCGTGGCAAAGGCGGCGGGAACCTCGGCTTTTTCAGCCTCGGTCAGCAGCACCGGGCGGATGGCGGCGTGGGGGCAGCTCATGGCGCAGCGGTTGCACTGGATGCAGCTCTCGGCGTTCCACTTGGGCACCGTAATCGCAACGCCCCGCTTGGAGTACGCGGAGGTGCCGTTCTCCCAGGTGCCGGAGAGCACGCCGTGCTTCTTGAACACGGACACCGGCAGCTTGTCGCCCTGCTGGCGGTCCATGGGCAGCACGATCTCCTTGACGAAATCGCTGGCCTGAATTTCCGGGGCGGGAGCATCGGGGGCGGAGGCCCAGCTCTCGGGGATTTCCACCTTCACCGCCGCGCTGACGCCCACGTCTACGGCGGCGTTGTTCATGTCCACGATTTTCTGCCCGGCCTTTTTGAAATAGGAATTGTAGTTGTTTTTCTTCATGTCCTCCACGGCCATATCCAAGGGGATGACCTTGGTCAGGGCGAAGAAGGCCGATTGCAGGATGCTGTTGGTCCGGTTGGCCCCCAGGCCCACCTGGACGGCCAGCTTGGCGGCGTCGATGATGTAGAATTGGGCGTGCTTCTTCGCCAGGTCCCGCTTCATCTTCCCGGGCAGACGCTCTTCCAGCTCTTCCGCGCTCCAGGGGCAGTTCAGGAGGTAGATGCCGCCTTCCTTCAAGTCCTCGGTGGTGTCGTATTTTTGGATGTACGTGGGGGCGTGGACCGCCACGAAGTCCGCGGAGCTCACCAGGTAGGTAGACCGGATGGGCTCATCGCCAAAGCGCAGGTGGCTCTGGGTCAGGCCGCCGGACTTCATGGTGTCGTAGGAGAAATAGGCCTGGGCGTACTTGCCCGCGATGAGGCCGATGGTGGAAATGGCGTTTTTGTTGGCTCCCACGGTGCCGTCGCCCCCCAGGCCCCAGAGCTTGCAGGAAACCTGTCCCGGATGGGGCAGCTCCACCTCTGTGTAATCCAGGGAGGTGTGGGTCACGTCGTCGATGATGCCGATGGTGAAGCTGTTTTTCGGCGCGGCCTGTTTGAGGTTGTCATAGACGGCGATGAACTGGCCCGGGGTGGTGTCCTTGGAGGAAAGGCCGTAGCGGCCCCCCACCACCTGGATGTTCCCCCGGCCCGCCTGGGCCAGGGCGGTCACCACGTCCAGATACAGCGGCTCGCCCACGCTGCCGGGCTCCTTGGAGCGGTCCAGCACGGCGATCTTTTTCACCGTGGCGGGCAAAGCGGCGGCGAAGTGCTTCACGGAGAAGGGGCGGTACAGGTGCACCTGGAGAATGCCCACCTTCCGGCCCTGCTGGTTGAGGTAGTCCACCGTCTCCTTCACCGCCTCGGAGGCGGAGCACATGACCACGATGACTTCCTCCGCGTCCTCCGCGCCGTAGTAGTTGAAGAGCTGGTAATTCCGGCCTGTCAGCTTGTTGATTTCATCCATGTAATGCTGGACGGTATCCGGCAGGGCGGCGGTGGTTTCGTTCACGCCCTCCTTGCACTGGAAGTAGATGTCCGGGTTTACATTGTTGCCCCGGTTGGTGGGGTGCTCCGGGTTCAGGCACTGGCGGCGGAACGCCTGGAGGGCCTCCCAGTCCACCAGGCCCCGCAGGTCCTCGTAGTCCAGGGCCTCGATGCGCTGCATCTCGTGGGAGGTGCGGAAGCCGTCAAAGCAGTGCATGAAGGCGTAGCGGGAATGGATGGCGGACAGATGCGCCACCGCCCCCAGGTCCATGGCCTCCTGGGGAGAGGCGGACATGAGCATGGCGTAGCCGGTGGTGCGGCAGGTCATGAAGTCCGTGTGGTCGCCGAAGATGGAGTGGTGGTTAGAAGTCACCACCCGGGAGGCGATGTGCATGACGTTGGGCAGGAACTGGCCCCCCATGGCGTACATGGCGGGGATCATCAGCATCAGGCCCTGGGAGGAGGTAAAGGTGGTGGTCAGGGCGCCCGCCTGGGCCGCGCCGTGGCAGGTGCCCGCCGCGCCGGCCTCGGACTGCATCTGGATCACGTCCACCGTGGACCCGAACAGGTTCTTCCGCCCCTTGGCGGACCACTCGTCCACCTTCTCCGCCATGGGAGACGACGGCGTGATGGGATAGATGGCCGCTACCTCCGTGAAGGCGTAGGC
>CANPFP010000239.1 GCA_947573385.1 uncultured Bacillota bacterium | reverse complement strand
ATGACCATCAGGTTGTTGAACATATCGGTCAGCTCCCACACCAGGTCGTTGGACATCAGGGTGCCCAGGAAGATGAACACCAGGCCCAGGGCGGCGTAAATCTTGGCGGACTTCTTGCCGAACAGGTAGATCACGTTAATCTTGCCGAACAGGTTCCAGCTGAGGATGGTGGAGAAGGCGAAGAAGAACAGGCACACGGCCACGAACATGGCGCCGGCGGTCTCGCCGAAGACCACGCCGAAGGCGGTCTGGGCCAGGTTGGCTTTGCCCAGGGTGGTGCTCTCAGCGGCGGCTCCGCAGGCGGCCAGAGGGCCGTCGGCGGTGTACAGGGTGGAGATGACCACCAGGGCGTTGAGGGTGAGGACCACGAAGGTGTCCATAAACACACCGATCATAGCCACCACGCCCTGGTCGTGGGGGTCGGTCACGTTGGCCTGGGCGTGGGCGTGGGGGGTGGAGCCCATGCCGGCCTCATTGGAGAACAGGCCCCGCTTGGCGCCCTGGCTGATGGCGGTCTTGATGGCGTAGCCGAAGCCGCCGCCGATGATGGCCTGGGGCTGGAAGGCATACTGGAAGATCATGCCGAAGGTGGCGGGGATGTATTTGGCCCGGGCGATGAGGACCACCAGGCCGCCCAGCAGGAAGATAGCCGCCATGACGGGGACCACCTTCTCGGTGACAGAGGCCAGCCGCTGCACGCCGCCCAGGAAGATAACGCCGCAGATGACCACCAGCACCACGCCCACAATCCAGTTGGGGACGCCAAAGGCGGTATTGAAGGTGGAGCCGATGGAGTTGGACTGGACCATGCAGCCCATGAAACCCAGGGCCAGGATGATGGCCACGGCGAAGAAGCCGGCCAGGAACTTGCCAAAGCCACCCTTGAAAGCGGTGGTGATGTAGTAGACGGGGCCGCCGTGGTAGGAGCCGTCCTCGTCGGCCCGGCGGGTCTTGATGGCCAGAGTGGCCTCAGCGTAGATGGTAGCCATGCCGAAAAAGGCGATAATCCACATCCAGAAGATGGCGCCGGGGCCGCCGGTGAGGATGGCGCCGGACGCGCCCACGATGTTGCCGGTGCCCACCTGAGCGGCGATGGCGGTGGCCAGGGCCTGGAAGGAGCTCATGCCCTGCTCCTGCCGCCCGCCGCGGAGGGACAGGTTGCCGAAGGTCTTCTTCATCCCCTCGCCGAAGCAGCGAATCTGGACGAAGCGGGTGCGGATGGTGTACCACAGGCCCACGCCGATGAGGAGGAAAACCAGGATGTAGTTGGACAGGTATTCGTTGATTTTTGCCACGATGGGGAACAGTGTTGCTTCAAGCTCAGCCATGACAATGCTTCCTTTCTTTTTCCTTTATTTTTTATCGCTGAAATACTCTTTGGTAATGGAGGCCACCGCGCCGGAGAGCAGCAGCAGGGCGATCAGGTTGGGGATGGCCATTGCGCCGTTGAGGGTGTCGGAGATGTTCCACATCAGGTCGCCGGAGCCGGTGGCCCCCACGATGCAGAACAGGACGAAAATCACCTTATATACAGAGGTAACCACCTTGTTGTCCCGGGAGAGGTAGCCCCAGCACCGCTCGCCGTAGTAGCTCCAGCTGAGGATGGTGGACAGGGCGAAGAAGACCAGACTAAGTTGGATAATGGTGCCGCCTAGGGTGCCGGGGAGGATAGAGTTAAAGGCGGCCACAGCGGCGGAACCCTTGGAGGCGTAACCCTCCAGGGCGGTCTCGCCCAGCTCGAAGCCGGACAGCAGCACGGTGAAGGCGGTGATGGAGCAGATGACGATGGTGTCGAAGAAGACCTCGAACACCCCCCAGATGGCCTGCTCGGCGGGCTCCTCGGTGGAGGAGGCGGCGTGGGCGATGGGGGCGGAGCCCAGGCCGGCCTCGTTGGAGAAGACGCCCCGGGCAAAGCCGTTCTTCATGGCGACCATGATGGCGTAGCCAAACACGCCGCCGCCCACCGCCTCAAAGCTGAAGGCGCTGGAGAAGATGGCGGCGAAGACGCCGGGGATGTCGGTAATGCGCATCAGGATCACAACAATGCCCGCCGCCACATAGAACACGGACATGAAGGGGACCAGCAGGGAGGTGACCTGGCCGATGCGCTTCACGCCGCCCAGAACCACCACGCCCACCAGCACGGTGAGGGCGACGCCGGTGACCATGGGGTCCAGCCCGAACAGGCCGCTGACCGCCCCGGCGATCTCGCTGGACTGGGCAATGTTGCCGATGCCGAAGGAGGCCAGCCCCCCCAGCAGGGCGAAGATGACGGCCAGCCACTTCCAGTTTTTGCCCAGGCCGTTTTCAATGTAGTACATGGGGCCGCCCTTGTGGACGCCGTCCGCGCCGGTGTCCCGGAACTTCAGGGCCAGGGCAATCTCGGCGTATTTGGTGCACATGCCGAAGAAGGCGGACACCCACATCCAGAACACGGCCCCCGGTCCTCCGATGAAGATAGCCCCGGTGACGCCGGCGATGTTGCCGGTGCCCACGGTGCCCGCCAGGGCAGTGGTCACCGCCTGGAAGGGGGACAGGTTGCTGCCGTGGTCGGTCTGGCCCTTTT
>CANPFP010000238.1 GCA_947573385.1 uncultured Bacillota bacterium | reverse complement strand
AACCTGCTGCCGTGATTCTCACTGATAGATTGCACCAGTGTCTACAAAGAAGAAGCCCCAACACTGCCGCATAAAAAATCCAGGTTCTTGACGCAGAGCCAATATGGGTTGCCTATGACATCTTCTTGGGCTCCCCCTCGAGGAATATAATTTTGTTGACAAAGAAGAAGGCCACCATGGAGATACCGCCCTGGAGGACGACGGTGCCAATAAAGGATGGTATATCTTTCCCTTAGCGGTTTTTGGCCGCAAACCCGCAACGTTTTTGACGGATTGAACTGCGGCGCCCATCGGAATTTTCGACGAGGTCGGGTGCCCTTTATCATACGCTGATTTTGATACTCCATGTGTTGCGATAAATTTTGTTGGGATGCAGAACGATCAAATCTGACTGCTTCTCAAAAACGGCAATCTTTCCCTTGACAGAGGGCAGAGAACACCATGGCTCAATGCACACATAGGGGGCGTCCGTCCTGGGCATATGCCAAAGCCCCAGGTAGTCCATGCCAGGAAACTCTACAGAAACACTCCGCGTGTCTCCTGCTGTTTCCAGGGTGACCCGGTGGCCTACCTCCTTCAGCACGATTGCGTCATCATCGAACAGGCTGTGCGACAGGGGGAGAAGCTGATCTCCCTCCAACGGAAATTCCTGGTCTGTTCCATCCAAAAAGCAGTCATCTGTGAAACCGATACGTCGTGGGCGGCACGGGGCCTCAAAGCGCAGGCGGTAGTCCTGAAACTGCTTTCCAGCCCGCAGCGGAACCCGAAAGCCGGGATGCGCACCCAGGCCGAAATACATGATGCGCTCATCACGGTTCTCCACCTCGTAGGTGATGGACAGGCCGCTGTCCTCCAGTTTGTAAATCACCCGGAACGCGAACGCTCTGGGATATGCCGCCAGCGTCCGTTTACTGGAGGTCAATTCAAATACCAGGCGCGTGGGCGTTTGCTCCTTGAGGGCAAAGTTAAGATAAGGGGCAAAGCCATGGATGTCCATGTGGTAAAGCAGCCCATCCAGGTAATAGCTGCCCTCAGTCAGCCGGGCCACATAAGGGAACAGGTTGGGGGCCCGGTCAGGCCAATAGGCCGGATCGCCCTGCCAGAGAAATTCCACGCCGTCCGCCGTGCGGATGGACAAAAGCTGTGCGCCGCGCTCCTCCACTTCCACCCGCAGAAACCGGTTCTGAATGACGGCGCGGTTCATAAAGACATCCTCGCCTTGATCTCCTCCAGGCTAAACAGGCTGGAGATCCCGCCGGCCCGGGTGGTGGACAGCCCCGCGCTGGCACAGGCAAAGGCGGTGATGCGTTCCAACTCTCCGCGCCCCAGCCCCTCCGGGGCCTTCCCGGTCTGCAAAAGCGCCCACACCGCGCTCCCCCCAAAAATATCCCCCGCGCCGGTAGTGTCTGTCACAGTCAGCCCGGACAGCCCCGGCACACGCCCGGAGGCGTTCCGATTCCGATAGGCGCAGCCTTCCGCGCCGCAGGTGACAAATACCAGCTTAGCGCCGTACTCGTCCAGGATGCGCTCCGCCCCCTCCTCTGGGGACAGGCCAAACAGGAATTCTACCTCCTCGTCGCTGATTTTGACCACATCCGCCTGCCCCAGCCCCCAGAGGAGCTGTTCCCTGGCCTCGGCCAGATCCTTCCACAGCGGCTTGCGCAGATTGGGGTCATAGGTGACGAGCTTCCCCCGCTCCCTGGCATAGGCCACCGCCCGCCGGGTCGTGGTTCGGGCCGGCTCGTCCGTCAGGGACAGGCTGCCGAAGTGGAACACCCTGGCCCCGTCGATCAGGCCCAGGTCCAGCTCGTCAAAGGTGAGGCGGGTGTCCGCCCCCGGCTTCCGGGCGAAGGAGAACTCCCGATCCCCGCTCTCGTCCAGGGTTACGAATGCCAAGGTAGTAAACACACCGCTGGACTGAACCAGCCCTCGGGTTTCAATCCCGGCCTGTTCCAGTGTCTTGACCAGCAGCTTCCCAAAGGCATCCGCGCCCACTTTGCCCAGCAGGGCGGTCTTGGCGCCGAATCCGGCCAGCGCGGCCAGAAAGTTGGCGGGAGCCCCGCCGGGATGGGCGGCCATGGTGGGGTAGCCCGTTTCATCGGTGCTCAGATAGGTGAAGTCAATCAGCAATTCACCCAATGCGGTCACATCAATCATAGCGCCGCCCTCACCTTGCCGCCGGGTACTCGTTGCACAGCAGCCGGTAGGGGGGCTCATCCTCCTCAATTTCCGGGAAACGGCCCACGGGAGGATTGAAGCGGTTGTCCGTGTTGTCGTCGTTGCACTGGCTGACCTCTCCCAGCAGCACCGGGCCGCCGCCCTCCTCCACGGTGAAGTCGTGGTACAGCCGCTGCTGGATGTGGATGCTCTCGCCAGGGGTGAGCCGGATTTGGGTTCCTGCCGGAACCGTGTAAGTGTGCCCATCGGTGTGGACAGTGACGTCGGAGTTGTAGTCGATTTCCTCATCCGGCAGGGAATTGTACACCCGGATCAACACGTTCCCGCCGCCCCGGTTGATGATGTCCTCCGTCTTGTACCAGTGGAAGTGGTTGGGGGCGTACTGGCCTTCCTTCAG
>CANPFP010000237.1 GCA_947573385.1 uncultured Bacillota bacterium | reverse complement strand
AGCCACCCGGCTTCGCCCATGACGGCGGCCACATCGGCGGCCCGGACACAGCGGGTACTCCGTTCGACCCAGCTTCCACGGGGCTTGATTTTTTCCTGTGAAAGCGTTTTTCTTCATCCGCCTGAACGCCGGGGAGGATGCCTCCACAGACATCCCGAAGGTGGTCCCGTCAAATTCCCTCATATGGAGATCCATCAGCCGTCCCTCCCTCTGCTGGAACTGCTTTTGTCCTTGCAGTAAAATGGGCAGGTCATGCACACTGTACTATTGGGCAGCTCATAGTGCTTGCCCGTGAACAGACACGCCCGATTGTCACAGCCGCTGTCCACCCGCCAGGGAGCCTGTTTCCGCTTCCGGCTGTGGACGCAGGTTTCATAGCCATGCAGATTTCTGATTTTCATCTGTCCCGCCCTTTGGTTCCACGCTTTTTCTTGGGAGATTTTTCCTGCTCTATGTGGGCCGGGAGAGGTTTCTGGCTGTCCTTGTCTACAGCCGGAAGCTCGTCCGGGTCACGGTATTCATAGCTATTCCCATCCGCAGTCAGGCACAGGTCATAGTCAGAGAGATCGGTGTCCATGATCTCCGCCGCCATCTCATAGGCTTCCCGGCTGCCGCCCTCCGGCACGTTGATGTCGATAACCTCGCCGCCCTTCATCGTCATCTCGCCCACATTGTAGCCGATGTTTTCATCCGCCCAGCGGTAGGTGATGGTCTGCTCCGGGTACTTCCTGGATAAAAGCGTTACGATTTTTGGAACAGAATCCCAGGCAGTGAAGAATACCATGGTATGGTCATCCTCTCGCAGTGGGCGGGGCTGATAGGCGTTCCATTTTGTCCCCCAATTGAGATTGCACCACTCATACCATGTGGGGCTGCCGAACCGTTGGACATTGCTGTATGCCTGTTCTCCCAAGGCCCAAGTCACCGGGTCGGCCAACCGTTGCTTCTGGTACAGCTCCTCGCACTTATGAAGAGCCAGCGCATATTCCGCAGGGGTCAGCCCCGGTTTCTGCCGCTCCAGATCCGCCAGCGTGTGATGATACTCCCGTACCAGCTTCAGCCCCCGATCCGTTCTGGTGCCGGCCTCCATATCCAGCTCCTTGGGCATGGGAAGCAGTTTGTTAAAATCGATACTGCCCAGGGGCTGGCCATCCATCCGCATATCATGGAGCATCCGCTGAAAAGCGGCCAGTGCCGTGCTGTCCGAACCGAATGTGATCTGATTCGTGATATTGTTTGGCATTACGTCCTCCTTTCTACCATCGCAGGTGTTCTTCCGCCCCGCAGCGGCGGCAGGACAGGGTGCTGGTCCCGTTCTCCGGGTCCGCTGTTTCCTTCCACAGATGGCCTTTAGCCTCGCAGATCATTATTGTCTCCAGACACTTCCGGGCTTCGGCAATGACCTCCGCCTGGAGCTGTTCCATGGTTGGCATCGGAAGTCCCTGGGACTTATAGTCATTGATCAAAGCGCCGATATCCATTTGAAAAAGATCCAGTTCCATATATTGGGTCAGACGTTCCTGCAGCTTCGCCTCGTCCACACACGGTTCCATGGGTGTCTGGGGCAGTTCCAGGCCGCAGTCCGCCATGGTTTCCAGAAGCCTCTGGCGTTCATCGGCGCTCAGGCTGCCGTCCTGACAGGCGGCCTCGATCTCACCGGCAATCTTCAGCAGCTCGGTTTTCTGTGCGTCCGTCAGGGAGAACCCGATCATGATTTTTGTGACATCAAATATCTGAGCGTCAAATTCCTGGTACTTGCTTATGGTACACACCTCCCTATGATCTGCGGCAGCAGGGGAGCTGTCCAATCGGACAGTCCCCCTGCTGCGCAAGATCGTGTTTTCATTTGCCCGCGGACTCCACCGGCCCGTTCCGATCCAGCCACTCATCGAAGTCCAGGGCGTCCGCCAGCAGGAGCGCCATCTGGTGGATGGCGGCCCGATCCTGGGCATCGTCCAGCCGGACGGCGGTCTCGAACAGGCCCCAGATCAGTTCGGCGGTCATGGGGCCATCGTAGCACTCCAGGAGCTGATCGTCCGGCAGGGCGGCCTTGCCGCTGGCGGTTGCCAACAGCTCCTTCTGGTGCTGGATCAGGGCGGTGCTGCTCTCCAGCAGCTCCTGGGGCAGCCCCCAGGCTTTGACCGTCAGGGCCGCGCCTGTCTCCAACAGGGATACGTCCGCGGGCTTATCCTGGGTACCCAGGGCCAGCAGGTTGACGGCCTCCGTAGTGATCTGTAAAAGCAGCTTTTCCGGCGCGGGGTGGCGCTCGTATCTCGTCATTTCGCTCGTCCTCCTCATCATGATTTTGTGGCTGTGCCAGCAGCAACGATACCAGCTTTTACCGGGAAAAGCTATTCACGATACCCAACAAGAATGGACTGTGAAAACCGGGCAATACCAACAATTCCTGGCTATGCCGCCGCCTGTGCGGTTTCCTCGTCCTCCTGCCGGAACATGGCGTCGATGTCGGAGAACTTCTGGGTGCGGTTGAACTTTTCCGTTGTCTTGCCGGGAATGGCCTGCAACTCCAGCATCCTGGCCCACAGGTCCGGGTGGCAGTCGTAGAGGTGGCGCAGTT
>CANPFP010000236.1 GCA_947573385.1 uncultured Bacillota bacterium | reverse complement strand
CCCATGACAAAGCCGGAGCGCTCCGCGTCGAAGGGGATGGAGGCCCGCAGGGGGTCCTCCCCCTCATGGAGGGCCTTCATGGCGGTAAAGCCCCCCATAGCCAGCGGCGTGATGGCCGCCTCGCCGCCGCCGCAGAGCATCACCTCGGCGTAGCCGTCCCGAATGTGGCGGAAGGCATCTCCCACGGCGTTGGTCCCTCCGGCGCAGGCGGTTACCACGCAGGAGCACATTCCCTTGAACCCATAGCGGATGGCCATGTGCCCCGCCGCCATGTTGGAGATAATCATGGGGATCATGAAGGGAGAGACCGAATCCCAGCCCCGCTCGCTCCCCCGCTGGTGGGCCTGACCCACCGTCTCGAAGCCGCCGATGCCGCTGGAGAAGATTACCCCGCAGCGGTCCAGATTCTCCTTCTCCCGGTCCAGGCCGGTGTCGGCCATGCACTCGTCGGCGGCCGCCAGGGAGAGCTGGGTGAAGCGGTCCATCTTCTTGGTCTCCCGCTTGCCCAACAGGGCGTCCAGGTCCAGATTTTTCACCTCGCCGGCCAGTTTTACCTTCATCTCAGAGGTGTCATAGCGGGTGATGGGCCCAATGCCGCACGTCCCCGCCTTCACGGCCGCCCAGCTGTCAGACACTGTATTTCCCACCGGGTTGACGGTGCCCATGCCGGTAATCACAACTCTGCGCTTTTCCATCTCTTTCACCTCATTAAACGGCCATGCCGCCGTCTACGCACAGCACCTGTCCGGTGATGTAGGCGCACTCCGGCCCGGCGAAGAAGGCCACCGCACGGGCTACCTCCTCGGGGGAGCCGGGGCGTCCCTTGGGAATGGTCCCCAGCATGGCCGCTTTGGCCTTCTCGGGCAGAACGGCAGTCATGTCGGTCTCGATAAAGCCGGGGGCCACCGCGTTGACGGTGATGTCCCGCCCGGCCAGCTCCTTGGCGGCCGCCTTCACCAGACCGATCACCCCCGCCTTGCTGGCGGCGTAGGCGGTCTGGCCCGGGTTGCCACGCAGGCCCACAACGCTGGACAGGCAGACGATCCGCCCGTACTTCTGACGCAGCATCACCTTGGCTGCCGCCTTGGTGCAGAAGTAGGCCCCTTTCAGGTTGGTGTCCAGGGTCCGGGAAAAGTCCTCCTCCTTGGCGGTCATAAGCAGGCCGTCCCGGGCGATGCCGGCGTTATTCACCAGAATATCCAGCCGGCCAAACCGCTCCTTCACCGCCGCTGTCAGAGCGTCGCAGGCGGCGGGGTCAGCCACGTCGGCCCGGAAGGCCTCCGCCTCCACCCCCAGCGCCCGGCAAAGCTGTACTGTCTCCTCCGCCGCGGCGCTGTTGCCGGCGTAGTTCACCGCTACTGCCGCCCCCTGCCGGGCCAGCTCCAGACAGACGGCCCGGCCAATCCCCCGGCTGCCGCCGGTGACCAGGGCCACGTTTCCTTTTAAGCTCATGCCGTTACTCCTTTCAGGGCGGATACCACGCTGTGGAAGTCCGCCGCTGTATCAATGTGGCAGGTCCTGATGCCGGGGGCGGTCTTTTTGAAGAAGCCGCTCAGGGCCTTTCCCGGACCGATCTCTACCACGGTGTCCACGCCCTCCGCCTCCATGCGGCGGATGGTGTCCTCCCAGTAGACGGAGGACTGGACCTGCCGCTCCAGCAGGGCGGGGATATTGTCCCCCGCATCCATGGGGCCGCCCAGGCAGTTGAAATAGACGGGCAGGGCCATGGGCCGGAAGTCGATGGTCTTGAAGTGAGACGCCAGAGCGTCCCCGGCGGGTTTCATCAGCCGGGTATGGAAGGGACCGCTCACCTTCAGGGGCATACAGCGTTTGGCGCCCAGCTCCTTCGCCAGCTCCCCGGCCTTGTCCACGGCGGCCTTCTCCCCGCCGATGACCAGCTGGCCGGGACAGTTGTAGTTGCAGATCTGGACCACGCCCAGCTCCGCCGCCCCGTTGCAGGCCTGCTGAAGCTTCTCCCGGTCCAGGCCCAGCACGGCGGTCATGCCGCAGTCCAATCCGGCGGCGGCCTCCTCCATGGCCCGGCCCCGGAGGGCCACCGTGGAGATCACCGTCCCCCGGCTGAACACTCCGGCGGCATAGAGGGCGGAGTACTCCCCCAGGGACAGCCCCGCCGCGAGCTGGGGGCGGATCCCCTCCTGATACAGCAGGTCGGTCACCCCCACGGCGAAGGCCGCCATACAGGGCTGGGTGTAGCGGGTCTGGGAGAGCTGTTCCTCCGGGCCCTCAAAGCACAGCTTTTTCAGATCAAAGTCCACCGGGGCGTGGTCAAAGACTTCGGCAAACAGGGTGAATTCCTGGTAAAAATCCTTTCCCATGCCCACGTGCTGGCTGCCCTGTCCGGCGTATACAAAGGCTAATTTCATGTTAAACCTCCTCCGCCAGGCGGCGGACCGTATCCCGGCAGCCGGAGCACAGCTCCTCCAGAATGGTCCGCAGGGGGCGAATCTCGTGGAGCAGTCCGGCAGTCTGGCCGCACATGAGGGAGCCGGTTTTCACGTCGCCGTCGAAGACCGCCCGGCGCAGGGAGCCCAGGGTGAACTTCTCCAGCTCCATCCGCTCGGCCCCGGCCCGCTCCAGCTT
>CANPFP010000235.1 GCA_947573385.1 uncultured Bacillota bacterium | reverse complement strand
CTTCGACTGGCTGGAGGAATTTATTCAAATGCGGGAGGTGGCGCAGTATGCGTAGAGTAACAGCCTATAAGGAATACGCCACGCGGGAGGGCGACACCTTCGACGCGCTGGCCCTCGAAATGTACGGCGACGAAACACTCGCCCACTATATCATAGACTTTAACCCCGACTATGCGGACGTGCTGATCTTCGACGCAAACGTGGCCCTCCGGCTGCCGATCGTCGAGGACGTGGAGACGCCGGACACGCTGCCGCCGTGGCGTCGGGACACTGAGGGCGAAGGGGGCAGCCCGTGAAACTTTTCTACAACGGGACGGACATATACAACGACGTGTCGCTGAACTACTGCGTGCATGAGATGTACGCGGAAAAGCAGGCCGACACGCTCGTGCTCCGTTTCAATGACACCAAGGGGATCTGGAGCAAATGGAACCCGGCAGACGGTGACGTCCTCCGCTTCACTGAGGGAGCAAGCGACACCGGAAAAATGTTTCTGCACTCCATGAAACCCGAAAACGGACTCTTTACGATCCGGGCCATGGCTATGCCTAAAAGCGGAGCCACCAGAAAGTCCAAAAGCTGGGCGGGCGTCCGTTTCCTGCAACTGGGGAACGAGATCGCGGCGAACCATGGCCTCACTTTTCAGAACTACGGCTGCACGGATCAGGTGTACCCGTATCTGAAACAAGAAAGCGAGACAGACTTCGCTCTGTTCTCCCGCCTCTGCACGCTGGAGGGCTGCCAAATGCTCATATATGACGGAAAGCTGCTGGCATACAGTGAGCAATACATTGAGCAGCAGGCCGTCGCTGGCACGCTGGAGGTGGACGAAAACGGAAACTTTACCTACCAAGACAACCGGAGCGCGTGCTTCGGATCCTGCGAAGTAACCGCGGGCAGCTTCTCCGGCACATTCACCGCGCCGGACGCAAAGAACACGGCCGTGCTCCGGGCAAAATGTATCGCCGAGGCGCAGCTCCGGGCTCCGGGGCTTCCTGCCTCCGGCGATCGCGTCGCACTTATGAGCAACAGCAACGCGGAGGCGGCCCGCTTCGCCAAGGGGCTGCTGAGGAACGCCAATAAATACGGGCACACGGGCCAGTTCTCCAAGGCTCTGCTGACCGGCTATGCTGCCGCAAGCCTGCTGCAGCTAAAGACCGACAAGGCAAGCGCATGGGACGGCCCCGTGTTCGTCTATAAAGTGCGCCATGACTTCGTAGGCAATAAATCAACCCTGTATTTCAGGGATCTGCTGGAGGGCTACTAATGGGACAAATAAACAAAGGCGCGATCGCCAGCATAGAAGGCAACACGGCCCGCGTGGTGCCCTCTGACGCAGGCGCGAAGCCGACCGCAAAGATCACGATCCCGTGGCACCTGAGAGGCGACACCGGGAAGCTAAAAAAGGGCACGCTCGTGGTGTATGTCGAGTTTGACGACGCCACCGGGCTGCTGCTGGGACGCGCTGACGGCGAGTGGGGCGCGTATCTCCCCCACCTGACAGCCGGAACCATAACGGGGGCCGTGCCTGACGGAGACGTCACGGCGGCAGGCGTGAGCCTGAAAGGCCACACGCACACCGGAGCGCATGGCGAAACCAGCGGCCCGCACTAAGGAGGGATAGCATGGCAACAATGGCAAAATGGGGCCCGAAAACATGGGCCGTGAGCTCTCAGAAAGTCGTCGCCCTTCAAGACCTCAGCTTCTCCTATTCGCAGGTGGCAGACAATAACACCTCCACCGAGGAAAAGAAAACCACCAACGAGAGAGGCACCGAGCTTTTCCCGCTCAGCTTCACCACCACGCTGCACTCCGGGGCAGGTGTAGACGTCCGGGCAGAGATCGAGAGCTGGAAGGCGCTTGTCACAAAAGTGAATTATTTCTATCTGGGAGGCAAGCAGCTGGGCCCGAAGCTCCAGCTCAGGAAAGTGTCCGTCGGCAGCGTCAAGACCGACGACTCCGGCCGCATACGTCTGGCGACGCTCTCCTTCGAGTTCAAAGAGTACGATCCAGACACCACCAGCGTGAAGGTGAACACCTCGGCGCTGAAAGTATCTGCCACCAAAACGACCAAGGCCCAGAAGAAAAAGACAAACACCGCCGTCAAGAAGGCAGCAAAAAAGACAATCAAGGTGGGCGACTATGTAAAGCCTACCGGCAAGAAATACGCAACCGGCAAGACGATCCCCGCATGGGTAAAGCAGCGCAGCCATAAGGTGAGCCAAATCAAGGAAAGCCAAAACAGGGTGCTGCTGGGACACCCGGACGGGATCAACAGCTGGGTGTATCTGAGCGAAGTCACGCTCGTGTAAGGAGGGAGGACATGCAAGCACATGGAAACGGGAACCCGGAAACGTGCGCCTCCAATCTGCTGCGGACAATCCGCGGCGAGGTGCCATACGACCGCGTGAGGGGGCGGGACGGTGCCCTGATCGACCAGCCGAACGCCACGGACGAAGCCGTCGCGGACGCTGAGTGGGTGCTGGAGACATTCGAGCCCCGCGTCAATATAAAGGACATTCAGATCAGCCCGGAGGCCGGGAACCCCGGAAACTTTAACACCTATGTGGACATTGAAAGGAAGGAGGACGAGGACGCATGAGCGAGCTCAAATT
>CANPFP010000234.1 GCA_947573385.1 uncultured Bacillota bacterium | reverse complement strand
CCAGCAAGGCCACCGCCGACCAGACGGTCCAGGCCAGCCGGGAGAAGGTCGTCAAACTGGAACAGGACTTGAAGAAAGCCCAGGAACAGGCGGAGCGGCTCAAAGCGGAGAACTACGACCTCCAGAACAAGGTCCTGGCGGCACAGAGCCGGGACAACGCCCAGGGAGACGCCACCGACGGAGAAGGGAGCTGCGAGGAATGAGCAAACAGCAGCAGAGCCGCCTCTGCCCGTTCAAGAAAATCATTGAGCGGGACTACAGCGGAAAGACCGGCAAAGGCACGATCAACGAGCGTTTCGCCCCTTGCGCCGGGGAGCGGTGCATGGCCTACAGGTCGCCGCTCTACGGCCACGGGGAAAACGGCGACGGCACCTGTAAGCTGATCGGGGGCGGCAAGTGAGGGCCGGGACCTGTAAGAGCTGCGGGGCCGCTATTGTTTGGATACCGACCCCCGGCGGGAAAGCGATGCCCTGCGACGCCGCCCCGGCCTACTACATAGCCAAGCCAAAAAGCGGCTCCAAGCGGATTGTTACCCCAAACGGGGAGGTCCTGGCCTGTGAGTACACGGAGGACCCGCACCGGGCAACCGGGACCGGCTTTATACCACACTGGGCAACTTGCCCCCAGGCGGACAGGCACCGCCGCCGGAAAAACGGCTGACACCCGAAAAGGGAATCAGGATAAAGCAAGAAAGGAAGAAAACAGCTATGGCAAACACCTTGACCGAAATGGTCAAAGACCTCCGGGGCCTCCTTGACGAAAAGGACCGGCTGGAGGCGGAGGCCAAAAAGAACAAGGCCGCTATTGAGGCCAAAAAGCAGGAAATCGCCCAGCAGATGATCGACGAGGACACCCCCCGGATTTCCTGCGGCGGCTACGTTTACGGCCTCCAGGCCAAAACCGCCTATAACAAGATTGCGGACGAAACCCTTGAGGCGGCTGGCATTGACTACCTGGAAACCCTCCGGGAGGAAGGTTTCGGCCACCTTATCAAGGAAACCGTGAACGCCCGGACCCTGCAGGGGGCTATGGCCGCTTTTGTTGACGAACACGGGGAACTCACTGACGGCCTCCTCACCATCATTAAGCCCTTTGACTATAACGACGTTTACAGCAGGAAGGAGACAAGGAAAAAGAAATGAAGACAAGGGAAGACTTTGAGCAGATGGTCCTCGACACCCGCCCGGACCTTGACCGGACAATCGAGGCCGTAGCCGGGGAGGCCATTTCCACGGCCCTCGCCCTGGTTGAGCGGCACTATGAGATCGCCGCCGAGCGGGGCGGCAGCTACACCGGGCCGGTCCGTAACCGGCATGAGGCGTATGGCATCGCCGCCGAGCAGCACAGCCGGATTTTGAAGTCCGTAAACACGATCAAGGCCGGGGTTATTACCCTGCTCGGTACCCTTTCTGACCCCAACTATAACGCCATTGACGCCACAAGCTCCATCGTCAACAGCATCACGGATGCGACCGGCGTCCTTATCAGAGCCGCCGCCGAAATGAAGCGGACCCTCGACGACCTTTACACGGCGGAGACGAACGCCGCCCCCGGAAAGACGCCGATGGAGGCCCTGGCGGACGGCGACGGTTTCCAAGAGGCGGAGGACCTCCCCGAAGACCCGGACATTGACCCCGACACAGACCCGGACGCCGAAGACGGCGACAATGAAACGGAGGATGAATAAAGATGGCACAGCAGAAGAAGACCACCACCACCGCCCTGGCGGTTATGAACGACTTCCAGATCGTCAGCAGATACGACGGCATGACCCCGGAGCAGCGGGAGGAACTGGAGGACCAGCTCGCGGACCTTGACCAGGAGAGCGGCATCGCTTGCCGGAAAATCAAAATCCCCAGCGGCGGCGGCACCGCCTATGAGGTCCAGGGGGAGGACGACGACGACACGGACCCCATGAAGACGATCACCGGCGTCGTTGTTTTCACCCACCGCTTGAGCGGCTACTGGCCCAACGCCTACGGCAGCAGCAACAACCCGGAGGACAAGCTCCCCGCTTGCGCCAGCATGGACGGCAAGACCGGCATTGTTCAGACCGGCCCCAACTCCGGGGAGGTTATCACCTGTGAGACTTGCCCCTGGAACCAGTACGGCACCGCACGGGACCAGGCCGGGAATCAGGCACGGGGTAAGGCTTGCAAGAATATGCGCCGCCTCTACATCTTGATGGACGGGGACCCGAACCTCTACCTTTTGACGGTACCGCCCACCTCCATTAAGGACGTGAATAACCAGCTCGCCAAAATCGCCCCCTATGCCGATAAGGTGGTAACGCTTTCCCTTGAGAAAGCCACCAACGCCGGAGGCACCCCCTACAGCAAGGTGGTCGTCAAGAGGACCGGCGTCCTGCCCCCCGCCGCCGCCGCCATTGTGAGTGAGCTGCGCCGCCAGATCAAGGCCCAGTACCAGAATATGGCCCTCACAATGGACGATTACACCGCCGCCCCGGAGCGGGGCAAGGCCGTTGACGTGAACCCGGACGACGACGAAATCGCCGCTATGGACGGGGCCGCACGTTTCCAGGAAGCCCCGCCCCACGGGGACAATGACGCCCCGCCCACCGGCGGCGGGAAGGAACCCCTCCCCTTTGCTTGAGCTTGAGACAAGGCGGGTACCGCCCCCATGCGG
>CANPFP010000233.1 GCA_947573385.1 uncultured Bacillota bacterium | reverse complement strand
CAAATTTGCCAGCCGGTTTATCCCCCAGGTGGTGGAGGTCCAGCCCGAGGACATCAATCCCCGTCAGCCCAAGGTGTTTAAAAAGGGAAAAAAATCCAGCCCGTCCAAGGACTGAATGGACATGACAACAGCAGGAGAGAGGATATCCTATGGTTATTGCCAGCTTTTCTGAGCTAAAGGACAGGCTCCATAACTTGCCGCCCAGGGCGGCAGTGGTGGCGGCAGCCCATGATGAACACACCCTTCAGGCTGTTTTTGAGGCCAGGCGTGACGGTCTTATCCAACCTGTTCTGGTGGGGCACAGCGAGGAAATTCTATCCATCGCCCGTAACATGGAAGAAGTGCTCGACCCCGTCCAGGTGGTGGACGCCGGAGACGATGCTGAGTGTGCCGCCCGGTCGGTAGCTCTGATCCGTGAAGGAAGGGGAAGCATGCTTATCAAAGGTATGCTTCAAACGGGCACGCTTTTAAAGGCGGTGGTTAACAAGGAGACCGGCATTCGGGCCAGCGAGGTAATGTCCCATGTGGCTGTTCTGGATGTTCCCAGTTATCACAAACTGTTGTATATCACAGACGGCGGTATGGTGGTTGCACCTGACCTGGAGCAGAAGCGGCATATTTTGAAAAACGCAGTGGAGTTCTGCCGTTTTCTGGGTTACGATTGTCCCAAGGCGGCGGCCCTGTGCGCAGTAGAGACGTTGAATGCCGTTATGCCAGAGACGATGGACGCCGCTGCGCTAAAGGAAGCCGGAGAGCAGGGAGCGTTTGGCTCCTGTCTTGTGGAGGGCCCCATCTCCCTGGACCTGGCTACCGATCTCCAGGCCGTCGAGATCAAAGGATACCACAGTCCGGTAGCCGGCGACGCCGACATTTTACTGGCCCCATCCATCGCAGCAGGCAACCTGCTGGGCAAATCCCTTTACGGCCTGGCGGGAGGTGAGATGGCCGGAGTTGTGCTAGGGGCCAAAGTTCCCATTACTGTCAACTCCCGGGGCGCCACGGCAGAGGAGAAATACTGGTCCATCCTGATCTGTGCGGCGATGAATTAGGAGGTCACTATGTCTTATGATATTCTAGTGCTGAACCCCGGTTCCACAAGTACCAAGGCAGCGGTATATCGGGACGAGCAGCCAATCAAAACCCGGAGTGTAATCCATACCAACCAGGACCTGGCTCCCTATCCGACCCTGAACGACCAGTTGGACTATCGGGTTGGCATGGTACGCAGCTGGCTGGCCCTGGAGGGCTATGACCTGACCCGGCTGTCCGCTGTGGTGGGGCGTGGCGGCATCATTCCAAACATCGTCTCCGGCGGCTATCTGGTGGACGATGCTCTCTCCGATTGTCTGCTTCACCACACAGTCTTCGACCACGCTTCCAATCTGGGCGGACTGATGGCCCGGGAGTTTGCCGGGCCCCTGCACATCCCCGCTTATATCTACGATGCCGTCACCAGCGACGAGCTTCTGCCTGAAGCCCGGGTCACCGGCTTCAAAGAGGTCACCCGAACCAGCTTCTGCCATGTTCTTAACGCCCGTGCCACCAGCCATAAATACGCCCAGGCTACTGGACGGCGGTACGAGGATATGAATTTGGTAGTGGCTCATCTGGGAGGCGGCATCTCCGTTTCTGCCCACAGCCATGGAAGGATCATTGATTCCGTGTCCGACGATGCCGGCCCCTTTTCTCCCGACCGGGGCGGCAGCCTGAACATGCTGTATGTGCTGGATATGTGCTATTCCGGCAAATACACCAAGGCAGAAATGCTGAAAAAGCTGCGGGGCGAAGGGGGAATGTCCGCCCTTCTGGGTACTCATGACTGCCAGGAGGTGGAGCGCCGCATCGCCGCCGGAGATGAATGGGCCGCCCTGGTCTATCAGGCCCAGGCCCTCCAGATTGCTAAAGGGGTGGGCATCATGCTTGCCTGTTTCACCGAGCTCATTGATGCGGTCATCCTTACCGGCGGATTGGCCAACTCCAAAAAGCTCACAGGCATGGTGATTGATTACCTCCACAACCTGTGCCGGGTAGTAGTCATCCCCGGAGAAAACGAAATGGAGGCCCTGGCTCTGGGCGCTCTGCGTATTCTCCAGGAAAAGGAGAATGTCCATGAATTCCGTCCGGCCTGCCCCCTGGCGCATTAAAGGCTGTGATACAGGCATCAGCGCACCCGCTCCGCTGGCGTTCTCCGTCAGAAAAATGACGTTTTCCCCTTGACGTACACCCCCACTTTGAGTATAATATCAGTTGTTATGCTGATGTGGCTCAATGGCAGAGCATCTCACTCGTAATGAGAAGGTTGTGGGTTCGATTCCCACCATCAGCTCCAAAATTAGGCTAATTTCCATAAGGAAGTTAGCCTAATTTTGTATATATCGTCTAATTTCTTTTATAATTGTAAAATATTAACCATTTGTTATCCAGAATGAAGAAACCTCCTCAAAAGGTAGCCCCTCCCATTTCTAACACCTATCCGTTTGCCCCTGTCTGCCCTCTATAGGTAGTTAAGATACTTCTGCCGCGAACCCGATAGAAATACTGCCCGTTACATTTCCCAAAGCACCATCTGTGGCTCGAAGGAATAACTGATATGTTCCAGGTTTTACCGGCGGCTTAACAGTGAAACTTGCGGAACATTCCAGTGTTTCAT
>CANPFP010000232.1 GCA_947573385.1 uncultured Bacillota bacterium | reverse complement strand
GTAATCAGGTCCAGGTCGGACCGGAGGAAGTCCAGGCACAGGGAGGCGCACTGGCACAGGCGGACGGGCGCCTTTCCGTAATTGTGTACTTCCACAGAACGGGTGATCAGGTCGCAGTCCTCAAACACGCCATAGGTCAGCTCCACCACCAGATCGGCGGCGAGGTCCTCCAGGTAGAGCCGGAGGGTACTCCCCTCCGCTCCGTGGAAGAAGGGCAGGCCGTCCAGCTCGTACTTGCCCCGCTCCACCTCCCAGTCGGTCAGGCGCAGATCTGCCGCACGGCTTCCGTCGGGATATTCAACTTCAATGGAGGGCAGGCGGAAATCCCCCACGCCGCAGGTGGAGTATTCCTGGGGGATGGTGTTCAGGGAGTAGGTCCTGTCCAGTCCGGCCTCGGGCGGGTTGGGGGCGCAGGCCCGGTCAGCGTAGCGGACAAGATAGGACAGGTCACCGCCGCTGACCCGGGGGCCGTAATAGGTATGAATCAGCACATTATGTTTGTCAGCCTTCATCTGATAGGTGGTATTTTGGGTGTGCAAAGTGAAGACTTTGTTTTCCTTGTCGAGTACGATCATAGGGATACCCCCTGATAAAATATTTGTCTGGCTGATTGTACGAAATTTTTATAGGAGAAGCAAGGGCGGACTGCAAAAATAATTGACAAATTGCTGCCCGGTCTCCAGGGAAAAATCGTGGGGTTTGTAGGAGAACAGCCCCGGCACATGTAGAATGCCGGGGCTGTTCCAAAAAGGGAAGGAGAGAGGAGGACGCTTATTTACCGCCGATGGAGATGATGCCCTCGATGAACTGACGCTGGAAAATAAGATACAGAATCACTATGGACAAGCATGGCCAGGAGGGAACCGGCTATCAGCACGGGAAAATTGGTGGTAAACTGGCCGCAGATGGTGGGGGCCACCATGATCCAGCCCCAGTTTTCTTTCCGCCGGACGGCAGGGGGACAGTTTGTTGTTCACAGAAAATCCTCCTCTCAGTCTCCCGCCAATTTCTTGGCGGTGTATGTGTCAGAGATGGCCTGCATGCTGTCATGCTGGGCCACGTCCCAGATTTGGAACTTGAGATGTGTTTTGCCGGCAACGACTTGCTGTGCCGTTCCACCGGAGTGTTAAGAAAGTGCATAGATGGATATTTTTCCTGTTTGGTGCTGTCAGTCGATCTTGACTTTAAGAAGAGAATTGTTATAATGTGATAGGGCAAAAAGGTGCCCTGCGGGGGCGCTGTCCACTTAAAGTTTGTAAGAGAAGGGATGTTATGAAGCAACACAAAAAAGCTTTGGCCGTTTGGATTGCTGCAACCCTTGTTTTGCTGGCCGGAGCGCTGGCAGCGGGGACGTCTGAACGGGCGGAGAGCGTCCAGGAGGCCATGCGGGATGCGGTCCTGCACGACGTCAATCAGATCAGTCTGTTTGGGTTGAAGGATGTAAATCCCGGTATGGTTTCTTCTTTCCTGGTCACAGTGCTTTTGCTGTTGGCCGCAGCTCTGATCCGTCTCCTTGTGATTCCCAGGTTCCGGTATATTCCGGGCAAATTCCAGCTGGTACTGGAAGAAGCGGTGAGTCTATTTGACCGTATGGCCAAGGGCAGCAGTCCTCACCGGTTCAAATTTGTGGGGGCCTATATCTTTGCTGCCGGCGCTTACATCTTTGTGGGAACGCTGTTCGAGCTGCTTGGACTCCAGGCGGTAACGGTCCACGGCGGTCCTATTACCCTGCCAGCCCCGCTGTCCGATGTCAATGCCGCCATCGCCCTGGGCACGCTGTCTTATCTGGTAATTCTCTCCGGCGGTGTTGCGGCTAACGGCGTGAAGGGAGTGGGGAAGACCCTGAAGGAATTTTCCCTGCCCATCTCCATGAGCTTTCGTCTGTTCGGCGCACTGCTCAGCGGTCTGCTGGTGACGGAGCTGGTATATTACTATGTCAGTCTCAGCTTTATCCTGCCTGTGTTGGTGGGCGTGCTGTTCACACTGCTCCACGCCCTGGTCCAGACCTACGTGCTGACTATGCTGGTCTCCATGTACTACGGGGAGGTATCTGAGCGGGGCGAGCCTAAGCCGAAAAAGAATTACACTGCACAGACATAATTTTGAGGGGGTTTTTATGATGAAGCATCTGTTGAAAAAAATTCTGGTACTGGGCGGGGTTCTGGTGCTGAGCCTGGCCCTGACGGCGCCTGTCCTGGCCGCTCCCGAGACACCCGCCGGGGACGAGCCCGCCGTCGTGGCTGAGAGTCAGGCGGACAATACCATCGGCCTGAAGGCAATCGCCGTGGCCCTGGCCATCGGCATCGCCGCCGGCGGAGGCGGCATCGGCATGGGCTTGGCCACCGCCAAGTCTGCGGAGGGTATCTCCCGCCAGCCCGAGGCGGAGGGTAAGATCCGCACCATGATGATGCTGGGTCTGGTATTTATCGAAACGGCTATCATCTATGCCCTGCTGGTGGTTATCTTGATTATCTTCGTATTGTAAGGCAGGTGAAAAAAATGCCCTTAAATATTGATTTCCAGCAGATTTTGCTGCACTGGATGAACCTGGCTATCCTCACCGGAGGGCTGTATTTTCTCCTGTATAAGCCAGTGAAGGGGTTTATGTCCAAGCGGGAGGAGCACTACCGCAGTCTGGACGAGGAGGCCGCCGCCA
>CANPFP010000231.1 GCA_947573385.1 uncultured Bacillota bacterium | reverse complement strand
CCCGGAACGGCGAGAATGTCCCCGTGGCCGACTATGTGACCGGGGAGCTGACCGCAGACGGCGGCAAAGTCCAGTTTAAGCAGGCGGGCGAGTACAAGCTGAAAGCCAGCTTTAAGGATGCCGGGGGACGTTCCTATTCTTATGAGCAGTCCTTCACCGTCTATCCCATTCCCGTGATCGCCTGGACCATGCCCGGCTACGCACACACGGACAGTACCTTTACCGTGGCTGTTGAATCCAAAAACGTGGTGGCGGACACTGCAATCCAGTGGCACATTGACGACACCTACGGCCTCCGCCAGAATTGGGGGACCTACGTTGCCGGGACCCTCGGCACTGTTCCCGGCGATATTCGGATCAAACACGCGGGCGTGTTCACTCTCGGCTGTGAGATCACCGACCCCACCGGGCGGATATTCTCCTTTGACGGTCCCAGCATCGAAGTTCTGGCAGATCAGGAGTTGCAGGTGGATATGGTGGAGCGGCAGGTCTACACCGGCGAGACAGTACAGGTGCGGACCCTGGGCAATAACATTGAGCTGCCTGTGGAGTGGTCCTTGGAGAAGGACGGCAACCCCGCTGATATTGCTACCTATGTCACCGGGGACCTCAACAACCTGGGCGGAGCGATTCAATTCACCCAGGGCGGCATCTTCCGCCTTGTTGGCACTCTCCGGGACGGCCTGGGACGGACCTTCACCGCCAGCGACACCATTACTGTTCTGCCCGTTGGCTCCCTGCAATTCTCCATGGCAGATATGGAGTACGTGGGCAACCGCGTTCCCGTGGTCATGGATAAGCTATTCAATCCTGACGGTGCGAAGATCACATGGTCCGCGCAGAAGGACGGAGCGGCCTGCCTGATCGACCTCTCCACCCTGGACAATGACGGCGGCACTGTGATCTTCCCCGAACCCGGCGAGTACACCCTGACCGCCACCCTCCGGGACAGCAATGGCAAGACCGCCACCGCCAGCCAGAGCATTACCATCATTTTCAAAGCCGCCCTGACCGTCACCGCTCCCGATTCCATCCATATCGGCACCAAGTTCCCCGTGGGCATCAGCGGAGCGGGCAGTCTGCCCGTGAGCTGGGGCGTGAAGCTGGGCGGCAGGCCCGTCACCCTGGACAGCAACACCGGCTTCCTTTCCAATGACGGCGGTGATCTGGCCCTCTATGCCGAAGGAACCTACACCATCACCGCCACAGTGCGGGATGACGCGGGCAACCTGACCAGCGGTTTTGCCAATATTACCGTTACCAATACCGCCCCAATCATTGAGAGCTTCACCGCCAACGCCACCCGGAACATGAAGGATGGCCGCTTCTACGCCGATCTGAACGCCGTGGCCTCTGACCCGGACGGGGACGCTGTGCATCTGGAATGGAGCAGCGAGTACCAGCAGGACGGCTATTATGAGGTGGGCACCCATACCATCCGCGTCCGGGCTGTGGATGAGTGGGGCGCGGCCTCCGCCTGGGAGAGCCGGACGATTGAGTTCATCAACAACGCTCCTGTTATCACCAGCTTCACCGCCAGCGTAACCCGGCAGACCAGCGGCAATAACTTCTTTGCCAATGTCTCCGCTACGGCCAGTGACCCGGACGGCGATACGGTCCGGCTGGAATGGGGCGGGGACTACGTTTCCTCCGGCTGGTATTCCCGAAATGGCTCCCATACCATTCGGGTGCGGGCGGTGGATTCCTACGGTGCGGCCTCTCCCTGGCAGGAGAAAACCATTGAATTTGTCAATCAGGCTCCCAGCAAGCCGGTTATCACCAGAAATCCCGCCAACGGCGTGGTGCGGCCCAGCCAAGCGGTGACGATCACCGCCAGCTCCACCGACCCTGAAGGGGACGCTATTACTTATGAATGGGACGGCAGGGACAAGGAAACCACCACCTATGGCTACGGAAAGCATCTGGTGAAGTGCAGAGCTGTTGACGCTTACGGGGCCGCTTCTCCCTGGTCCGCTATCGTGTTCTTTGTGGCGGATGATGTGGGCGGCGGCATGACCCTGACCTCCGCCAACTCCTTCATTGAGGAAACCGGCATCAATTTCCAGGACAATGGGGAGACGATCTACGGTTACATCACCGAGTACACCTTTGATGTTCCCGCCGTCAGCGGTCACAACGGCAGCGACTACGGCAGGGTCGAAGCCTATAACATTCGCACCGGCCAATGGGATGAGATTGCCTATAAGACTACGAATAACGGCGTGACCCTCTCCGGCAAGCTGCCCACCGGCACCTATACGCAGATGCGGTTCTATTACTATACGAACCACGACTGTATGTATAACAAGAGCAACATCACCTATTCCATTGTATTTGACTTTTAAGATAAGGAGATTTGCCTATGCGAAAAACGAAAAACCTTTCCCGCGTAATGAGCATGATCCTGGCGTTCTGTCTGAGTGTGGCCCTGCTGCCTGCCCAGGCGTTTGCCGCCACCACAGATGACGACCCCGCCACATGGCCCGCGCCGGATTCCCACTACACGGCCCCGGACAAGAACCCCGTCTATCTCATGGTGGACTTCACCGATGAGGACAACGGCGGTGTTGCGGCTGCTCACCGCTGTCTCTCCGGCGCGGAGCTGAACCCGGATATTGTCAAGGCCACCGCCTCCACTGGCGGGCGGGTCAAGTACACCTGCGACACCTGTGGAAGCTGGGCGCAGATCAA
>CANPFP010000230.1 GCA_947573385.1 uncultured Bacillota bacterium | reverse complement strand
GGGGCGCGGTGAAGGACGCCGCCCTGAAACTGCATCTAATCTGAACGAGGAGGACGCTTTATGGTATCGGATACCTTACAAATCGCCATCTGCGGCGATATGCCCGATATGACGGGGCGGCTGGCCTGCCGGGAGGATATTAGGTACTGCCTGTTCCAGGACAGTTGGGTGCTGCGGGACCGGCTGCTGGACGATCAGGCCGAACCCATTGACCTCGCGCTGGTGGAGTCTGCCGGAGGCGCGGGGTTGTACCCGCTCTATTTCCGAGCGGCCAGAGATGACTGCCCGGTGCTTTTGGTGACGGACACCATCAGCGAGGCCGATATGGAGCCGGTGACAGAGCAGATCGACAGACTGCTCCATGAGAAGCGCCAGCGGCGGCAGTGGGAGAGGACCAAACGCAGAGTGGAGCGGGAGGATACCCTCGCGCTCGACCCGGAGGCCGAGATGATCGACCAGGACGGCCTCCCTGGCCTGCGCCTGGGGGACATGGAGCGGTTTGCCGGGAACCCGGTAGAGGCGTGGCTTCTGCGGACATTGCGCGATAGGGAGCTGTGCCTGGACGATCTGCGGGCGCGGATGATCCGGGAAGTGATGCCGGAAATAAATCGTTACTTCTCGGAGCTGTGGCGCAATTGGGATGATGAAGAACCGCCAGTGGTTGAGAAAATGCGGCAGCGGTTTTCCGAGGAGAGCTTGGAGCCAGAGGTCACTCTTGCCGGATTGTCCATAGCCGTATTTATTGAGGCGTTCAGCGGTTTTTTAGCGCGGGAGGACGTGGGATGACGGTGTGTATTAAAGTCCTTCCAGCAGGAGACAGCCGGTGCGTGAAAGGGGTGAGTTGCCAATGGAACATCAAAACTTAAATCAGGAGCAAAAGCTCCGCGTGGCCCTTTGCGGCCCCCTGCCCAAGACGGAGCGCGCTCTGCTCCGGCGCGGGGACGTGGAGATCATACGGGAGAAGAAAAACCTCAATCTCCTGATTGGATTAAACAACGGGGCGATTGACTGCGACATGATAATCGTGGAGGCTCCCTACGGTCACGGCCTGCACAGTATGACCTGCCAAGTGGGAGAACATAAAACCTGCCCGCTATGGCTGGTGAACGATCCCCCGGACGAGGCCATTTGGTATAAGATCAACCTCCAGTTGGACGAAGTACCCGCAAAGAGGAAAGCGGCCCTTGAACAAGCAATCGCCGTGGGACCGCCCAGGCATGAAATCCTCATTTTAACGGACACCCCGGAGCGGTGCGGAGAACTGACCGGCTGGATGAAGAAAATCTATTCGGTGTGGAATGTGGCGCTCCCTCCGTTGAACGTCCCGGAGGATGTAAAGGGCTATCTGCGGGAGCTGCGCGGGCCGTGTGCGCCGCCGGAGGCCGTGGTGATCGCCATGGCGGGTGTGGACAGCCTCAAAGCCGCCGAGCATATCCGGCGGGTCTGGCCGAAGGTCGGAATGGTCTGGAGCTGTGACCTGGACTTTTCCCTGCAAGCCTACCATCTGAATGTAGACTGTTTTTTCCTGTTGGGCGAGGCCAACACGGGAACGCTGGGCATCGGTTTGAACCGCATATATCAGTACAATAAGCGAGGTAGCGAATAATGAAAAGACGGATTTTAAGCATCATCACCGCTCTGGCCCTGTGCCTGAGCCTTTGCCCCACCTGGGCGCTGGCGGCGGAGGCAGACCCGTCCCTCTGCAGGCACCACCCGGAACATACCGAGGACTGCGGCTACGCCGCCCCCACCGAGGGCCACGACTGCGGTCATGAGCATACGGAAGATTGCTATACCGCAGACGAAGCGGACGGCGAAGTCCCGGACTGCCAGCACAGCCATGACAGCGAGTGCGGCTATGTCCAGGCCGACCCCGGCCAGCCCTGCGGGTTTGTCTGCCGTATCTGCCCCATCGAGGACTTGATCGCCGCCCTGCCCGATACGGTGATGGAGGACAACGCGGACAACGTGCGGGCACAGCTTGACCATATCCTCGCCCTCTATGGGGAGCTGTCCTGGGAGGAGCAGGAGCAGATCGACCTTTCCCGCTGTTACGCGCTGCAAGGGGCGCTGGACGGGGCCAACGACCCTGCCCCAATAACGGAATCTGTCGAGTATCAAGAGGCGTCCTGGGACGGCAGCCAAGTGACCTATGAGAGCAAGACCGAAACCTGTACCCTCGTTGAAAACAGCGCCGAGGCGGTCACATGGACTGCGGGCTGGTACGCGGTCAGCGGCACCGTCACCATTGACCAGCCCATCACCGTCAGCGGCGCGGTGAACCTGATCCTGACGGACGGCTGCGACCTCACAGCGGCAAAGGGCATTGTGGTGACGGACGGCAACAGCCTGACCATCTACGCACAGTCCAAAAATGGCGGCACGCTGAACGCCACCGGCACGACTGACGATAGCGGTAATGCCAGCGCGGGCATCGGCGGCAGCACCTCCTCCGTTGACAGCGGCAGCATTACCATTCATGGCGGCATAATCAACGCCACCGGCGGCGGTCAGTCCGGACGCTACGGCGGTGCGGGTATTGGCGGCGGCACCTCCAGCTCTGGGAACGGCGGCAGCAGCAGAGGCATCGTCACCATTTATGGCGGCACGATCACCGCCAACAGCGGCGCAGGCAATGTCGCTGGCGCAGGTATTGGCGGTGGTGGCGGAGGAAATGGTAAAAACGGCGGAGACGG
>CANPFP010000229.1 GCA_947573385.1 uncultured Bacillota bacterium | reverse complement strand
ACCTCCATGTCGGGCTGGGTGCAGACGTACCGGGCGGCGTTGTACATCCGGGCGTGGTAGGTCCACTGGTTCAGCACATGCCGGGGGGCCTTGTCCTCCAGATAGGCCACCGCGTCCTCGGTGACCAGGACGAAGCCGTAGGAGGTAATCAGGTCGTTGATGCCGTGGTTGATCTCCGGGTCCATGTGGTAGGGCCGGCCGGAGACCACCAGGATGGGGCGGCCCTCGGCCCGGGCGCTGTCGATGTAGGTCCGGCCGGTGTTCCGCAGGTCGTTTTTATAGGCGCTGTAGGCGATGTAAGCGGCTTTCACCGCCGCCGCCGTCTCCCGCCGGGGGATCTGGAACTCATTGAAGAACCACTCCCCCGCCTTGCGCTCCATGTCCTTGGGGCGGTGGAGGCCGAAGTAGGGGTACAGGTAGCGCACCTGCTTCAGCTCCGGGACGTTGGCCGCCAGCAGCTCGGGGTAGTAGGCCACCACGGGGCAGTTGTAGTTGTTGTCCCCCGCCCCCTCGTCGAAGTTGTAGGGCATGCAGGGGTAGAAGACGGCGTCCACTCCCGTCTCCACCAGGGCTTCCACATGTCCGTGGAGGAGCTTGGCGGGGTAACACACCGTATCCGACGGGATGGTCCGCTGTCCCTTGAGGTACACCTTCCGGGAGGACTCGGGGGAGAGGACCACCTCGAAATTCAGGTGGGTGAACAGCTCGAACCAGAAGGGGAGGTTTTCGTACATGTTCAGTCCGAAGGGGATGCCGATTCTCCCCCGGGAGCCGTCCCCGTTCCCATTGCCGTGCATGGCCCGGAGCTTGGCGTATTTGTACCGCATCAGGTCGGGCAGACAGCTGGGCTCCTCCCCCAGGGGACGGGAGCACCGGTTGCCCGAGACAAACCGCCGCCCGCCGTCGAAGGAGTTCACCGTGAGGGAGCAGTGGTTGGTACACAGCCCGCAGGTAGCGGGCTTGGCGGTATGGGTGAATTTTTCCAGGGTTTCCCGGGACAGCAGGGCGGACTTCTCCAGATCCAGATCCCGGGCGGACAGGGCGGCCCCAAAGGCGCCCATGATGCCGGAAATCACCGGACGGGTAACCTCACGGCCCAGCTCCTGCTCAAAGGCACGGAGCACCGCGTCGTTGAGAAAGGTGCCCCCCTGGACTACGATGTGCTTTCCTAAATCGTCGGCGTTCGCCGCCCGGATCACCTTGTAGATGGCGTTTTTCACGATGGAGGTGGACAGCCCGGCGGAGATATCCTCCACGCTGGCCCCGTCCTTCTGAGCCTGTTTGACCGAGGAGTTCATAAACACGGTGCACCGGGAGCCCAGATTCACCGGCTTCTGGGTGAACAGCCCCAGGCGTGCGAAGTCGGCGATATTGTACCCCAGCGCCTTAGCAAAGGTCTCAATAAAGGACCCGCACCCCGAGGAACAGGCCTCGTTGAGCATAATAGAGTCCACCGCCCCGTTGCGGATCTTGAAGCACTTCATATCCTGCCCGCCGATGTCGATGATGAAGTCCACATCGGGCTGAAAGTGGGCGGCGGCCTTGTAGTGGGCCATGGTCTCCACCAGCCCCAGGTCGCAGTTGAAGGCGTTTTTGATTAAATCCTCGCCGTAGCCGGTGACCGCCGCGCCCCTGATTTGGATACGGTCCCCGCACAGCCGGTAAATCTCCCGCAGCTGTTCCAGCACAATGGCCACCGGGTTGCCCAGGTTGGAGTGGTAATAGGTGTACAGCAGCCCGCCGTCGGGGGCAATCACTGCCAGCTTGGTGGTGGTGGAGCCGGCGTCGATGCCAAGATAGGCCGGGCCGGCGTATGTATGAATATCCACCTCGGGGGGACGGCTGGCGTTGTGCCGGGCGGCGAAGGAATCGTACTCATCCTGACTTTGAAACAGGGGCGGCATGGTGTCCACCACTGTGGCGGTGTTGGCGCTGTCTTCCAGCTTTTTCAGCACTGTCTCGAAGGGGGCAGGCTGATAGTCGGTAGCGCACAGGGCGGCCCCCATGGCGGCAAAGCAGTCGCCGTCCTGGGGGAAGACGGCGTGGTCGCCGTCCAGCTTCAACGTCTCCACAAACCGCTCCCGCAGGCCTATGAGGAAGTGGAGGGGCCCGCCCAGGAAGACGATTTTCCCCTTCAGCTCCCGGCCCTGGGTGAGCCCGGCCACCGTCTGGTCCACCACCGCCTGGAAGATGGAAGCGGCCACGTCCTCCTTCCGCCCGCCCTGGTTCAGGATGGGCTGGATATCGCTCTTGGCGAACACCCCGCACCGGGAAGCGATGGGGTAAATTTTCTCGTGTCTGAGGGACAACTCGTCCAGCTCATTGACGGTGACGTTCATCAGGGTGGCCATCTGGTCGATAAAGGCCCCGGTCCCCCCGGCGCAGGAGCCGTTCATCCGCTCCTCCAGGGCGCCGCCGAAAAAGATAATCTTAGCGTCTTCGCCCCCCAGCTCGATCACCGCGTCGGTGTCGGGGATGTAGGTGTTCACAGCGGCAGCGGTGGCGTAGACCTCTTGGATAAAGTCGATGCCGGCGGCGTCGGCCACGCCCAGCCCGGCGGAGCCGGTGATGGTCACTTTAATGTCCTGCCCGGCCAGCAGGTCCCGGATGGAGTTCAGCGTCTCCAGGGTCCGCTCCCGGGTCTTGGAGAAGTGCCGCTCGTAGGAGCGGAACAGCAGCTTATCCTGTTCGCTGAGGACCACCACCTT
>CANPFP010000228.1 GCA_947573385.1 uncultured Bacillota bacterium | reverse complement strand
ATACCGTTTTCTTTCAGCCAGGCCGCCGCCGTTTCCTGCTCGGACTGAACAGCCAGGGCGGGGACAGCCAGTGAGAGCGTCAGTGCGGCACACAGCAGCAAGGTCAAGATCCGTTTCATATTTTGCACTCCTTTCAGCACCCAAAATCAACTTGTTTCTTCCTTCTGATTTGAGCATAGTACGGAATCCGGACTCTGTCAAAGGATTATTTTAAATCCCTTTGCCGATATTTTGAACCTTGCCGTATTTGTTGAATTTCGGCCGTTTCACCTCCGCTTTTCACGGGGTTTCGCCGCAAAAGGTTATTTGTAAACCTTTTATGAACGGACTTCCACGGTCTGGACCACCACACGGCTCTCGGGGTGGTCGGCCAGGCAAGTGGTGAGGGTGAGCCGGTTGTCGGAGGTAGCCTGAAGGTAGCTCCAGTCGGTGTTGGAGATGGTTTTCACCAGTGTGACCGCATAGGTCCGGGTGCCGTACATGGTGGTGTAGGTGATGGTGTCGCCCTGCTTCAGATTTTTGATTGCGCCAATGGCGTACTTGGTCCCCCGGTTGTGGCCGCACGCTCCCACGTTGCCATCCCAGGCGGAGGTGGAGCTGTAATGCCCCAGGCCCTTCCTCATGCTGGTATCCGTCTCGCCCTCCCACAGCTTCATGTCGATTTTCAGCGAGGGAATCTTGATGGTGCCAATATGACCGTCCTTGTAGGCCATGCCCTCCGCGCTGGTGTAGGCGGGCAGCTGATAGGTGGGCGTGGTGGGGACAGTGGGTGTGGGAGTGACAGCGGAGCCCGGTTTGCCGGCCTCCACCAGCTCGGTGATGGGGCCTCCCCCGGCCACACCGTAGCCGCCCCCGCCCGTCGCCACCGTCTGTTGGAGGCCGGGGAGGATGGTGCGCTCCATCACGCCGGTCATGGTGGTGCTCTGAAGGCCGTACTCCAGCTCGGGGACCTGGTAGGCCACCACATTCCTGCCGCCGTAGTTGTACTGGCTGCCGTAGATGTCCTCATAGCTGGTGCTCTTGTAGTAGTCCTGGGGGGCGGTGGTCTCAAAGGAGTAGTCCGCCGCCGCATAGGTAGAGGGCGTCAGCGCCAGCAGGGCCAGAATGGGCAGGATCGCTTCGGTCAGGATTTTCCAGGGTTTCATTTCGTCTCCTCCTCTTCAGATTCGTCCTCCGGTTCCTCCTGGAGCTGCCGCAGCGCCCGGCGGGAGCGGAACAGCAGTACAGCCAGAGTGGCGATGGTTCCCGCACCCAGAATCCCCAGAGCATAGGGCAGGACCTTCCCGGGCAGGCCGGCCGTCAGACCGGAGGCCCGGTCAATGATGATACCAGGCGTCTCGGTTTCTGTCCCCAGGTAGGTCACCTTATAGGTGACGCTCTCCACATCGTTCCGGGTGACCTCGCCCACATAGTCGGCGGAGGTGATGTACCCAGTGGCGACCTTGCGGTAGCTCTTACCGGAGTAGGTGGCCACGGCCTGATAAGAGGCGGGGGCCAGGGCGTCCCCCACCAGATCAGTGCCAATGATCTGCCAGTCCACGTTGGACAGGTTCAGCGTCACCCCGTCCTTGACGGTGGTAGCCGGGACATAGGACATGTCGTTGCGATCCAGCGGCCCGATGGTCTTGGTTGCGGTGATGTTCTTGGCCTGGCTGGTATAGCCGGAGGCCTCGGTGCGAATGGCGGTGTGATCCAGGGTCAGGACGCCGGAGTAGGTGCCGTCATCGTAGTCCAGCGTAGTAGCCAGCTGTTCCAGAATCTTGCCCAGATCCTTGGTGTCGGTCTCCAGCGTGACCGTCTCGGTGTGGTACTTGCGGTCCGACACCTGATTCTCCTCCTTTACGATGTCTGCGAAGGTGTAGTGCCAGCCCTTCTGGTCAAAGGGCTCCTCAATAAGCTGCTGGGGGTCTGCGCCAGGGGGCAGGGTGTAGGTCTTGATGAGCTGCTGGCTCCCGTTGAGGTTCTGGACGGTGGTGTCAGTGGGTACCTCCAGGGCGCAGGCGTTGGTTACCAGAGCCGCCGCCAGCAGCAAACAGGTGAGCAGTCTTTTCATCTCCGGCCCCTCCTTCTCCAGAAAAATACCGCACTGGACAACGCCAGTGTGGCCGCCAGGGTAATGGGTACAATGGGTTTCATTTGGATTCCTCCCTGATTTTATATTCTACTGCGTACTCCGGGTGATCCCAGAGTGACGCCAGCAGTCTGAGTGAGTGCTCCAGCGCTTTTTCGGTGTCACGCTTTTGGCGCTTCACAAAGGCGTGCAGGAGCAGATAGTCCCCGTTGGGACAGGGGGTGAAGATGACCCGCACCACCACCCGGCCCTTCTCCCGGAGCTCATAGAGGCTTTGATACTTTTCAATGGAGAAGTGCTTGTAGTGGGGCTCTTTCAGTTCCGGGAGGGGCGTCTGGGAGAGATAAAAAATCTGCCGGACCAGCTTGTCCCGCAGCTTGGGCTCCAGCCCCTCAATGAACTCCGCCGCCTGGGCAGGACTATCCGGGGGCTTGTAAATTTTGATACGATCCATGTTCTCATCCTCCGTTATGTATTTTCTGCCAGACGTTTCAAGTGAGTCAGAAAGTCCTCGGCAAACAGCTCCGCAAAATCCGGGCTGCCGCTGATCCACCAGACCGGGTCGGGCAGGGAGCGGTAGATGCTGTCATATTGCAGGCAGATCATCAAAAATTTCTGCTTGGGATCGGCCTGCTCCGCCGTGTGGAAAATCTGGGCTATGGTCTCCTGGACGTT
>CANPFP010000227.1 GCA_947573385.1 uncultured Bacillota bacterium | reverse complement strand
GTGATCGCCCTCTCCGGTTCCACCGGGCGCTCCACCGGCCCCCACCTCCACTTCGAGGTACGCATCAACGGAGAGCGGACCAATCCCAGAAGCTATCTGCCATAATTGCAGAGAGGAGGAAACACGCTATGAAATTCAAAGCAAATTTTACAGAGAAGCCGGCCAACTTTCAGATGGACGACTGCCAGATCGAAAAAGTGGTGGAACTGTCCCATGAGGATTTTTGCCGGCTGAAGATCACCCCACTGGTGGAGCAGCCGTTTATTCGGGAGAACAAGGGCTGTATGTTCCACAGGGACGGTATCATCCACTGCCTGCTGGCGCTGGGCCAGGGCAGCAATGACGGGATACTCGTTGACGCGGAGAAGTATGACTACGCCCGTCTCGCGGCCTACATCCCCGGAATGCGGGACATCGTCAACGCTCAGATGGATCGGGCGGCGGACTTTATCATCCGCTGGGGAACGGAGAACACCACCAGCGGAAGCTGGTGCGTCTATTTCGAGGATCTGGAGGAGCATCTGGATCTGACAGTCCGGGAGGGCAGTGGGCTGGACTCTATGCTCAGGGCAGCCCTGAAGCAGCGCCCCGAAGTGTCGGCGGTGGATATGCACGACGGCTGCATCGAGGTGGAGTATCATCCGGAATACTGCCAGCAGCTCCAGGAGAAGAAAGCGCCTGAGCTTCTCCTGAAGGATCTGCTTCCCATGCTGAAAGGAGGCGGGCTGATGTTCCTGTGCCATGAGGAAGCGGAGCAGTCGGTGCTGGTGGAAAATCTGTGTGAGCTGACGGACGCCGGGCAGGAGGATCATGCCGCCCTGCTCAATGCCCGTGTGTCTGAGATCTGCGACACGCCTGAAGGGACAGAGATCGTACTCACCGGCGTAGACCCGGAGGAACTGGTGCGGTTCAACGAAGCCCACGACGCTTTTATGGAGGCGGAGCAGTCCATGGGGCCTGTGATGGGATAGGGGGTGCGGAGCTGTGAACAGGTTCAATATCCCCCTCGTGGCCGAGGGCCTCACCGCCTACGCCATCGAGCGCCAAAACGGATGGGAACGCCACCAGCCGGAGGGTGCTCCCCCCTGGCAGGCCCAGCGCCGCCTCTGGATAGACGCCATCCTCCAGGGCATGGCAAGGCTGGAGGAACAGGTCCCCGATCCGAAGCTGATGGAGCAGTTCGACCGTGAGCTGGAACAGGCCGGCGGCAGCGCGGCGGCTGTGCCCGCCTCTCTCCAATTGCAGAGAGGGACCATCCAGAATCTGCGGAACTTCGTGACCGCGCTGGAGGACACCGGCGACGACCGCCGCCGCCAGGTCAATGTGGTGCGGGAACTGCTGGAGGACATGGCCTCCCACCTGCCCTGGACTGGCAAAGACAACCGTCTTGACCTCGCCCGAAATGAGGCGGAGCGGTCGCTGGTGCGTATGACCGCTCAGATGCCTATCCGCTTCACACACATCGTCCTGGGTGGAGACGCCGGACCGCACTGGGCAAGCGGTTTTGTCTCCGGCTCTGTTACAGACGCTGAAACTGTCAAACAGTCCGCGGTGTATCAAGGTGCGCTTCGGGATCACCCGGAGATCACAAACTGGGCCACCCTCTGCGTGGTCTATGTGGGGCGGGGCCTGCCCTCCGCGCTTGGGACGGTCGACGCTTCTGACTTCGACCTGGAGATCATGAACCGGACCGGGGACAGGTTCCTGGATGAGCGCGGCGTTCGCTGGCTGAGTGGTCCCTACCAGATGACCATAGCCGCCGCCCCTGCGGAGAGTCTGGATGGGTCTGCCCTGTTCCAAATGGGACACATCATGTAGGAGGGATGATGGAATGGAAAACAACGAAATCAAGCTATCCTTCAACAGCGAGAAGATGGAAGCGCTGGTGTTCTATCTGAAAAAAGACAACACCACAGTGCAGAAGAAGATGGACGAGGCCCTGCGTCTGCTCTATGAGCAGACGGTGCCTGAGCCGCTGCGGGAGTATCTGGACGCCAAGTCCGCGCCCACCCGGCCTAAGCGTCCGCCCCGTCCCAACCAGCCCAAGGCGGCTGCGCTCAAACCGGCGTCCGCCCCCACGGAGCATGAGAAGGAGGGCGGCGTATGAGCAACTATGTGCAGTTGGACGTATGGTTCCAGGAGGATAAGCTGAGCGCCCTCTCCTCTGTACTGGTGGAGCAGGGCACCACCGTGGAGAAACGGATGCAGGGGGTGCTCCTGGACATGTATGAGGCGTTAGTCCCGCGTGAGACACAGGAGGCGATCCGTACCCGCCTCGACAAAGAGGAAGCTGAAGCACGGGCGGCGGAGGAAGCGGCCCGAAAGTATACGGCGTTTTGTGTTCGGGAGAATGGAGAAAGGTCGTTCTTCCAGCTGGACAGGACGGAGGATATCCTGGAGATCGCCAAGTTCCTGCGCCGGTATCTGCGTGAGGAGCAGGGGCCGGGGATCGCTGCGCTCCAGACGAGCGCCTTCGCTGGAATGGAGCCGGTCACCGCCGAGCAGTATGACCAGCTGCTGGCACTGCGGATAGAGACGCCTGATAAGATTACCGGCGTGTTCGATCTGGACTTCGACAAGCGGGAGGTTTCCACCGTGGATGCTGACGGCTGGAAGACCTGGCCCATGCAGGATGTCTCCACCGCCGTCTATCATGCGTACCGTAAGAGCTATCTCAGGCCGGAACAGTATATGTCCCGGTTCCTGGAAAAGCTGGAGGGCAAAGAACTCACCTCGGCGGGTCACCTCTCCG
>CANPFP010000226.1 GCA_947573385.1 uncultured Bacillota bacterium | reverse complement strand
ACCCCTCCTTGGTTTGACTGCTCCTGTTGATGGCAAGGACTTTCTCGGTCAGCCTTTTTTGTATGTGTTCGATGGTTTCTGAAAGCTATACAATCAACATACAACGACTTTTATTCCCTCGGAAACATAGCAAACCGAGGGATACATACGACAATGTTCATTTACAAGAGCACTGATACTTCATCAATGATGTTGTAAGTGTACATATGATATGGCGCAAAAAGAAGGAGAGCTACCTGCAATCGCAGATAACTCTCCTATTTTTATTTTCAGGCATTGCCAAAATCGTGCTTCTCCAACCTCTCGCTGTACACCCGCTCAATGTTCTGAATTGCCAACACGGCCCGGTTGTTCTCGTACTCCGGGTGCTCTTTACAGTAGCGCTCATAGAAGTCAATCTCGGAAAGTGCTTCAATGAAATCCTCCTGTGTATGGGGGATGTTGTCCTGCAAAAGCTCCCGGTTGAAGCGCAGGATTTGAACTCGGTGTGCATCTGCATTACGCTCATCGTCGATGCGGATATGTTCGTCCAAACGGCCCTGCACCTCATTCAGCTTTGCAATCACGTCACCGTTCAGCGCCTTCCCAATCATCTTCCCGATAGCAGACCACGGGTTGACCTTGATGGGCGCAATCTGCACCAGCGTCATCAGGATGACCAGAGCGCCGCCGGAGCTTGCCAGAATTTCCTGAATGCTCATAGCTTACTCACCTGCCTCTCCGGTTTCCGCAGGTGCATTAACCTTCTTGCTCATGTTGCACAGGTCGTCGATGAGCTTGCTGATAACTTCCATGTCGATGTCGTAATCAACAGTGTCCGCAGATGCCTTGACCATAGCCAGCACCCACTCCTTACGGTCTGCGCCGTTATCGAACTTCTCCTCAGCAGTTGTTGTCCGTGTACTTAGTGATGGGCTTCATTACCGCACGCAGCTCAGCGGGAAGAGCGGCCATCAGCGTGTTCGCAACGGGACTGGTATTTATGCCGTGTATATTGCCACCCTGGGCAACCGGCCTGACCTGTTCCCCGCCAGCGAATATCCCAACGCATCCCAGCGGCAGGACTATCTGGACTACGATGTTCCCCCGGAGGCTTTGGAGGATGAGGTTTTCGCGGCAATACTGGCCGAAGCCGAGAAATATCTTGGCTATCCCTATGTTTGGGGCGGCAGCAGCCCGTCCACCTCTTTCGACTGCTCCGGCTTCGTGTCCTGGGTTATCAATCACTCCGGCTGGAACTATGGGCGGCTGGGGGCGCAGGGGCTTTGCAACGTCTGTACCCCGGTTTCCCCCGCCAATGCCCGCCCTGGCGATCTGGTGTTTTTCAAGTACACCTATGACGCGCCCAACCCGGACGGTGTGACCCATTGCGGCATCTATGTGGGGAACGGCATGATGATCCACTGTGGGTCCCCGATTTCCTACGCCAACCTCAATACATCGTACTGGCAAGCTCATTTTTACTGCTATGGCAGACTTCCAGAGCCATAAAGGAGGAATTTTTATGAACCCGAAAATCAAGAAAATCAATACGGAATATGAGAAAAACGCCGCCAAAATCACCGAGCTGCAAGCGCGGCAGGAGGAATTGTCCAAGCAGCGCATTGAGCTGGAAAATCTGGACATCATCGGCCTTGTGCGAAGCATGGGCCTGGACCCCGACCAGCTTGCCGCGCTCATTCACAACGCCCAGCACGGTGCGCCGGTGGGAGAGGGGGACAGCAGCCATGAGAACGTCTAAGCGGCGCATCCTGTCTATGGTGCTGGCGCTGATGCTGTGCTTCTCCGTCCTCCCTGTCACCGCCTTTGCTGGCGGCGGGCCGGAGGACGGCAGCGACAAGGTGCTGGAATACTGGAGCCAGGATTCCACGTCGCCCCAGGACACCCCGCAGACGGATCAGCAGACAGGCCAGCCTGCCACCGGCCAACAGCCCCAGCAGGGGGAACCGCTGTCCGTGGACAGCGAGTTTTTCACCCGCGATCTGCTTTACAGCAAAGACACTCATAAGCAGTTTATCACCGTGGAGGGTCGGGACGGGAATATTTTTTACATTCTGATCGACTATGACGCCCCGGTGAACGAGGATGAGGAACAGTACAAGACGTATTTTCTAAACAAAGTGGATGAAGCTGATCTGGCGGCGCTGGTGGAGCAGGGCGAACCCGCCGCCTGCATCTGCACCGACAAATGCCATGCCGGGGCGGTCAATACCGCCTGCCCGGTCTGTTCCGTCAACATGACTGAGTGCGCGGGTAAAGAGCCGGAGCCGGAAAAGAAGGAGGACCCGGCAGAAACTGACACCGAGCCTGACCCGGAGCCGGAGAAAAAGGGCGGCGTCAATGGGATGCTGGCTGTGGCGCTGGCGGTGGCCCTGGCTGGCGGCGGCGCGGTCTATTTCTTGAAATTCAAGAAGAAAAAGCCCGATACCAAGGGCAGCGCCGACCTGGAGGACTACGATTACGGCGATGAGGACGAGTATGAGGACGGCGGCGCAGAGGATGAGGGGGACGAATGAGATATTTTACATCCAATCCCCTGGAACGCCTGATGATGCAGGCCCCTCCGCCCCGGCAGGAGCAGCGGGCCAAGCCAGCGCCGCCCAAGGACCACCCCTGCCACGGCTGTAAACGCTGCGGCGAGAGCTGCGTCCTGCCCTGCTACCGGGGGGTGGAGGTGATACCTCCCATCCTGTCCCCGGACCGCGCCCGGTCCCGGTAAATAATCTGTTGCGGATGTGGGATAATTGTGGTATGATAGAGTTGCAAAGGAG
>CANPFP010000225.1 GCA_947573385.1 uncultured Bacillota bacterium | reverse complement strand
CCATGAGCCGCCGGGCCGCCCATGTGATGGCTGCCGAGATTATCCACCGCCCTGACTGTGTGCTGGGCCTGGCCACCGGCTCCACCCCCATCGGCATGTACAAGCAGCTTATCGAGTGGAACAAGGCCGGCGACATCACCTTCAAAGAGGTCCGCACCGTCAACCTGGACGAGTACAAGGGTCTGTCTCCCGAGCACGACCAGGGCTACCGCTACTTTATGCAGAAACAGCTTTTCGACCATGTGGACATCCTCCCCGAAAACACCCGGGTGCCTGACGGCCTGGCCGCCGACCCCGCTGCCGAGTGCGCCGCCTACGATGAGTACATCCGCTCCCTGGGCGGCATCGACCTCCAGCTGCTGGGCGTGGGCCACAACGGACATATCGGCTTCAATGAGCCCGGCGGTATCTTTGTAACCCCCACCCATGTGGTTGACCTCACCGAGCGCACCATCGACGCCAACGCCCGGTTCTTCGCCACCCGGGACGACGTGCCCAAACAGGCCTTTACCATGGGCATCGGCCCCATCATGGCCGCCAAGAAGATTCTTTTCATCGCCAGCGGCGAGGAGAAGGCCGAGGCCGTGTACAACAGCGTCTGCGGGCCTGTAGACCCCCACTGCCAGGGCTCCATCCTCCAGCTCCATCCCGACGTGGTGCTGGTGGCCGACGAAGCCGCCCTCAGCAAGGTAATCGCCGCCGGAGTGAAGGTATGAAAATTATCAACGGCCAGGTCTTTGACCTGGAACAGGGCTTCCTCTCCCGGGATGTCTGTACCGACGGCTCTTTGATTGCCCCGGCCAGCGGAGATGATGCCGTCCTGGACGCAGCCGGGTGCTATGTCATCCCCGGCCTGGTGGATGTCCACTTCCACGGCTGTGTGGGGGAGGATTTTTCCGACGCCACCCCCGACGGCCTGCAAAAAATTGCCGATTACGAGCTCTCTCAGGGGGTCACTTATATCTGCCCCGCCGGCATGACCCTCCCTGAGGACCAGCTTACCGCCATCTGTAAGACCACCGCCGCCCACCGGAAGAAGAACGCTGGCGGGGCGGAGGTGGTGGGGGCTCATCTGGAGGGACCTTTCCTCTGTATGGCCAAAAAGGGCGCCCAGAACGGGGATTATCTTCACGACCCGGACGCCGCCATGCTGAAGCGCCTTCAGACGGCTGCGGAGGGCTGTGTGCGCCTGGTCACCCTGGCCCCGGAGCAGCCTAACTCCATTGAATTTATCAAGGCGGCCGCGGAGATGGACATACACGTCTCCGTGGGCCATACCGTGGCCGATTACGACACCGCCAAAGCGGCCTTTGATGCGGGGGCGGACCACGCCACCCACCTGTTCAACGCCATGCCCCCCTTTGCCCACCGGGACCCCAGCGTCATCGGCGCGGCCTTTGATGTCCCCCACGTCATGCCCGAGCTCATCTGCGACGGCGTACACGTCCACGGCTCTGCGGTTCGGGCCGCCTTCCGTCTCTTCGGAAAGGATCGGATGATTCTCATCTCCGACTCCCTCCGGGCCACCGGCATGCCCGACGGGGAGTACCCGTTCGGCGGACAGATGATCGAGGTCCACGGCAACCGGGCCACCATTCTGGGCCACCCGGAGACTCTGGCCGGCTCCATTACCAGCCTGATGGGCTGTCTGCGCCAGGCGGTTTCCTTTGGCATCCCTCTGGCCGACGCGGTGCGGGCCTGCACCTATAACCCTGCCAAGTCCATCAGCATCGACGACAGAGCCGGTACCCTGGACATCGGTAAGGAAGCCAGTGTTGTTCTGCTGGACAAGAAGGACCTGTCCAGCAGGGCCATCGTCTTTAAAGGACAGATGATTTAGGGATATATCATATAACGGCCGGGCTGCGCGTTTGTAAACACGCAGCCCGGCCGCTTTTACTGATATGGCTCAGATCTTATACCAGCGGATTTCATCCGCCTTCAGGGCCAGCGTAAAGCTGGAGCCGTCCCCCCGGTAGACAACGGTAGACTGAGGCTCGTAGGTGTTGTTGACCACACAGAACTTGCCGTTTTCCACATAGGCGTGGACGTCCACGTTGTAGTTGGAGGACAGCCAAAGGTTCAGCTGGTCCTCACTGTGAACCGACCACAGCACCGCCCGGTGGAGCAGACGGCTGTTCTCAAAGGAGTAGGGCAGGCCGGAGAGATACACCGCCCGGCCCTTGCCGAACTCGTTCACCGCCAGCTGGACCTCTTTGTCCCGCTGGACCAGCACCTGGGCCCCCTCCAGGGCATAGATGCTCTTTTTGCCCTCACCGAAGTCCACCGACCCCTGACAGTCCGCCAGGATGAAGTGGCCGGGGTGCTCCTCCCAGTTGTATTTGTCATAACCCAGTGTATAGCCAGTCTCCTTTTCTACCCCCAGTATACCAGACAGCTGGAGATAGCGGCCCTGATACTGGTGGCCGGAGGGCTCGCCCACACCGATGAAGCCGCCTCCATTGTAGACAAACTTCTTTACTGCGGCGGAGACGGCCGGGTCCTCCCAGATGGCTCCGCCGGTGTGGGCGGTGTCGCCGTCGCCCACGTTGATGAGTACGTCCACTCCGTCCAGCACAGAGGGGTTGGCCTTTACCTCGTCAAAGCTGATAAACTTTACGTCATAGGGAGCGCCGGACAGGGCCTCAATCACTCCGGCGTAGGAATAGTTCTGCTTCTGATACAGGGCGTGATGGACCATGTGGCAGCCCCAGGACCGGGCTCTGCCCCAGCTGTTGAGGACGGCCACCGTCTTCACGCAGTAGGGGGTGGCGCCCT
>CANPFP010000224.1 GCA_947573385.1 uncultured Bacillota bacterium | reverse complement strand
CCTTCCATGTGGCGGGTTTGGAGGAAAACGCACCCATGACCGACGAAGAGGAGGATGCCCTGCCCCGGGCGGAGACCTGTGCCACCCTGATGCCCTATTCCTACTACCGGCTCACCACCCGCTCCGGCTACGGGGCGGGGAATAAGGCTCCAGCCTACTTTGAGCTGCTGTGGGACGCCCTCAACGGCAAGGGTCCGGGGGAGGTCCCCTACCTCTACCTGACCCGGCTGGCTGCCGCCCACCGGAATGCGGGCAATCTGACATCCTCAGCCGAGGTCATCGAGTCCGTCCGGCTGGCCCAGGCCCTCTGCGCTATGCGGGGGAGCAAGTACCCAACCCTGTCAGACCTGCGGGATGCTTCCATCACCACTATGGGCCACGGACAGTTTTCCGAGCTGGCCCTGGCGGCGGCGGACACCGAGATCGGAAAAACCATCGGTTTTCTCCCCCAGGGGGTGGCCCGCACCAGCGTGCAGGAGGACTTTTACCGGCAGCTCAAAGAGCTGCGGCTGGAGAAATTCCGCACTGCCCAGCTCCAGCAGCTGGACCTGGACTTGCGGGAGAAGCTGAACGTGAAGTCGGAGACGGCCGCCCTGGGAGACCTGCGCCGGTCCTTCTTCCTCCATCGTCTGCGGGTGCTGGGGGTCCACTTTGCCGCCCTCCTCCCCTCCCGACAGGAGGGGGCCAGCTGGGGGGAGTACTGGGAGCTGCGCTGGACCCCGGAGGTGGAGATTGAAGTTGTGGAGTCCGCCCTCATGGGGGACACCGTTGAAGGTGCGGCGGCTTTCGCCCTGAAGGAGCGGGCGGACAACAGCACCGCCCTTGACCAGGCTGCGTCCATCTTCCAGGACGCTTTCCTGTGCGGGATGCCCGCCGCCGCCCAGCATGCCCTGTCCATCTTGCAGGGGCTGGGGGTGGACGCCGCCGCCCTTGCCGACGTGGCTGAGACGGCTTCCCGTCTCAGCATGGTGGTGCGGTACGGCGACCTGCGGCGGTTTGACGCAGAGCCGGTAATCCCCCTTGTAAAGCAGTTATACCTGCGGGCCTGTCTCACCCTGGCGGATGCCTGTATCTGCGACGCCCAGGTCGCATCCGCTGTGACCCAGGCTATGGACAGGTTAAACACTTTACAGCTCGGTCACGACTTTCTGGAGGAGGAGAGGTGGATTTCCCTGCTGGAGGAAATCTCCGACCGGGACGACCTGAACACCCGCTGCTCCGGCTTTGCCATGGCCATCCTTCTGGAGCGGGGCAGGGCGGACGAGGACCTCCTCGCCCGGGAGGTGGCCCGGCGGCTGTCCCCCGGCGTGCCCGCTGATTTGGGGGCGGGGTGGTTCGAGGGGCTGGCGAGGAAAAACCGCTATGCTCTTATTGCCCGTCTATCCCTGTGGCGGCAGCTGGACAGCTACCTCTCCGGCCTGGACGACGAGACCTTCCGCCGGGCGCTGGTGTTTTTACGCCGGGCCTTCGCCGATTTTTCCCCCAAGGAGAAGAACGACATTGCCGAAAATCTGGGAGAAATCTGGGGCGTGAACCCCCAGCAGGCGGCGGAGCTGCTGATGAACGAGACAACAGAAGCCGAACAGGCGGTACTGGAGGGCCTGTCCGACTTCGACTTTGACGATATCTGATGGGCAATATGCAGGGGCATACATTGTGCGCCCCTGCAGGCAGCGTTATGAGGTGATTTTATGTCACAAACCGAACAGCTCTCCCGCTGGCGGCTGATCTTGGGCGCGGAGACGGAGCAGTCCTTTGGCGGTATGGGGGGCATGCCCCTGTCCCGGGAGGAGCTGCTGATGGATTCCGCTCTGGGAGCCATCTACGGCGGGCCGGGAGAGGGCTTCGGGGAATCCGGCCGGGGTGCGGGGAAGGGGCCGTCCTCCCCTGTGATTTCCAAGTGGCTGGGTGATCTGCGGTCCCTCTTCGACCCAGAAACAGTGGCGGTGGTGCAGAACGATGCCATTGAGCGCAAGGGCCTGAAGCAGCTCCTGCTTGAGCCCGAGCTGCTGGACACGCTGGAGCCCGACCTGAATCTGGCATCCACCCTTCTTATGCTCAAGGACCAGATTCCCAAGAAGTCCAAGGAGTCCGCCCGGACCTTTATCCGCAAAATTGTGGAAAAGATCAATAAGCTGCTGGAGAACGACATGCGCCGGGCGGTGACAGCGGCTCTGAACCGCCGGGCCCACTCCCCTCTGCCCTCCGCTTCCGCTCTGGATTTTTCCTATACGGTTCGGAGAAATCTAAAAAATTATAACAAAGAGTTGGGGGTTGTCATCCCGGAACGTGTCTGGTTCTTTGACCGTTCCAGTCGGGTGAACCGGTGGCACGTCATTTTGGACATCGACCAGAGCGGGTCTATGGGCCAGTCCATCCTCTACTCGTCGGTGATGGCCTGCGTACTGGCATCCATGTCCGCAGTGAAAACCAGCGTGGTGGCCTTCGACACCCAGATTATGGACCTCACCCCCCTGTGCGCCGACCCGGTGGACCTGCTCTTTGGCTTTCAGATGGGGGGCGGCACCGACATCGCCAAATCCATTGCCTACTGCCAGAATCTGGTGGAGAGTCCGGCCAAGACCCTCTTCTTCCTCATCTCCGACCTGGACGAGGGGGGCAACCGGGCAGGTTTCCTCCGGCGGCTGGAGGAGCTGAAAAGCTCCGGGGTGATGGTGGTGGTTCTGCTGGCCATCGCCGACGGGGGCAAGCCCTATTACGACGTCCAGACCGCCCAGCGGGTGGCGGCCATGGACATCCCCTGCTTCGCCTGCGCCCCG
>CANPFP010000223.1 GCA_947573385.1 uncultured Bacillota bacterium | reverse complement strand
ATCAGCAGCAACCTCGACGGCTACCAGCGGGAATTTTCCTTTGCAAGGGAGCTTGTCAAGGGAGCAGGGTACACCCCGGTCGACACCGCTTTTCTCCCCCTGGGCCTCAAAGAAAACGACTATATGAGGATTTCCCTTTCCGTTTTGGAGGCGGCGGACACGGTGGTGGCCTTGAAGGGCTGGACCCATAGCCAGGGGGCGCAGATTGAGTGGGCCTACGCCCAGCGGACCGGCAAGCGGCGGTTGACCCTCGCCCAGTTTTGCGAGGAAAACCACATCCGCACCGCCCTGGTAGACCCGGAGGGCGCAAGCAATGAAAAAGCAGGATAAGCGCAAGGCCCCGGCGGAGGCCCCATCCAAAGGAATGAGCATTGACGCCATTCTTGAGCGGCTGGCCGATTTGAAGGACGTGGCCCTCTTTCTCCAGAAACCAAGGGACGACCCGGATATTACGGAAAGCCGGGTGACAGCTTGCGAGGCCGCAACAGACATTTTTACCGCCCTGCAGGATGAAGGAATCAAGGACCCCGAACAGGTCCGGGACCTGATTCACGATTACAACGCCCTGGCGGAACAGTACCAGAGCCTCCACCAAAAATATGAGGTTGAGGACAAGCCGGTCCGGCTCGGCAATACCTTTATTTGCCCCGCTTGCAACCGGCAGATACGGCAGCTTTACGCCGCCCATTGTTGGAGCTGTGGCAAGCGGCTGGGCTGGGGGAGGTAGCAGGATGCCGAAGGTTAAGGTCACTTGTGAGGCTTGCGGGAAAGCGGTTTTCAGATACCCATCCCAGGTGAGCAAGCACCCGTTTTGTAGCAGGGTATGCGCCCGACGGTTTAACGGCGAACGGATGCGCCTCTATAACCAGACAGAGAACCCCATGAACACGGCCAACGGCTGGACGCAAGAAAAAAAGGACGCCGTCCGCACCCGTGAACAGGCCGCAAAAGGGAGCTGCAAGCCGGATACTTACCCAAAATGTCACGGTCGGCACGAACACCGGGCAGTAGCCGAAACGATGATCGGCAGACCGCTCCGCCCCGGAGAGGTGGTCCACCACATCAACGGGGACAAGCACGACAACCGGCCCGAAAACCTCATGGTGTTCAGTAGTCAGCAGGAACACATCGCATACCACGCCGCCCACCCGGAGGAAAGCGGCGTCTATTTAGGAAAGAGAGGTGATGCCACTTGACAGCACCAGCGAAGATTGCCCCCGGAACGGGTAAAGGTTTCGGGTACCTCTTTGAAATGGGCTGCGGCCCAGCAAGACCCTAACGGCCATAGCCACCGTTGGAGCCGGGTACCAGATGGGCCACGTCAAGCGGATTTTGATTGTAGCCCCCACCTCGGTGGTTGCGGTTTGGCCGAAAGAGTTTGCAGAGTACGCCGCTTTCCCCTATACCATACGCACCCTCCTGGGGGACAAGGCCAAACGGCTCAAGGAACTTAATGACCTTGTACGTTTCCCCTACCAGCACTTAAAGGTGGCCGTTATCAACTACGAAAGTACATGGCGGGATGAAATTTTTGAGGCCCTCCTGGCCTACGATGCGGATTTGATTATTTGCGACGAAAGCCAGAGAATCAAGACCCACGACGCCGCCCAAAGTAAGGCGATGCACCAATTAGGGGACCGGGCAAGGTACAAGCTGATCTTGAGCGGCACCCCGGTCCAGAATCAGGCGGTGGACATTTTCAGCCAATACCGATTTTTAGACCCTTCTATTTTCGGTGACAACTTTTTCGCTTTCCGGGGCCGGTATTGCGAGATGGGCGGATTCAACCGGAAACAGATCGTCCGGTACAAGGACCTGGACACCCTGATTAAGAAGGAGCATAGCATCGCCTACCGGGTAACAAAGGACGAAGCCCTCGACCTCCCGGAACAGACCTTTGAGAACCGGGTGGTCCCCATGAACAAGAAAGAGCGGAGCATATACGACAAGCTCCGGCGGGACGGGTATGCGGAACTTGAGGGCAGTGGCACGATCACGGCGACCACGGTATTAACCAAGCTACTCCGGCTCCAGCAGTTTACAGGCGGTTTTCTGGTAGAGGACGCCGCCGACCGGCCTAAACTTGTGAGCCGGGGAAAATTGGACGCCCTGGAGGATATTCTCCTTGACTACGTTGTGGATGGCCGGAAAAAGCTGGTCATTTTCGCCCGTTTCCTCCCGGAAATTCATGAGATAGAGGCCCTTTGCAAAAAGGTCCTGGGCAAGGCTGACATGAGGGCGGTCGCCATATACGGCGACATAAAGAAAGAGGAAAGGGGGGCAATCGTTCAGCAATTCCAGAAGGACCCGGCCACCACGGTCTTTATAGGCCAGATCGACACAGCCGGGACCGGAATCACCCTCACAGCGGCGGACACTTGCGTTTATTATAGCGTGAATTTCAATTTTGCCACCTACAGCCAGTCCTTGAGCCGGATACACCGCATAGGGCAGAAAAACCGCTGCACTTACATTCACCTCGTATCGGAAAAGACCATTGACGAAACCATCCTCCAGGCCCTTGCAAAAAAGGAGGATTTGGCGAAAACGGTGGTCGATAATTGGAGGGCCTTTTTCTAAAGGCCAGAAAGGAAGACAGAACATGGACAGTATTTCTATTTCTCACTTTGAGAACGACGCCATCCAGGACAAGAAACTTGAGGGCTACGGCTGGGAAAAGAAGGATTTCCTCGCCGGTCAAGAGCTGACAGTTACGATCACCCTCGGAGAGTACCGGGAGCTGGTTTCCAGCAAGGCCACCGCCGACCAGACGGTCCAGGCCAGCCGGGAGAAGGTCGTCAA
>CANPFP010000222.1 GCA_947573385.1 uncultured Bacillota bacterium | reverse complement strand
CATTATCAGCGCTAAAATGCAAGACAAGGTCGGCTATTCTTCCCGTTTACAACAGCGGGAATCTTTGTTATAATATTCCTGTTTCGAGCTGTCACCCATCCCACAAAGGATATTTTGAATTTGGAGGTAATTAACATGAGCAACACATTAAAGGGAGCCCTGATTATCGGTCAGTCCGGAGGCCCCACTTCCGTAATCAACGCCAGCGCCTACGGCGTCATCCGCACCGCTCTGGACTGCCCCGACATCACCGCCGTCTACGGCGCGGCCCACGGCATCAAGGGCGTGCTGAACGACAAGCTGTACGACATGGGCCAGGAGGACGCCAAGGAGCTGGAGCTGCTGCTCAATACCCCCTCCTCCGAGCTGGGCTCCTGCCGCTACAAGATCGCCGACCCCGACGCCGACGACACCGACTACAAGCGCATCCTGGAGATCTTTAAAAAGTACGACGTGCGCTACTTCTTCTACAACGGCGGCAACGACTCCATGGACACCTGCAACAAGATTTCCAAGTATATGCAGAAGGTGGGCTACGAGTGCCGCATCATGGGCGTGCCCAAGACCATCGACAACGACCTGTTCGGCACCGACCACTGCCCCGGCTTCGCCTCCGCCGCCAAGTATATCGCCACCTCCTGCGCCGAGGTGTATAAGGACGCCCGGGTGTATGACACCGGCATGGTGACCATCATCGAGATCATGGGCCGTCACGCCGGCTGGCTGGCCGGAGCCGCCGCCCTGGCGGGGGTCGTGGGCTGCGCCCCCGACCTGGTCTACCTCCCCGAGGTGAATTTCGACATGGACAAGTTCCTCTCTGATGTGGAGCGCATCTATAAGGCCAACGGCAACTGCATCGTGGCCGTCTCCGAGGGCATCCACTACGCCGACGGCTCCTTCGTCTCCGAGGCCAAGACCTCCGCCACCGACGGCTTCGGCCACGCCCAGCTGGGCGGCCTGGCGGCCCTGCTGGCCAGCGTGGTCAAGGAGAAGACCGGCGCCAAGGTCCGGGGCATCGAACTGTCTCTGCTCCAGCGCTGCGGCGCGCACGTTGCCTCCCGCACCGACATTGACGAGTCCTTCCTGGCCGGCAAGACCGCCGTGGAGGCCGCCGTGGCCGGCGAGACCGACAAGATGGTGGGCTTCGAGTGCTCCCGCGAGGGCGGCAAGTACGTCTGCCAGACCAAGCTGTTCAACCTGTCCGAGGTGGCCAACTTCGAGAAGAAGGTCCCCCTGGAGTGGATCAACGCCGAGCAGAACGGCGTCACCCAGGCCTTCATCGACTACGCCCTGCCCCTCATCCAGGGCGACGCCAAGGCCCCTACCGAGAACTCCCTCCCCCGCTTCGCCCGCCTGAAGAAGGTTCTTACAATTAACAAATAAATTAAAATGCGGTTGGTAATGCAACAACCTTGATTATCTCTGAAAAGCCTTGAAATACAGGCACTTTCGCGGATATGGACAAGGAATTTACTACCGATTTACTACTTTTGAGGAAAGAGCCTTGATATGCGCAGCACCGCGAGAGCCGGACGCCCAGAGAGGGCAACACACAGATAGACCCCATACCATGACAATTTCATATACCGACCATAACGGCGTTTCTTCACTCCCCACGCGGGGAGAAAAGGGACGCCGCTTTTTTTATGCCCTTTGTTACGCAGTAGGGGCATAAGGAGCCTTGCGCCATGCGGCTTTTCGGGCGCGGTTTTGGCGGGGCAGGGTGTTTATACCTTACCCCTCAAAATCGCGCTTCTACTGCGTAACAAAATCTACCGCAAAGGAGTATCAGAGCTATGGCAGTTTTCCGCGTGGAGCGCAACCGTGGCTACACCGTCATGTCAAACCACCATCTGCGCAATAAAGAGCTGTCCCTAAAGGCAAAGGGGCTGCTGTCACAAATGCTTTCACTCCCCGAAGATTGGGACTATACCCTTGCTGGCCTGTCCCTTATCAACCGGGAGAAAATCGACGCTATCCGCGAAGCGGTGCGGGAGCTGGAACGCGCCGGGTATATCGTTCGGTCAAGGGAGCGTGACGCGAAAGGCCGCTTGCGCGGCGCGGAGTATGTGATCTACGAGCAGCCGCAGCCGCCTACATCGGATTTACCTACATTGGAAAATCCAACATTGGATAATCCAACATTGGATAATCCAACACAGGAAAAGCCTACGTTGGAAAAACCTACGCAGGAAAATCCAACGCAATTAAATAAAGATATATCAAGAACTGATTTACCAAAAAAAGAAAAATCAATTACGGATTTATCAAGTACCGATTCCATTCCTATCCTTTCCCCTGACCCCTCACCTTGCGGGGACGCTGCGGCAAAGCCGCCGGAACGGAAGCGAAAGGAAGCGGCAACACAGAGCGCGGTTGAGATTTACCGGGAGATCATCATGGACAATATCAGCTATGACGTTCTCATAACCGACACCCACGTTGACCGGGACAGGCTGGACGAGCTGGTGGACATTATGCTGGAAACCGTCTGCACCGCGAGGGCGACGGTACGGATTGCCGGGGACGACTACCCCGCCGAGCTGGTAAAGGCAAAGTTTATGAAGCTGGACAGCGAACATATCCGCTTTGTGCTGGACTGTATGCAGGAAAACACCACGAAAATCCGCAACATGAAGCAGTACCTACGGACGGTGCTTTTCAACGCCCCGTCCACCATCAACAACTACTACACTTCCCTTGTCGCTCACGATATGGCGACGGGGCAAATCTGAAAGGAGCGCACAGCATGAAACAGGGTACGGACATTTACCTCACCCGTTTAGAATACGGCGCACTCTGCTACCTTGCCG
>CANPFP010000221.1 GCA_947573385.1 uncultured Bacillota bacterium | reverse complement strand
GCTCCGCATATTGTATCAAAAAATTCCGCGTTTGTACATAGTTTTTTTGCTTTTTCCACGCAATTTTCCCAAATTTTCTTGGTAGAGGTAGTTTGAGAAACAAACGTGAGGGGCAGATTGTTGCGGTTTTCCCCACTTTTCAGCCAATTTTCCAAATCTTTTTCCCCGGAAACAACCACTGGAGCCTTACACCATCCGGCGATGGCAAGTACTTCCGGGTGGTCGGGTGCGCCCACAATCACAGGCTGCCGCCCTCGCTTTTCCGCTTCCGCCACAATTTTGTGGATGTGGGTCACGTTGGGGCAGGTGGCGTCGAATACCTCCGCCCCCCGCCGGGCAAACTCCTCAAAAACAGACTGACTCTCTCCATGAGAACGAATGATTACTCCACAGCCCTCGGGGACCTGCTCCGGTTTTTCCACCGCCCGCAGTCCCTGGGCAGCCAGACGGCCGGTCACATCCTTGTTGTGGATGAGGGAGCCCAGCATGACGCAGGGCACACCCTGAGCGGCCTTCTCCTCAGCCAGCTCTACCGCCCGGCGCACGCCGTAGCAGAAGCCGGCCGACCTTGCCACTACGACCTTCATCCCACGCCCTCCCCCAGGGCCTGCACCCGGTCCATCAGATCCTGTGCCATAACCTGGAGCTCCTCATTAGAGGGCTTACGGCCCTCATACTCCGGATAATAGGGTTTCCCAATTACCACAGTATTACGCCGGAACCGCTTTTTTTTCCGCTGTATGTATACCGGCAGCAGGGGCACCCCCGTCCGGGTGGCAAAGAGGGCGGCCCCCACCTTGGCCTGGACATCCTCTCCCTCGTGGACCCGGGTGCCCTCAGGGAACATGAGCAGCTTGTCGCCCTCCTTGAGAAACTTCATGGCGGTGCGCACCGCCTTTACATCGGTGGTATCCCGGTCCACACCGAACACCCCCGCCTTGCTCAAAATCCAGCCAATAAAGGGTATCCGCATAATCTGCACCTTGGCCATGGCCCGCATAGGCCACTTGTAGCCGAAGGCGAAGACCACATAGAAGGGGTCGCCGGCGGTGGTATGGTTGGGACAAATCACTGCCGGGCCCTGGGGGATGTTCTCCCGGCCCACCGCATAGACCGGATGGATCAGCCGGAAATAGGGCCAGACCACAAGGTACAGCAGGTGGAAAAACCAGTCCATCCGCTTTTTCCGCTGCTCCGGCGTCTCCTTGGGCTTCTTGTCTGTTTTGACAGCTGTTTCTTCAATCACGGGCCGATCTTCTCCTTTACCAGGGCCAGCAGGCGGCTCATGCTCTGCCCCAAATCTAAGTCAGTGGTGTCCAGCAGGACGGCGTCCGCCGCCTGTTTCAGGGGGGCGATGGGGCGGTGCTCGTCCTGGTAGTCCCTTTCCTTGATATCCCGGAGGATGGTGTCAAAGTCCGCCGTCTCTCCCCTCTGCTCCAGCTCCAGAAGCCGGCGCCGGGCCCGGGCCTCCGGGGCAGCGGTGAGGAATATCTTTACGTCGGCATTGGGGAGCACCACCGTGCCGATGTCCCGGCCGTCCATGACCACGCTGCTCTCCCGGGCCAGCTTCCGCTGGAACTCCAGCAGGAAGGAGCGCACCTCCGGGATGGCGGAGACCTGGGAGGCCGCCCCGGACACCTTGTGCCGCCGGATGGCCCCGCTCACGTCCTCCCCCTCCAGATACATCTTCTGCGCCCCGTCCTCGTAGCCCATGTGTATCTCCAGTCCCTCCAGCAGAGGGACCACCTGGGCCGGATCGGCGGGGTCCGCCTTCTCCCACAGCACTTTCAGCGCCACCGTGCGGTAGATGGCCCCGGTGTCCACATAGATATAGCCCAGCTTCTCCGCCAGCTTCCGGGCCAGGGTGCTCTTTCCCGCCCCGGCGGGGCCGTCGATGGCAATGCTTGTGAAATTCATGCTGATCGCTCCGTTTCCGCTCCCCTCATGCCTCCCTTGCCAAAGGGAGGGGGACCGCCGCCGAAGGCGGTGGTGGAGGGATTCCGTTTTTGCTTTGAATTACCGGTGGAATCCCCCCGCCACTTCGTGGCCCTCCCCCCTTTAACAAGGGGGGCTTTTCTCTGCGGAGGGACGTGGGCTTTACTCTCCTCGACCCAAGAGGTAATCGGTGGTCACGCCGAGGGCTTCCGCCTGGGGGTGCGCACCGGGATCGCGCTGGACAGCGACCTGGGTTAGGAGACGAAGTACTTCGGCTCCACATGCTCACACAGCCACACGCCGTTTTCCGAGCGGTAGAACCCCACCCCATCCCGGGCCATGGCCGCCGCGTCGATGGTGATGACCACCGGGATACCGTGGCGCTTGCCCACCGCCATAGCCGTCTCAAAGTCCCCCGACAGGTGGACATACTGCCGGCTCATTCTTCGGATGCCCTCCGCCTGAATGGCGGGGAGAAACCGGGTGGCGGTGCCGTGATAGAGGTACTTGGGCGGCTCTGCCGCTTTCAGCTCCACATCCACCCGCACCGAATGGCCCTGATTGGCCCTGATTTTGGTGTGGTCTTCGTTAAAAGCGTACCGTTGTTTGCTGTTTTCCCGAACAATACGCTCCAGCGTGTCCATATTGATCTTCCGCCCGGTGCGGTTCACCCCGGCCAGCAGGGCATCCACGTCGGCCCAGCCGTGCCCGTCCAGGGTAATTCCCGCCGCATGGGGGTCGTGGCGGAGGACCAGGCTCAAAAACCGGCCCAGCTTTACATCAGAATTACTTTGATTCATCGCTTTCTCCTAAATATGCCGCGGCGCCCTCCCCCGCCGCCCGGCCGGTGGCCCAGGCGATTTGCAGGTTGAACCCGCCGGTGTAGG
>CANPFP010000220.1 GCA_947573385.1 uncultured Bacillota bacterium | reverse complement strand
ACCATCTGGCCGCCCACGGAGCCGGCCTGCTTGCTGGTCAGGTCGCCGTTGTAGCCCTGCTTCAGGTTGACGCCCACCTCGTTGGCGGCCTCCATCTTAAACTTGTTCATAGCCTCGCGGGCATTGGGAACCATAATCTTATTACTATTGCTGTTAGACATGACTCGTCTCTCCTTTTTCATTTGGTTTTGTGTTTGCCGATTGGCTTGGATGGAACATCCACACATAGCTTTGCCCCGGAATGCGGAGATATACCTGTTACAGTTGCTGCCTATATTTTCTATTTTTGGAATGAAAATGTTTTTACAAAAGGTCTTGCACCTGTTGGAAAAGGGTGGTACATTTATAGCAGTACAGTAAACTGACAAAGGAGACGCGACCGACGATGAAAGATCACAGCATTTCTCCCGCTCCGGCGGGATGCTTTGTGAACCGGGAGCTGTCCTGGCTCCAATTCAACCGCCGTGTGCTGGAGGAGGCAGAGGACCCCGCCAATCCTCTGTGTGAGCGGCTGAACTTCGCCTCCATTTTCCAGAGCAACCTGGATGAATTTTACATGGTCCGGGTGGGGATGCTCATGGATACCCTCCACCTCACCGCCGTGGACGACAAGACGGGGCTCACCAGCGCCCAACAGACCGCCGCCATTTTGGACAGGACCCGGGAGCTGCTGGCGGAGCGGGACCACATTTGCAGGGAGCTGCTGACCGAGCTGGCCGGCCAGGGGGTGGAGATATGCCGCTTCGGGGGCCTGTCGGACAAGCAGCAGGCCTTTCTGGAGAAGTATTTCACCTCTAACGTCCTGCCCCTGCTCTCCCCACAGATCATCGGCCGCAAGCAGCCCTTCCCCTTCCTGCGCAACAAGGCGATTTACGCCGTGGCCATCCTGCGCACCAAAAGCGGCGGTGAGCGGATGGGCATTGTCCCCTGCGGCGAGGGGACGCTCCGCCGGCTGGTCCCCCTGCCCGGCGACGGCCAGCGGTTTGTACTGGTGGAGGAGCTGATTGCCGGCTTTCTCTCCAAAATTTTTGCTCACTACAAGGTGGAAGGGGCCGTCCTCATCCGCCTGGTGCGCAGCGCTGACATCCACATGGACGAGACGTCCGACCAGATGAGCGACCTGCTGGCCGAGGAGTACCGCAAGAGCATGGAGAAGCTTATCCGCCGCCGGAAACGGCTCCAGCCGGTGAAGCTGGAGTATCAGGGCAAGCTGTCCGACACCGTGCGGGATGCCCTGTGTACCTGCCTGGGACTTTCTAAAAAGCACCTGTTTTCCAGCGACGTCCCCCTGGAGCTGTCCTTTATGGGGGCGTTGCGGGATATGCTCCGGGAAAAACCGGAGCTGTTCTACCCCCGGCGCGTCCCGCAAAACTCCCCAAATGTGGACCCGCTGACCCCTATGACAGAGCAAATTCGGAAACGGGACCTGCTGCTTACCTACCCCTACGAGAGCGTCCGGCCCATGCTGCGCCTGCTCCAGGAGGCCGGTCAGGACCCGGATGTGGTGTCCATTAAAATGACCCTCTACCGGGTAGCCCACAACAGCAAGATCGTAGAAGCCCTGGTAGACGCCGCCGAGAACGGCAAGGAGGTCGTGGCCCTGGTGGAGCTCCGGGCCCGCTTTGACGAGGAGAACAACATCGGCTGGTCCCGGGTGCTGGAGCAGTCGGGCTGCCGGGTCATCTACGGCCTGGACGGGCTGAAGGTCCACTCCAAGCTGCTGCTCATCACCCGGGTGCGCAGCGGCCAAGTGGAGTATATCACCCAGGTGGGTACCGGAAACTATAACGAGGACACCGTCCGGCTCTACACCGACTACGCCCTCATGACCGCCGACCCTGAGCTGGGCGCCGAAGCCGCCCAGGTCTTCAACGCCCTGTCCATGGGCGAGGTGGTGGAGGACAGCCGCCATCTTATGGTGGCCCCCGCCTGCCTGCGGCCCAAGGTGCTGGCCCTCATCGACCGGGAGATCGAGCTGGCCCGGGCGGGGGAGGAGACCTATCTGGGATTTAAACTCAACGGTCTCACCGACAAGCTGATTATTGACCGGCTCATCCAGGCCTCACAGGCCGGGGTAAAAATCGACCTGGTGGTTCGGGGCATCTGCTGTCTCGTTGGCGGCGTGCCCGGGCTGACGGAGAACATCACCGTCTGCAGTATCGTGGGCCGCTATCTGGAGCACGCCCGCATCTATATCTTTGGCTTACAGGAGCGGAAGCAGGTGTATATCTCCTCCGCCGACTTCATGACCCGCAACACCACCCGCCGGGTGGAGGTGGCCGTCCCTGTAAACGCCCCCGCCCTCCGGGCCCACCTGGAGGAGATGTTTGCCGCCCAGCTCCGGGACACCGCCAAGGGCCGGGTCCAGCAGCCCGACGGCAGCTATGTCCGGGCCCAGGGGGAGCCCTTCAACGCGCAGGAGTACTTCTGTGACCAGGCCCGCGCCGGAGTCTGGGCGCTGGAGCGGCCCAAGGCGGAGCCCAAACCGGCTGTTAAACCGGGCTCCGCCCCGGAGAAGCGTCCGGCGGCCAAGGGGGCCCCGAAAAAGCCGGCGGCTGCGGTCCGAAAAACCCGCCGGGGGCTGCTGGGACGGATCATCAGGAGAGATTCGTAGGTTGTAACGCCTGTGGGGGCTGCCTGTGGCCACCTCCATACCTGGTCTACCAAGCCGGAGCGGCTTTTATATATCTTATCTTTTTCTGAAAGGAAGCGGTATTTCATGAAACGGATCGGAATACTCACCAGCGGCGGCGACTGCCAGGCCCTCAACGCCACCATGCGGGGCGTGGCCAAGGGTCTCTACAACATCTACGGCAACGAGGTGGAGATCATCGG
>CANPFP010000219.1 GCA_947573385.1 uncultured Bacillota bacterium | reverse complement strand
TATTGGTCTTTTTCATGTTGGGTTCCTCCAAATTTTTAGATTTAGGCGGCAGATGAGGGGGCCGTGCCGGGGTCCCTTTTGTTGGAGTATAAAAAAACAGCCCCTTATCCCACATGGGACAAGAGCTGCACTCCTGCGATACCACCCAAATTGACGTCTTGGAAAACGTCCGCTCGCTTCACGCGCCATCACGCGTGCCCGATGGATAACGGGTGGGTCCCCGTCGGCATCTACTTGGTTTCCCGTTCAAGCCGCCCTCGAAAGTCCATTCGCCCGGCCGCGCCCCGCTCCGATTCCACCACCCGGAGCTCTCTGAAAGGTTTGCTGTGCCGACTACTACTCTTTCTCAAAGGTTTGTTGCTGTTTGGTTGTTGGGATTATTATAGCGGCTCCTCCCCCGCTTGTCAACCCCCAAATTTTAATTTCCCTTTTCAGGTTGGTGCTGACCCACGCCATTTGCATTAAAATATCTAAAGCGAGCAGCTACCCTATACAGACATGTAACTGCTCGATGAACTGAATTTTTTCGATTGGCATAATCACAATAAGATACTTATAATAGCCATTGTACAGATCAATAATGCTCCCGCACTACATACAGCAATCACTTTTTCAGCCTGTTTATTCCCTCTTACTTCCATATACATTTTACCTGAAAATAAAGCACAGGAAATGGCAATTAACAATATCAATATAGAAAGTTTTTCCATATCTCCCTCCTCAGTTTCCAATTTGTGGAGCTGATTATAGCACACAGTTGTCACTGCATCATCCAAATTTTCCAGGGCCTGCCGTCCCCGGCAGGCCCTGACGGATTTTTAGAGTGCGGAATATCCGAATTTGTCCACCACAGCGTCCAGCTCCTGCTTCTCCCTGCACATGGGGCACTCCTCCGGCAAATAGCTGGCGTAGCCGGGCAGGTCGTTGGTATCGAACAGGGCGGTGATGGAGACGCCGTCAATCTCCTTCAGGTGGCTGTAGATGGCGGCGATGCCCACCACGCTGCCCCTGTAGTACTCGATGCACTCGATGCCCTTGCGCACCGTGCCGCCGGTGGTGACGGAGGCCAGCAGCAGCAGGATATTTTTCCCCTCCAGCATGGGCCGGGCGTTGTCCCGGAAAATCAGCTTGCCATTGGTGCCCAGGTGCTCCCGCAGGACGTAAATCTCCCGGCCCGCGTTGATGGAGCGGAAACCGCCCTGGGTCAGCTTTTGGGCCAGGCAGGTGCCGATCACCCGGGTGCCGTCCATGCAGAGGATGGTGTCCACCATCAGGTGCTGGGTCAGGCGCTGAGCCAGCTGCTGGGACGCCGCCTCGGCGTCGCGGATGCAGGACTGCTGGCTGGTTACATCGACAAAGTAATTGGTATGGCTGTTGCGGGTGGCAAAATGCCCCTGCGCCACGTTAAGGGACACATCACCTACACAGACAGGAATCTTAAAAAACCTGGGCTCCATCGCTATTCCTCCTTTTCCTTCTTACATGGGTCATCTGGTTCTTCTTAAATATACCATATTTTTCCCGTTCTGTCCAGCTAATTTTGTAAAAAATTACAAAAGCACAGAAACGGCAGTTTTCTGCTGGAAATCAATAACCCAGGTCCGTCAAGCGCACCTGGGTTATCACATTTCTTCAGCTCAACGCCGCAACGCCCGCCCTCAAATAGGACAGATAAAATACTAACGCGGCAATACTCACACCAAGAGCGCCCAGCACCAGTACAATGCTCAGCCCCGGTGCCGCAAAAAGCGACACTGCGGCCAGCACCGCAGCAGCCACATTGGCGACGGCGGAAATTAGCTGCCACCTCCAGGCCTTATCGCCCATAGCCACCTCCATCAGGCACCCACGCTCCCGCAGGAAGCTGTTTGTCCCGCGAATGACAAAATACACCTCAAGCAGAGTACATATTGTATTGGCCAGACTCATCAGGCTTCCGAAAACGCTCTCATTATTAGACAACAGGCCGAACACAATCCCAAGCACGCAGGCCATCAGAGCATTCATGTAGTCCCCGTGCTCATTGCGCAGCTTCACCAGCCCCACCAGGCAGACAACACCTCCAATGATTATCACAAGTGATGTCAAAATTACCAGAAAGGGCATCAGCAAGGCAAGCAGCGTGCACAGAGCAGCAGCAATGATAATGATATTACCCACATACATCAGGTTCAGGCCCTCGCAGATTTTTCTCGTATCGCTCAAAGTATTCCCTCCCGCATTTCAAAAATTCAGAAAAAGGACGGGCCGGAGCCCGTCCTTTTATGGCGTTATATCTTACTCGTTGATGCCGATAACCACGCCGGAGCCGACGGTGCGGCCGCCCTCACGGATGGCGAAACGCAGGCCGTTCTCGATGGCGATGGGGGTGATCAGCTCCACGTCCATGTCCACGTTGTCGCCGGGCATGCACATCTCGGTGCCCTCGGGCAGAGTGATGATGCCGGTCACGTCGGTGGTACGGAAGTAGAACTGGGGCCGGTAGTTGTTGAAGAAGGGGGTGTGACGGCCGCCCTCGTCCTTGGACAGGACGTAAACCTGGCCCTTGAACTTGGTGTGGGGGTGAATGGAGCCGGGCTTGCACAGCACCTGGCCGCGCTCGATGTCGGTCTTGGCGATACCGCGCAGCAGGCAGCCGGCGTTGTCACCGGCCTCGATGAAGTCCAGAGTCTTGCGGAACATCTCCATGGAGGTGACGACGGTGGACTTCTTCTCCTCCTGCAGGCCCACGATGTCGACGGTCTCGCCGGCCTTCAGCTGGCCACGCTCCACACGGCCGGTAGCCACGGTGCCGCGGCCGGAGATGGTGAACACGTCCTCCACGGGCATCAGGAAGG
>CANPFP010000218.1 GCA_947573385.1 uncultured Bacillota bacterium | reverse complement strand
CCAGCACCCCCCAGAAAAAGCAGAACAGCACGTTGGTCCGCCCGCCGATGTTCAGAGACATGTGGCTGTAGTCCCAGAACACGGTGCCAAATACCAGCTCGGTGAACACGCTGCATATGTACTCGTAGGTCCCGCCGATGAAGAAGCCGGCGGCAAAGACGAAAAAGGAATCCCGTTTGGCCAGCCGCTGAAGGGTGACAGTGAGCACCACCGCCCCCAGGCCCCACACAAAGCTGAATGGGCCGTAGAGCACGCTGGAGCGGCTCATCCAGCGGCCATTGACCAGCCCGCACCAGAAGGTTTCGATGATGTCGCCCAGCAGGGCGGAGGTGAGAAACACCCACACCAGCTTATCCAGGCAGACCCCTTTGGCGAAGGTGTATACCTCCTGTTCCTCCGGAGCCATCCCCCGTATGCCGGGGTAGGCCCTTTGCAGGCGGCGCCACACCGCATTGGTGAGCCTGCCGGCAATCCTTCCCTCGCTGCTGTGAGCCTCCCGACGTTCATAGGCCCGGGCGCCCCCAGTGCGCAGGGTATACAGCACCCCTACAAAGTCCGCCGCCATCATGGCAAAAAACACCCAGACCGCAGCAAGCTTCAGCGGTTCGGGCACCAGTGTCATCACCCCCAGCAGCAGAGGGTGGACCACCAGATAGGTCACATAACAGATGGCCGCCACCGCCGATGAGGAGACCAGACCCTGCACGCTGCCCCCCAGCAGCCGGGGGCGCTCGCCGCCCCAGTGCACCTTTGGCCCCAGCTGCCGGTTCATGTGGTCGGCAAAGCTCTCCGCCACAGACAGGATTGCCACAGTGAACAAAAACTGCACCGCATACCGTCCGGCCAGGGCGGGCAGAGTGAGTATCATCAGGTCGAAGGCCACCCCGTAGGACAACAGAAAGGGCAGCGTAAGAAAGCCACGGTTACAGAACTGCTGCCTGGTCACAGCGTAGTACAGCACCTCGGTGCACCAGCCTAAAAAGGAATAGATCAGCAAATAGAGCGCAAAATCCAGCCAGTTTATCATAGGCCGCCTCCTTTTATGGAAATTCCCGGGTATTATAGCACAGTATGGGGAGGTTTTCTACCGCTTGAACATTAATTTTCAGGTGGGGGAGGGCCGACCGAGCCTGACGGACAGGAGCATGCCCTCTCCCATGGAACACCGCTGTCAAGGGTGGAAATTTTGTCTGCTATCACGATATTGCCAAAATGGACTGGTTCTGCTATGATGAATTGGAAATTTGTTGCAGAAGCGTCCGGGAAAAGCTGAGCGCCGGGGCAGACCTTTCCTGTCCCGCAAAGAATCGAAACCATCGAACGGAGGGACATTATGGAAAAAATTCTTATCATCGACTTCGGCGGGCAGTACAACCAGCTCATCGCCCGCCGGGTGCGGGAGTGCGGTGTGTACTGCGAGGTCAAGCCTTGGACCACCCCCCTGACCCAGCTGAAAGCCTTTAACCCCATCGGAATGATCTTCACCGGCGGGCCCCAGTCGGTCTATCTGGAGGGCTCTCCCCAGGTGGACCCGGCTATTTTTACCTGGGGGGTGCCCATCCTGGGTATCTGCTACGGCTGCCAGCTTATGGCCCATCTGCTGGGGGGACAGGTCACTCCTGCCCAGGACGACTCCGCCCGGGAATACGGCAAGACCCTTACTCACTATGACACAGGCTGCAAGCTGTTCCGGGACCTGCCCTCAGAGGGGGTGTCCTGGATGAGTCACGGGGACTACATGGCCAGAGTGCCCAAGGGCTTTTCCCTCACCGCCCGCTCCGGCACCTGCCCCAGCGTGGCCATAGCTGATGAGCGCCGGGGATTCTACGGCGTCCAGTTCCACCCCGAGGTGGATCACACGCAGGGCGGTGTGGATATGATCCGCAACTTCCTCTTTGAGGTCTGCCGGGCCAAAGGTGACTGGACCATGGGCGACTACAAAAAAACCGCGATTGCCAACCTCCGGCAGAAGATTGGCCCGGGAAAGGTGCTGTTGGCCCTGTCTGGCGGGGTGGACTCCTCGGTGGCCGCTGCCCTGCTGGCCGAAGCGGTGGGCCCTCAGCTCACCTGTGTCTTTGTGGACCACGGCCTGATGCGCCTGAACGAGGGGAACGAGGTGGAGGAAGCCTTTTCCAAATGGAACATCAACTTCGTCCGGGTGGACGCTGAGACCCGCTTTTTGCTGAAGCTGGCCGGGGTGGACGAGCCGGAGCGGAAGCGGAAGATAATCGGCGAGGAGTTCATCCGGGTTTTCGAGGAGGAAGCCAAAAAGGTGGGCGCTGTGGACTTTTTGGCCCAGGGCACCATCTACCCAGACGTCATCGAGTCTGGAGCGGGGGAGGCCGCCGTTATTAAGAGCCACCATAATGTGGGCGGACTGCCCGACTATGTGGACTTTCAAGAGATCATTGAGCCCCTGCGGATGCTGTTCAAGGATGAGGTCCGTCAGCTGGGCCGGGAACTGGGCCTGCCTGAGTATCTGGTGAGCCGCCAGCCCTTCCCGGGTCCGGGACTGGCCATCCGCATCATTGGGGACATCACCAAGGAGAAGGCCGACACACTCCGGCAGGCTGACTTCATCTTCCGGGAGGAGATGTCCAAGGTGGGGGAAGACAAAAATCTCAATCAATACTTCGCCGTCCTCACCAACACCCGGTCGGTGGGTGTTATGGGGGATGGCCGCACCTACGACTATACCCTGGCCCTCCGGGCGGTGACCACCTCCGACTTTATGACCGCCGACTGGGCCCGCATCCCCTACAACCTGCTGGACAGGGTGTCCACCCGCATTGTCAACGAGGTGAAGGGGATCAACCGGATTGTATACGACATTACCAGCAAGCCTCCAGCCACAATAGAGTGGGAATGAGTTTTTGAAACTTTGAACCCCTTGCGGCACAACGGAT
>CANPFP010000217.1 GCA_947573385.1 uncultured Bacillota bacterium | reverse complement strand
CCCTCCAGCTGGAGGTGAAGACCTTGCAGCAGAAGCTGAACAAGACCATCATCTTTGTCACCCACGACATGGAGGAGGCCCTGGACCTGGCAGACGTTATCATCTTTATGAACCAGGGGGAGATTGTTCAGATGGCCCCGCCGGAGGAGATGCTGGAAAACCCCGCCACCGACCAGATTCGGGAGTTTTTGGGCAAGCATCAGGCCGGTCCCGACCCCGCCGGGCTGACGGTGGACCAGTTTATGCGCACTGGTATCATCACCGTAAAGGAGAACCGGGGCGTCAACGAGTGTGTCAGCCGAATGCAGCACCACAACGTGGACACCCTGCTGGTGGTGGACGAAAACCGCCGGTATCAGGGCACCGTGTCCATCGCCGACATCCGTCTCACCGGCCATGTGGTGAAGACCATCGGCCCTCTGGTGCGGTGCACCACCCCCACCGTCCATGTGGGGGACAACGCCAGGGAATGCTTCGAGCAGCTCATTTCCAGCGGTTTCCCCTACCTGGTGGTGCTGGAGGAGGACGAGACAGTGGCGGGCATCGTCACCAAAACCAGCATGGCCTCCGCCATGGCGGAACAGCTGTGGGGGTGATGGGATGAACGAACTGCTTCTGTCCATCCTGCGGGCTACTGCTGTCCATACCGGTTACACTCTGGTGTGTGTGACCATTGGCTTTGTGCTGGGCCTGCTGCTGGGCATCGGTCTGTCCCGGCTGCCCGCCCTGTCCAGGTATCTGATCCCTCTGCTGTCCATTTTGAATACCATACCCGGTATCGTCTTCATTGGTATGCTGGTTATTCTCATCGGAATGACCCCAACCACAGTGATTACCGCCCTGTCTGTCTATGCTATGTTCCCGGTACTGAAGAATACCGTAGCCGGTCTGAACGGAGTGGACCGGCAGTATAAGGAAGCTGCCCGGGGCTGTGGCATGAACCACTGCCAGAGACTGGTCCAGGTGGAGCTGCCCCTGGCTATGCCCACCATTATCGGCGGCCTGCGGCTGTCCACGGTATACACGGTCAGCTGGGCGGTGCTGGCCGCCATGATCGGCCAGGGCGGGCTGGGTGACTTCGTCTATAAGGGAGTCAGCTCCAACAACAACGCGCTGATCCTTCAAGGGGCCATCCCCGCTGCCGTCCTGGCCCTGGTGCTGGGCGGACTGGTGGATGCTCTCCAGAAGCGGGTGGTCCCCAAGGGTCTGCGGAAAGGCGGGGCAGAAAAATGAGTGTTGCTATGATCTGGGATCATCTGTCCCTGGTGCTGTCCGCTCTGATTTTGGCCGTAGCTGCCGGGGTTCCCCTGGGCCTGCTGGCCTATCTGTGCCCCAGGGTGGGGAAGGCCCTGCTGTGGGTGGTAGATTTGATTCAGACCATCCCCGCCCTGGCCCTGCTGGGCGTTATCATGGTGGCGGCCGGACCGGGTTCCCCTACCGCCATGACTGGCCTGGCCCTCTATTCTCTGCTGCCCATCGCCCGAAACTGTACTCTGGGTCTGTCCCAGGTGCCTGGCCACCTGAAGGAGGCCGCCGCCGGCATGGGTATGAGTCCCGCCTACCGCCTGTTCCATGTGGATATCCCCCTGGCCGCGCCCATGCTGGTCACCGGCATCCGCATCGCCGCCGTCAACGCCATCGGCACCGCCGTCTTTGCCTCCTTTGTGGGGGGAGGCGGACTGGGCGGACTGTTCTACACCGCCATCCGCCAGCGGAATATGGAACAGATATTGATGGGCACCCTGATTCTGATGGTCATGGCCCTGGTACTGGACGCCGGGCTGGGCTGGGTGGAGAGACGGATGTCCGGCAACCGCCGCAACAAGCTGCCCCTCCCTGTGAAAGCGGCGGGCGGCGCCGTTCTGGCCCTGGCCAGCGTGGCCCTGGTGGCATCTATGCTTCTGCCCCAATATACCGAGGGCCAGCTTACGCTCTACGACGGGGACTACTCCGAGGTTAAACTGATGCACGCCATGGCAGAGCTGCTGGTGGAGGACAAGACCGATTTAGAGGTGGTCATCCTGGACCAGATGACCCAGGTGAACAACCATAACGAGTTGAAAGGGGCCAATCCCAGCTGTGACCTGATGTTCAGCTACGACGGAACGGTGCTCACCACCTTCCTGGGGTTAGACACGAAAGACATCCCGGAGGGTGAGGGTCTCTATGATTTTGTCAACGAGACGGTCCGGGAACGGGAGGGGCTGCGGCTGCTGGGCAAAGTGGGGCTGAACAACACCTATTCCATCGGTGTAACCCAATCCGTCATCGACCGGTATGGCGTGTCCAAAGTCTCTGACCTGATTCCCATTGCCGGGGAGCTGGACTTCGGTGCGGAACATGAGTTTTACACCGAGGAGGGCAGCATGAAATACCAGCCCTTTGTGGATTTCTACGGTCTCAGCTTCCGCTCCGCCAAGCCGGTGGACGTGGTGCTGAAGTACAACGCCGTGGAGAGCGGGGCCTTTGACGTGATGGTGGTCTACGCCACCGACGGTTTGAACAAGCGGGCCGGTCTTACCATTCTGGAGGACGACAGAGGGTTTTTCCCCGAGTACTACGGGGCATTCCTGGTCCGGGAGGGTCTGTTCGCTGACTTCTACGATGCGGCCCCCAACCTGGAGCAGGTACTGGAGCTGCTTACCGGTCAGGTGAGCAGTGAGGATATGGTAGAGCTGACCTACGCCGTGGATGTGGACGGCCGGCCTGTTGAGGAGGTAGCCAGCGAGTTTTTGCGCTCCAAAGGACTGCTGTAATAAGCCAGCCTTGATTTTCGTACTGTTTTATCGGAAATCAAGGCTGCTTTTTGATGTCACATTTTTTTCTTTCTCACATAGGATGAAACAGCCGTCAACGGCAAATTCAACAGGGAGGGGAGGCGTTTTCATGGGTATCGTGGTGGTACGTTCCCCCCGGTG
>CANPFP010000216.1 GCA_947573385.1 uncultured Bacillota bacterium | reverse complement strand
ACAGCGCTGTGGCGGGGAGGAAACACTTCCTCAGCAAGGCGTTTTGTCTGCGTCTGCGCCTGCGAGCACGCTGGCCGCCAGGCCGCCGTACCGTCAATTCTCTTTGGTTCATGATAAAGCACCTTCTTTGTTTGAGATGCTTTCATCATAGCGGGCAGATTGAAAGAACCGTTAACATTCCGGCAACGAAACTGCATCAATTAAAATTAAAGGTCGCCATGCCGTCAAATAGCTCCAGTTTCAACTCGCAGACATCCAAGCCGTCCTGCAAATCAGCCCCAAAAACGAACTGGTATAGAATGCCGCCGGAATCAATGCCTTGAGACTCCTCTTTCACACTGACAATTTCAATTCCATAGTAGCCCTGAAAGAATATGTTCCAGTTTGCAACCAGGGCGTGGGCGGCATCCGTATCTCGGGGCGTAGGGCTGCTCACCAGAAACTGTACGGCCTTACCCGTCGTGTCATCAATCCACATCTGGTATGGCACATTCTCACTGTACGAATAACAGTTCCAAACCAGTGCGGAGCTGCCGTCGCCGCCAATTAAGAGAATCGGTTCAGCTCGTCCCTCTGCGTCTCGTATCAGTGCCAAATCGCCCACAGACAATAGGTCCATGGCCTCCATTTCAGTTAGCACCGCCTTAGCGGCTTCGATTGCATCCTGTTCGGTGAGCTTTGTTTCCTCCTCCCACAGGATGCTGTTACACTCTCCTGCAATCAGGCGGAGAACCGGACTTACCCCAACATCCTGCTGGAGCGTCAGATTAACCGTATTAAGCAGGAACTCTTCCCGCAGGCTGCTGATCCGGCTGTCCTGCATTTGCGAAACTGCAAGGGGCATCGCCGCGCCCACAGTAATAAGCAGGAGCGTAAACAGCGGGAGGATATATCGTTTGATTGTTCTCATGGCCGGCCCCCTCTTAGATCCACCGTCACGCAGGCGCCACCCTCTGGCCGGTTTTCAAATCGAATCCTGCCGTTGTGGAGAGCGGCAATCTCCCGGCACAGGGACAGTCCCAGACCGAAACCACCCTGTGCCCGGGACCGGGCCTTATCCACCCGGTAGAAGGCTTCTGTCAGATGCTCCAGCGCCTGGGGTGGGATCCCCCGGCCACTGTCCAGGACATGGATGAGGCAGCCGTCCGCCAGCATCTCCTGCCGAAACTGTATTTCCCCGCCCTGCTCTATGGCCTTCTGTGCGTTGTCTGCCAGGTTCAAGAGCAGGGACCAGACCAAGTCTGCATCCATCAGGCAGGCCCCCGCCTTGCATACGCAGGACAGACGAATCCCTTTGGCGGCGTACAGCGGCCGCAGTCTCTCTACCAGCGCCTCAATCAGTTCCGCCGGAGAGACTTTGGCGAAGGGCAGGTCATGCCGTTTCAGGACCAGGAGCTCCAACAGCTTGTGTGACAGGCTCTCCAGCCGTTTTCCCTCCGAATACAGGTAGTCCGCGGCCTCCAACTGCTCTTCCGGGGTCAACGTCCCGCTACGCAGCAGCTCCGCGTAGCCAATCAAGGAGGTCATAGGCGTTTTCATCTCATGGGCGAAGCTGCCGGTGAACTGCTCCTGCCGCTCCATCGCCTGGTGCAGCTCCTCCACAGCCCGGTTCAGCTCGGAGACGGTCTGCTCCATCTTTTCCGCCATGGTGTTGAAGTCCGTGGATACGGCTCCGATTTCGTCATTGGAGCGGACCCGCACCCGGCTGGCAAAATTGCCAGCGGCAATGGCTCGGGAGGCCCGGGAGAGCCCGCCCAGCGGGGCGGTCAGCAGCCGCGACACCGTGTAGGACAGCGCCGCGCATAGAACACACATCAGGAAAAATACCTGGAGATAGGTGTGCTGCTGGGCCTGCCGGGCTGTGTATAGAGCGGAAACATCATGGCTGGTAGTGAGATAGAGAACATCTCCATTGGTCTCGACTGCCCCGGAAAAGACCAGAAAGTGCGCCCCGGCCCCGTTGTCTAGGATGCGGAACAGGCAGATGCCAGGCGTAGGATCCTCAATGGACCAGGCAGTCTGAATCAATGAGGACTGCGTCCCTCTGTTCTCATACAGCACTTCATCCCCGGTAGACAGCCGCAGGGCCGACCAGGAGGCGCTGTTCTGCTGGTATAACTGCTCCATGGTCTTGACAATTGCGTCCCGATCCAGGTAGGCATCCATGCTGTTGACGATCTGCAGGGTACCCCAGGCCATGCGGTAGTCGCCCAGGGCCGCCGCCTTCTCCCGCTCCAGAGAGTCCTCAAAGGACTCGGAAATCAGCAGGCTGCCACCCGCTCCGAACAGGACGGCCAGCACCGCCAGCATACACAGGGTCATCTTCAAATGGAACTTCACGGCTCCACCTCCAGCCGGTAGCCGATCTTGTTCACCGCGCGAAGGCAGGTTTCCCATCCGGTCTTTTTGCGCAGCCGCTGGATATGGATGTCTACCGCCTTGCTGCCAAAGGGGTACGGTTCACCCCATACCCGCTCATAGATGGTTTCCCGATATAGGGCGCGGCGGGGGTTTCGGGCGAAGAGGAGCAGCAGCTCATACTCCGTCTTGGTCAGGCTGATCTCTGCCTCGTCCCGCCATACCTGCATGGATCTGGTGTCGATTTTCAGCCCGCCAATCTCCAGTACCATGTCCGTCTTCTGATACCGGCGCAGGACTACATCGATGCGGGCCAGCAGTTCTATGACCTCAAAGGGCTTGACGATATAGTCCTCCGCCCCCAGCTTCAGGCCCTTTACCCGGTCTTTGACCGCCGATTTCGCCGTCAGGAAGATGACCGGAACCTTCATTGGACGGATGTACTCCATCAGCTCAAAGCCGTCAATCTCCGGGAGCATCACATCCAGCAAAATCAGGTCATAGTGATGATCCACCAGCAGGTCCGCCGCGGCCGCGCCGTCAAAAGCGCAGGTACAGTGGTAGCC
>CANPFP010000215.1 GCA_947573385.1 uncultured Bacillota bacterium | reverse complement strand
GTCAATCTGGCGGTGATGAACCTGCTCCCCCTGCCCGCTCTGGACGGGGGCCGGGTGTTCTTCCTGGTGCTGAACGGTGTCCTGTACGGGCTGTTTCGGAAGAAGATCGACGCCAAATACGAGAGATATGTCCACCTGGCCGGTCTGGCCGCTCTCATGTGTCTGATACTGGCCGTCACCCTCAGCGACGTGGGCAAGCTGTTCGGGAGGTAAATTATGACAAGACAGATCAACGTGGGCGGCGTCCTCATCGGCGGGGGCGCGCCCGTTACCATTCAGTCCATGACCAACACGCCTACCCAGGACGTGGCGGCCACGGTGGCGCAGATTCAAAAGCTGGCCGCCGCCGGATGTGAGATTGTCCGGGTGGCAGTTCCGGATATGGAAGCCGTCCATGCGGTGGGGAAAATCAAGGAGCACAGCCCCATCCCTGTGGTGGTGGACATCCACTTCGACTATAAGTTGGCTCTGGAAACCATCGCCGCCGGGGCGGACAAGGTGCGCATCAACCCCGGAAACATCGGCGGGGAGGACCGGGTGAAGGCGGTGGCCGACGCCTGCCGGCAGAGAGGAATCCCCATCCGCATCGGGGTAAACGGAGGTTCGCTGGAGAAGCCCATCCTGGCCAGGTACGGCAAAATCTGCCCCGAGGCCATGGTGGACTCCGCCTTTGGCCACATCCGGCTGCTGGAGAAGTTTGATTTCAGCGATATCTGCGTCTCCCTCAAGTCCTCCAGTGTACCCGTCTCCATGAGGGCCTATCAGCTCATGAGCCAAAAGAGCGACTACCCCTTACATATCGGCGTCACCGAGGCGGGGACGGTGCGAATGGGCACCTTGAAATCTGCGGTTGGCATCGGCGGCCTGTTGGCCTTAGGGGTGGGGGACACCATGCGGGTGTCCCTGTCCGCCGACCCGGTGGAGGAGGTCTACGCCGCCCGGGAAATTTTAAAAGCCGCCGGGGTGCGCCGGGAGGGCCCGGAGCTGGTGAGCTGCCCCACCTGCGGCCGGACGAAAATCGACCTCATCGCCCTGGCCAACCAGGTGGAGGAACGGCTGAAAACCGTGGACAAGCCCATCACCGTGGCCGTTATGGGCTGCGCCGTCAACGGCCCCGGAGAGGCCGCCGCCGCCGACTGCGGCATTGCCGGAGGCGTGAGCGAGGGCCTGCTGTTCCGAAAGGGGGAGATCGTCAAAAAGGTCCCCCAGGACCGGCTGGTGGACGAGCTGTTCGCCCTGATTGAGGAGCTGTAATGGACAAGGAGTATTTCGCCAAAAAGCTGGGGGAGCAGTTTCCTGAGTTTCACGGGGCCTATGAGGAGCACCTGGAGTATTACGAGGAGCTGCTGGGCCACGTATTTTTCGGCGGGGAGACGCTGCTGGGCGTGCTGGAATCCCTGCTGAAAACCAACGAGGAGAAGGAAAAAATCCGCTAGACGCTGGACAAAGGAGACCAGATAAATGTCCCAAAAGATACCGTTTTTACAGATGTTTGCCGCCCTGCGCCAGTGGACCGAGCTGTCCAACGGCGTGGAGGGCTGGCTGATTATGTCCGCCGCCATCGACAAGGCCAGCCGCAGCGCCAAAATCGCGGTGGAGGGGGCCGCCGGAGCGGGCCCCAATCTGATTGCCCAGGCGGAGGAGGCGCTGGCCCGGGCCTACGGCCTGAACAGCGTAAGAATTGAGCCGGCAGCGCCCCAGCTGAAAAATGTAGACCAGGATAAAAAACAGGTTGACAAACAGCCTACAGAACAAGTGAAACCACTGGGGAACAACGATTTTTCAAACGTAGACAAAGAGCCGGCAGAGGTAAACGATGCCTTTGCCCGCACCGAAGCCATCCGAAAGGCGGCCATGAAAAATGCCGTCCGGCCTGCCGCCCCTGTCAAGGGGGAGAAGAAGCCCCAGAGCAAAGCCATTTTTGGCAAAGCAATTTCCAAAGCCCCCACCGCCATGGGGGAGCTGGAGCTGGACATGGGAATGGTGGTGGTGGAGGGGGACGTCTTCGCCATCGACAACCGGGAGCTGAAAAAGCGGGGGGCCTGGGTGGTAGCCTTCGACATGACCGACTACACCGGCTCCATCCGGGTGAACAAATTCTTTCCCGGCGACGAGGGCAAGCCCCTGGTGGACGGCATCAAAAAGGGGATGCACATCAAGGTCCAGGGCCGTCTAAACATGGACCGCTTCTACGGCGACATGGTGCTGGAGCCGGTAGCCGTTACCGCGGCAGAGAAGAAAATAAAGGAGGATACCGCCCCCGAGAAGCGGGTGGAGCTCCACCTGCACACCACAATGTCCTCCATGGACGCCCTCACCAGCGTGGGGCCCAAGCTGGGCCCGGACCGGAACGTGGTCAAGCGGGCGGAGACCTGGGGCCACCCGGCCATCGCCATCACCGACCATGGGGTGGCTCAGTCCTTCCCAGACGCCTGGCATTCGGCAAAGAAAATTAAAATTCTCTACGGCGTAGAAGCCTACTTTGTCAACGACGTGGACGATCGGGTTGCCATTCACGGGGAGACCACCGCCCCCTTCGACAGTGAAATCGTCTGCTTCGACATCGAGACCACCGGCCTGAACCGAAAGCACGAGGTCATCATCGAGATCGGCGCGGTGGTGCTGAAAAACGGGGAAATCACCGATACCTTCAACACCTTCGCCGCTCCGGGGCGGATCTTATCCCCGGAGATCATCCGTCTTACCGGTATCACCGATGAGATGCTGGTGGGGGCTCCCTCCCAGGAGGAGGCATTGCGGGCCTTTCTGGCCTTTGCCGGGGACCGGCCCCTGGCCGCCCACAACGCCGACTTCGACATGGGCTTTATCGCCGCTGGCTGCCGGAAGTACGGGCTCCCCTTCGCCAACCCCTCGGTGGACAGTCTGATTCTGGCCCAGAACCTGCTGCCCGAGCTGGGCAAGTATAAGCTGGACATTG
>CANPFP010000214.1 GCA_947573385.1 uncultured Bacillota bacterium | reverse complement strand
ATGAGCCAGTCCGAGTTTATCCGGCAGGCAATCACCGGCGCGACCGTCAAGCCCATCATCACCGTGTCCCCGGTGAATGACGAGCTGCTTGCCGCTGTCGGTAAGCTGACCGGGGAGTACGGCAAAATCGGCGGCAACCTCAATCAAATCGCCCGCTATCTGAACGAGTACGGAACGCCGTACAACACCCTCGCCGCCGAGGTTCGGGCGGAGCTGTCCGACCTTGCCGCCCTGAAGTTTCGGGTGCTTCGGGAGGTAGGTGAAGCCATTGGCAACACTGAAACATTTAAGCTCTAAAAATGCCGACTACGGGGCGGCGGAGCAGTACCTCACCTTCGAGCATGACGAGTTCACCGGCAGGCCCATCCTGGACGAGCAGGGGCGGCTTGTCCCCCGCCAGGACTACCGCATTTCTTCTTTGAACTGCGGCGGGGAGGACTTCGCCGTGGCCTGTATGCGGGCCAACCTCCGCTATGGCAAAAATCAGCGGCGGGAGGACGTAAAGAGCCATCACTACATCCTGTCCTTTGACCCCAGGGACGGTCCCGACCACGGCCTGACGGTGGACAAGGCCCAGGCATTGGGGGAGCGGTTCTGCGCCGAGCAGTTCCCCGGACACCAAGCCCTGGTCTGCACCCACCCGGACGGCCACAACCACAGCGGCAACATCCATGTCCACATCGTCATCAACTCCCTGCGGGTGGAGGAAGTGGGGCGCAAGCCGTACATGGACAGGGCCAGCGACACCCAGGCCGGGGCCAAGCACCGCTGCACCGCCGCTGCCATGCGTCACTTCCGGGCCGAGGTCATGGAGCTGTGCCAGGGGGCGGGGCTGTACCAGATAGACCTGCTGGGCGGGAGCAAGAGCCGTGTCACCGACCGGGAGTATTGGGCGCAACGGAAAGGACAGCTTGCTCTGGACAAGGAGAGCGCCGCCCAGGGTAAGCCGCCTACCAAGTTTGAAACGGACAAGGAGAAGCTGCGCCAGGAGATACGAGCTGTTCTTGCCGTGGCTGTCAGTTTCGAGGATTTTGCCCAGCGATTGTTGCAGCGGGGCATCACCGTCAAAGAGAGCCGGGGCCGGTTGTCCTACCTCACCCCCGACCGCACCAAGCCCATCACCGCCCGGAAGCTGGGGGACGAGTTCGACCGCGCCGCCGTCGGTGCCGCTCTGGAACGCAACGCTGCCCGTCCCAGCCGCGGAGCCAAGCCCAGCATCCGGGAGCAGCTTCGCCAGCCCCAGGGTGTTCAACGTATGGTGGACATTGAGGCCAAGAAAGCCCAGGGCAAGGGCATCGGCTATCAGCGTTGGGCCTCCACCTTCAATCTGAAACAGGCGGCGCAGGCCCTCAACCTCTACACCGAGCATGGCTTTTCCTCGCCGGAGGAATTGGACGCCGCTGTGTCCGCCGCCTTTGCCGCTGTGCATGACAGCTCTGCCAAGCTGAAGCCCATCGAAACGGCCTTGAAAGAGAAAAAAGAGCTGCGGCGGCAAATCATCATCTACCGGGACACCAAGGCTGTCCGGGATGGCCTTGCCGCACAAAAAACACCCAAGGCCCGCGCCGCTTACCGACAGAAGCATGAGGCCGACCTGCTCCGCTCCGAGGCCGCTGTTCGTTTCTTCAAGGCCAAGGGCATTACCAAGCTGCCCACCATCAAACGGCTGACGGAGGAGATCGAGGCCCTGCTCTCCGAGAAGAACGCCGGGTACACCGAGTACCATTACCGCAAGCGGCAGGCGGACGAGCTGCTGACCGTCAAGCGGAACATCGACCAGGTGCTTCACGGCGCACCCAGCCAGCGGAGGGACGAGCATGACCGATAACATCATCCGTCTGGACTACCAGCAATACCGAACCGTCCGGCGGTTGGTGCATGAGTGCTGCAACTACCAGGACGGCAACTGCCTCCTGCTGGACAATGGGGAGGAATGTGTCTGCCCGCAGAGCATCAGCTATTCGCTGGTCTGCAAGTGGTTCCGGGCGGCGGTGCTGCCCCTGGACGAGAGCCTGTGCGCCGCCCTGCTCCACCGCCGGGAAAGAAAAAAGTGCGTCCTGTGCGGCGGCTGGTACATCCCAAAATCCAACCGGGCCAAATACTGCCCGGAGTGCGCCAAGGAAGAAGAACGCCGCAAGACCTGTGAGCGGGTGCGCCGCCACCGGGCCGCTATGTAACGGTTTAGGCCCTTGAAAAGCCCGGTATCACGGGACTTTTGGGCCGTCCTCAACAGGAGGGCCGTATGTTATCATTCCGAGCCTCAAAAACGGCCCTCTGAATGTCCACAACAAAAATTTGAAAGGAGCCGCCTATGACCGATACCCCCAGCAAGACCAAGACCACCCGCCGCCCGGACTGCGTGACTGAAATCCGCATGGGCAACACCGTCCTCACCGTTTCCGGCTACTTCAAGCAGGACACCACCGACACCGCCGCTGACAAAATGGCGAAAGTCCTGGAGGCCGAGAGCCGCTGCCAGACCAGTCCCGGCCTGTGACCTCCTGCCGGTAGTTCCGCGATAAGCCCCAGCTTAAAACTTTTTCTTGTAAGGAAGTAAAAAGCACTATACAACCGCCCCGGCCTGTGCTATACTGTTGCCATCGGAATAGCGGGGCCGGGGCTGTCGGAACGGAGGAACGATGATTAGACAGCAAACCATGCAAGCCCCTATCACCGCCTTGTACTGCCGCCTCAGTCGCGACGATGAGCTGCAAGGCGAGTCAAATTCAATTTCAAATCAAAAGCGCATCCTCGAAAGCTACGCCCGTGAGCATAGCCTGATGCCCTATCAGTTTTTCGTGGATGACGGATGGAGCGGAGCCAACTTCCAGCGGCCCGGCTTCACCGAGATGATGGACGCTGTGGAGAGCGGCGCGGTCAAGACGGTCGTGACGAAAGACCTCTCACGCCTGGGACGGAATTATCTGCAAGTGGGCCTATTTACAGAAATTACCTTCCC
>CANPFP010000213.1 GCA_947573385.1 uncultured Bacillota bacterium | reverse complement strand
ATGAGGAAGTAGTCCACAAAGCCCATCTTGCGGATCATGTCCATCTCGTAGTTCAACTGCTTCAGGTACTCCGGGGGCTGCTTCGGGTAGCGCCAGGCAAAGCCGTCCAGGCAGAGCTTGCGGAAATAGGCCTCTCCATCGCTCCAGCCCTCAGGCAGCTGAAACAGCGGCAGGTGGTATTTGCCAAACTCGAAGTCCACATTGCACAATTCCGCGATTTTTGCCGTGTTGGCGATGGCCTCGGGGTGGTCGGGGAAAAGGGCGGCCATCTCCTCCTCTGACTTGACAAAAAACTCTTTGGTCTCAAACCGCATCCGGTTGGGCTCGTCCAGGGTCTTGCCCGTCTGGATGCACATGAGGATATCCTGCATCTCCGCGTCATCCCGGCGGAGATAGTGAGCGTCGTTGGTGGCGATGAGGGGGATGCCTGTCTCCTCGCTTAGGCGGATGAGAGAAGCGTTCACCTGCTTCTGTGCCGCGATTCCGTGGTCCTGGAGTTCCAGGTAGTAGCCGTCCTCCCCGAAGAGGGCGCGCATCTCCAGTGCCACTTCCTTGGCCTTATCATACTCTCCCCCCAGCAGCAGCCGGGAGACCTCCCCGGACATACAGGCAGAACAGGCGATCAGGCCGCCGGTGTGCTCCCGCAGCAGGTCCAGGTCGATCCGTGGCTTGATGTAAAAGCCCTCCAGATAGCCCTTGGACACCATGTAGGACAGATTGCGGTAGCCCTCCTCGTTCCGGCACAGGAGGACCAGGTGGTTGTATCGGGAGTCGTACTCGTGGACCTTCTGGAACCGGGTCCGCCCCCGGGGGGCCACATAGACCTCGCAGCCAATGATGGGCTTCACCCCCGCCGCCTTGCAAGCCCGGTAGAAGTCGATCACCCCGTACATACAGCCGTGGTCGGTGATGGCCACCGCCTCCTGGCCCAGGTCCTTCACCCGCTCCACCAGCTTTTTGATGCGGCAGGCACCGTCCAAAAGGGAAAATTCCGTGTGCAGGTGTAAGTGGACAAAGGACATGGTCGGTCCCTCCTCTTTCTATCTGTCAGTCCAGGCCTTCCGCGATAATCGCCCGGCTGTCAACACTTTCGGCACGCTTCGACATGATGGCTCTGTATTCCGGCGAGGAAAAGCAGCTATCCAGCTGTTCCCGGGTGTCAAAACGGATCACGATCACCCGCTGCGGCCTCCGTTCGCCGCTCAGATGGCTGACCCGCTCCGTCCTGACAAGATACCTTCCGCCGTGGGCCTCCACAATGGGCTTGACCTGGCGGATGTAGTCGTCATACTCGCCCCGGCCCTTTTCCTCGCTGATATAAGTGTCAACCATAAAATACCACGACACGGCAGCTCCTCCTTTCTCCCTCGTCCCCCCGCAGGGGAAAGCCTCCCTTGCTAAAGGGAGGGGGACCGCCGGGCAAAGCCCGGTGGTGGAGGGATTCCGTAATACAGAAATCTCTGATAGACGGAATCCCCCAGTCACCGCCTGCGGCGGTGCCAGCCCCCTTTGGCAAGGGGGCCTTTTTTGCTTCTACTCCGGTCTTGCGGCCTCCTCCAGGGTCTCCCCCGTCAGCCGGTACACCGTCCACTCGTCCATGGGGACGGCGTGCATCTTCTTGGTGTAGAAGTCGATAGAGGGCCGGTTCCAGTCCAGGCACGCCCACTCCAGCCGGCCGCAGCCCCGCTCCACGGTGATGCGGGCCAGCTCCTTGAGCAGGGCCTTGCCGTAGCCCCTCCCCCGCTCCCTGGGCAAGACGAACAGGTCTTCCAGATAGACCCCCACCCGGCCCAGGAAGGTGGAGAAGTTGTGGAAAAACAGGGCGTAGCCCACCGCTTTTCCCTCCACCTCGGCAAAGATGATCTCCGCCGTCTTTTTCTCAAAAATCCACTCCCTCAGAATCTCCGGGGTGGCCACCACCTGGCCGGACATGTGCTCATAGTCCGCCAGGGCGCGGATGAAGCTCAAAATCAGTTCCTCGTCCCCCGGGACGGCGGGACGGAAGGTGCAGCTTGGCATATATTTCCTCTCCTTCATATTTTATACTTGCTCCAAAAGCCGTGATCCACCCACTTTTCAACGCAGGCAATGACTTCAGCTTTTAGCCTTGTCTCCACCCGTTCCAGCGGCCGGTCCCACTGGTGGTTTTGGACCAGCAGCAATAGATAGTGACCGCCAGAATCATAACTTGGATACCAGCCCAGGTCAATCGTCAAGCCAGCTTTTGGGTGGAAGAGCTGAAGCAAGTCCTCATGAAGCTCAAAGGCATCCCCCGGCCCGTGGACAGCCATGTCGTATTCGGTAAAGTCGTTCCACTGAACTGTCCACCCTGTCTGGAGCCGCAGGGGCTGCAATTCATAGGTCATAAGTCCGCCCTCCCCAGCTCCACCAGCTTGCGCAGGCGGTGGTTGAGGGCCGACTTGGTGATGGGCGGGTCGCACCGCTGGGCCAGCTGGGCCAGGGTGTCCTCGGGGTGGGCCAGGCGGAGGGCGGCCACCTCCCGGAGCTTGTCCGGCAGGGTGATGAGGGTCCCCGCCTTCTCCAGCCGGCGGATGGCCTCCACCTGGGCCATGGCGGCCTCCACCGCCTTGTCCAGGTTGGCGGCGTCGCAGTTCACCCGGCGGTTCACCTTCCCCCGCAGGTCCCGCTCCAGCTTGGCGTTCATCACCTCCATGGCGGCCAGGGGCGCACCGGTGCAGGTGAGGAAATCCTCAATTTTTTCGCTCTGCTTAAAGTAGATCACCGCATTTCCCTTGCGCTGGGCGGACTTGGGCTCCTGGTCCAGCTCCCGCATCAGGGCCAGCACCTCCCGGCTTACGCTGTGGTGGGAGGTGGCCAGCTCCAGATGGTAGCCCTTCCGGGGGTCGGTGACCGACCCTCCGGCCAGAAAAGCCCCCCGGAGGAAGGCGGCGCGGCAGCAGGACTCCTCCAGCGTGGCGAAGTTGACGTGGAGGGCCACCGCCCTGGGGTCTGTGCCGAAGGCCTGGTGCAGCGCCGCCAGCTTATTCGGGTCGG
>CANPFP010000212.1 GCA_947573385.1 uncultured Bacillota bacterium | reverse complement strand
CACCCTGGCCATGAACATGTACACCCAGGGGGTGGACCCGGAGCTGGATTTCTCCCAGATCAACAAGATCAAAGAGATGTTCGAGCGGTGCACCAAGATGCCCGTGGGCGACCGCCAGCCCTACGCCGGCAAGCTGGTCTTTACCGCCTTCTCCGGCAGCCATCAGGACGCCATCAACAAGGGCGTGCAGTACATGAAATCCTCGGGGACCGAGTACTGGGAAATTCCCTACCTGCCCATCGACCCGGCCGACGTGGGCCGGGAATACGAGCCCATCATCCGCATCAACTCCCAGTCGGGCAAGGGGGGCGCCGCCTATATCATGGAGCACGACTTCGGCTTTGACCTGCCCAAGTCCATGCACCCCGAGTTCGGTCACATCGTCCAGGTGGAGACCGACAAGGTGGGCAAGGAGATTGCCCCGGAGCGGATCAACGAGCTGTTCCACCAGGCGTATATCGACGTGAAGGAGCCCTACCAGCTGCTCAAGCACGCCTTCCAGGAGACGGTGGACGAGGAGGGCCACTCCCATGTGGCGTTTGCCGGCACCCTGCGGCACACCGACACCGTGTTTGAGGTGTCCGGCGAGGGCAACGGACCCATCGACGCCTTCTTTAACGCCATCCAGGGGGAGAAAATTTCCCGGTTCACCTTCCTGGACTACGCCTCCCACGCCATTACCGACGGCTCCGACTCCCAGGGCGTGGCCTATATCCTCCTCCAGGACCAGCGCACCGGCAAGCAGTACTGGGGCGTAGGCCTGTCCCATAACATCAACCTGGCCCCCCTGCGCGCCATCCTGGCCGCCATTAACCGGGCCAAAAAAGCGTAATACAGCAAAACAGCCCTCTGACGCAGTCTTACGTCAGAGGGCCGTTTTGTCTTTGAGAGCGGGCTGAAATAGCCGCAGTCCCGTCCAGTTGGGCGGAGCTGCTTTCTGTTTACAGGGATAAATCTCTGATTTCTCTTTGTAAAAGCTCTAAAAACCGGGCGGCGTGGGCTCCGTCCATCTGGGTGTGATGGAACTGGAAGGATATAGGCAAGGTAGTTTTCAGGAGCCGTTTCCTGCACCGCCCCCAGATGAGAAAGGGGTTGTTGAAGCATCCAGCGTATATGTTCACAGCTCCGTCAATCTCAGTCTGAATCAGAGCGGAGGTTCCGATGACCATGTGGTTATCCAGATCATGTGGCTGACAGCTCTCCCGAACCTGGGCGGTGAGGTGGAGGTAGTCCCGCTCAAACTGCGCCAGATCGGAGGAGAAAGGGATGTCACAGGTGCTGATTTCCCCATCTCTGGTGTCTACCACCGTGTTTACTGCCAGGCAGTCGTACTCCACAAGACTGTCCCCCACTGGCAGCAGGTAGAATTGCTCCACCTGGGCGGCTGCCTTTCCCACGCACCAGCACATCAGCATATTGAATTTGCAGTGATGTTTTCTGCTCAGCCTGACTAGGGGCGTGACATCCAGCGTCTTGAACAGCGTCACCATAGGCATAGGGGCCTTCATCCACAGATCAAAGGCCATCCCCCGCCCGGTCTGGGCCGGGTTTACTTCTCTCATGTTTACTCCTCCCTTCAAAAATGTGCTTTTAGGAACAAAGGAGCTGCATTATAACATAAAAAGAACACGATTGCAACAAAAATCGTCCCCGCCCAATTGGGCGGGGACGTTGCGTTACGGGAAAATCACAGCAGAACGGTATTCTCCGCCCGGCGGGTGTAGTTTTGCTCCAGCATGGCCACATGGGAGAGGAAGTCGGCATCCTCAAAAAACTTGGCCCGGCGGGTACATTTGCGCACACAGGCCTGGCACTTGACGCACAGGCCCACAGCTTCCATAGTCTCCCGGTCGATGCTGCCCATGGGGCAGGACCGGGCGCAGACGCCGCAGTGGGAACACTTGCTCCAGTCGGTGAGGGGCTTGGCCTTGAGGAATTTGGCGGGGGTGCCGTCCTCCTTCAGCGGGGTGTAGTAGGGGCCGACCTCGCTCCGGTCCATCTCCAGAAGGGGAAGGGCGTCTCCCGACAGTTTGGCCGCTGCCCGGGCGGCAAACTCCCTGATTTCAGCCTGGTCCGTCTCGTCGGGCCGGTTGGCCCCCACCTTGTCAGAGAAGGCGTGCCGCCCGGCAAAGCTGGCCGCCCCGGCAATCTGAAAACCGTTGCCCTCCAGCAGCAGGACCAGCTCCCGCAGGGCTTCGTCGGGGCTGCGGTTGCCGAAGACGCAGATGGGGACTGCGGGGGTCCCGTCCCCGAAGATTTTGGCCTTGTACTCCGGCATCAGCTTGTTGGGCAGCCGTCCGGCGTAGACGGGAGAAGCCATCACCAGCAGGTCGTCCGGCCCAAAGCGGTACTCGCGCTGCCGGTTTTCCGGCTTGGTGAAGTCCATAAACTCCGGCTCCAGCCCCAGCGCGTCGGCCAGGCCGCCGGCCGCCAGCCGGACAATTTTCTCCGTGCCCCCGGCAGGGCTGAAATAAAGGACGCAGATTCGTTTTATGTGCATGCTACAGTCTCCTCATAATATATTTGGGTCAGTAAAGCGGTTGTCAGGATACTATAACAGCCGGCGGAAATTGTCAACCCCTTATCTGGCACTCAAAATCTTCTTCAGGCCGCTGACGCCGTAGCTCTTGCTGTCGGAGATGGGCAGCCACAGTACCTTGTCAATAAAGGGACTGTCCGCAAAGAGGATGGAGAACAGCTGATACATGAACTCGTCGGACACCAGAGCCACCGTGCGGCAGTCGGTCCAGAGGTGCCGGCAGTAGTACTCCAGAGACTGGCGCACACCGCCCAGGATGACCCCCTCTCCGTAGGAGAACCGCTGATGGGGCGTCCCCTCCCCAAAGGCGTCCATCGCCCGGCAGATATACAGAGCGCGGTTGAAGCCGAATTTTTCCAGATTCTCATAGCCCTTGCGGACCATCTCCCGGTCAGGGGGCGTACCGTCCCACTGGAGGACGGGGGAGAGGATGGTGTCCTTCTGGATAGCGTGGAACAGCTCGCCGGTGAAGTTGGAGATGATGCCGGT
>CANPFP010000211.1 GCA_947573385.1 uncultured Bacillota bacterium | reverse complement strand
TCATCTATGAAGGGCCTGCCCCCGCCGCTGCCGGGGACTGGGGGGAGGACACCTATCCGGCCCAGACCACAACCCGCTACGCCGTCTATACCACCGCCCGCCACTTCGGCCGGCTGGCTTTGCGGGTGCTGACGGGGGTGGCTTGAATGAAAAACAAAGCGAACACCTATGGCATAATTCTTCTTGTTTTCATCTGCTGTGGGATCATGGCCTTTATCGAAACGGTCGTTGAACCGGCATATGCGGTGAAATCCGCAATAAAGGTTGTGGTTTTCCTGCTGTTTCCCCTGATTTTTGCCAAAATCGCAGGTATAAAATTGTTCGACCACTCCTTTGCGCCGGACCGGAAGCGCATTCTTCCGCTGCTCGCCCTTGGCTGTCTGATCTACGGGGTCATCCTGGGAGCGTATGCGCTGACAACCAGTATCTTTGATTATGCCTCCTTGGTTCAGTCCCTCTCCGCCGACCAGAACGTGGAGCCAGCCAGCTTTGTTTGGGTCGCGCTCTATATCTCCTTTGCCAATTCGCTTCTGGAGGAATTTCTATTTCGCTTTGTCGCATTTCTGAAATTATCGGATTATACCAGCCGAAAAGCCGCCTATTTGTTCAGTTCCATTGCCTTTGCCGTCTACCATGCCGCAATGATTGGAAGCTCCTTTCCGCCGCCGCTGCTGTTCCTGGCCTTGATTGGTTTGACCGTTGGCGGATGTATTTTTGATTATGTGGACGAAAAGGGCGGGACCTTCTGCTATTCCTGGATGATTCACATGTGCGCGGATTTCGCCATCATGACCATATGGTATCTTCACATTTAGAAGGAGTCTTTCTATGTACTACGAAATCGTCCCCATGGACCGCAGCCACATCCCTCAGATTGCCGCCCTGGAGCGGGTGTGCTTCACCGACCCCTGGAGCGAGCGCCTGCTGGAGGACGCCTTGTTCGACACCCAGGCCTGCTTTATCGTGGCCGAGGACGGGGAGGAGGGCAACGTTTTGGGCTATGCCGGCCTCCATGCCGTGCTGGATGAGGGGTACATCGACAACGTCGCCGTAGCCCCCGATGCCCGGCGGCACGGGGTGGCCTCCGCTCTGCTGGACGTGTTCTGCCGGTTCGGGGCGGTCAATCTGGCCTTCCTTACCTTGGAGGTCCGCAAGTCCAACACCGCCGCCATCGCTTTGTATGAAAAGCACGGTTTTCAGCAGGTTGGACTGCGCCCGGGCTACTATCAGCACCCGAAGGAGGACGCCGTCATCATGACCAGAGAGTTTTCCAAGGAGGAGGAGCAATGAACATTTTAGCCATTGAGTCCTCCTGCGACGACACCGCCGCCGCCGTGGTCCGGGACGGGCGGACGGTGCTGTCCAGCTGCGTGTCCTCCCAGATCGAGATGCACACCGTCTACGGCGGCGTGGTGCCCGAGATCGCCTCCCGGAAGCATGTGGAGGCAATTTCCGGGCTGGCAGAACGGGCCGTGGCCGATGCGGGGCTGACCAGGGCGGATTTAGACGCCATCGCCGTCACCTACGCCCCCGGCCTCATCGGGGCGGTGCTGGTGGGGGTCAACTTCGCCAAGGGGGCGGCGATGGCCCTGGACCTCCCCCTGATTCCCGTCCACCACGTCCGGGGGCACATTGCCGCCAACTACATCACCCACCCCGATTTGGAACCGCCGTTTGTGTGCCTGTGCGTCTCCGGGGGGACCACCGCCATTGTGGACGTGCGGTCCTACACCGAGATGGACGTGCTGGGGGGCACCCGGGACGACGCCGCCGGGGAGTGCTTCGACAAGGTGGCCCGGGTGCTGGGCATCGGTTACCCCGGGGGCGGGCCTATGGACAAGCTGGCTCAGGGGGGGGACGACGGGAAGTATCCCCTGCCTGTGGGGCATGTGTCCGGGGCGGAGCTGGATATGTCCTTCTCCGGGCTGAAGACCGCCAGCCTCAACCTGATCCACAACAGCGAGCAGAAGGGTGAGGCGCTGGACCTGCCCGCCTTTGCCGCCAGCTTTGGCAGGGCGGTGAGCGATTCCCTGGTGCCCCGGGTGATGGCTGCCGCCAAAATGGCAGGTTACGGCAAAATTGCCGTGGCGGGCGGGGTGGCCGCCAACAGCCGCATCCGGGCCGATTTGCAGGCCGCCTGCGCCCGGAGCGGGGACCGGCTGTTTCTGCCCGAGCTGCGGTACTGCGGGGACAACGCGGCTATGATCGGCTGTCAAGGGTTTTACGAGTTTCAGGCCGGGCACACCGCCGGGTGGGATTTGAACGCCTACGCTACCCGGGATATCGGGGCGGGGTGATGACGGAATCCCCCCGCCGCCGAAGGCGGAGGCCCTCCCCCCTTTGGCAAGGGGGGCTTTCTGTTGCAAACCGGGTCAGTTTCCGTCAATGGCCCACTTTAGCAAGAGGGACGGCCACAGGCCGCCCCTACAGGGAGGGTGGGGCGTATCTCCCCGTGGTGTTATGTCATCCCTATGCGCGGTGAATCCGGTTTTTTTCCTGTATTTTGGCGGACTCCCCTTTCACCTGTCCTGTAATTGCGGGGTTTTCCACGGGGTGTTGTGGACAAACCTGTGGAAAATGTGTAAAACCGCCGGCGGGGCCTTTTATGGTTCGTGATTATGTTAATCAATCGACGCCTGTTGGGAAATTATTTTTGGAAAAAATCTCGCTTTTGCCCTTGACAGGCTGGTTTTCCGGTGCTATAATGCGCAGTGCACAAGAAAGCAGGTACGGTTCCCCCGTCCTCACCCCAGGCTTGCGCCAAAGGGTCAACATGGAGATAGCAGTGCCGGAAGTTCCGGCGTTGTTTTGCTGTGATGTGGGGGCCATACCGGCAACCACATTTTATTTTGTCTGGAGGTGCTTCCCATCGCTAACACAGGTCATCAAACCAATGAGGATATCCGGGATAAAGAGGTACGCCTGATCTCTGAATCCGGCGAGCAGCTGGGCATCATGTCCTCCCAGGAGGCGCTGCGCCTGGCCGAGGAGCGGAGTCTGGATCTGGTCAAGATCTCCCCCAATGCCGTCCCCCCCGTGTGCAAGCTCATGG
>CANPFP010000210.1 GCA_947573385.1 uncultured Bacillota bacterium | reverse complement strand
TATCACGCCCTTATAGGGCGAGTGCAGGCCACCCGTTTTACGGGTGGTCCTGACTCCTGTATAATGAAAAAAATGGCGGTCACAATTTGGGGTATCCAATCGTGTTAAGGGTGAAAGGAGGTCGGGGGTATGACGCAGTGGAACAGCGCACAGCAGGCGGGACGGTTCGTGGAGGCCTACGCGGACGCGATTTTCCGGCTGTGCCTGACCTACTCCCTCACCAGGGAGGACGCTCAGGACATCTGTCAGGACATCTTTCTCACCCTGCTGGAGGACGACCGGCAGTTTGAGGACGGGGAGCATGAAAAGGCCTTTGTCCTGCGCTGTGCTGTCAACGCCTGCAAGGACCTTCTGAAGAGCGCCGGCCGGCGCAGAACCGTTTCTATGGACCAGGCCGAGCTGCTCCCCGCCCCGGAGCGGGAGGACAGCGGCCTGCCCGAAGCCATCCGCGCCCTGCCCAGGCACTACGGCGCGGCCCTGTACCTCTTTTACTACGAGGGCTACAGTCTGGATGAAATCGCCCGGCTGTGCGGATGTACGCCGGCGGCGGCCCGAAAGCGGCTCAGCCGCGCCCGCAAGCTGCTGGCTAAAAGATTGGAGGTGATCCTATGAACATCAAAGAGAGCTTTGAGCGCGTAGGCTTTACCCCGGAGGAAAAAATGGACTTGACTGCCCGTCTGGAGCGGGCGGCGGAACAGGAGGATAACATGACAAGGGCAACCAAGCAGAGGATCAAAAAAATCAGCGGCGGCATGATATTCGGAATCGCGGCGGCCGTGATGATGACGGCGGGAGCGCTGGCGGCGGTGGTCAGTCCCGGCCTGCACACCTGGTTCAACCCCGCCTCCTCCGGCGCGTCCCAGGTAGTGGAGGACGGCATCTACCGTCTGGACCGGAGCGAGACCTATAACGGCTGGACCGTGACCCTGGAGGAATGCATGGGTGATGAAACCAGCGTGTATATTTGGGTGGACGTTACCGCCCCCGAGGGGACAAGACTGACTGCCCCGGAGAATGGCGGCTTTCAGGCACGGGCCTGGGTGGATTTTGAGGGGGCCGCAGGCGGGTGCAGCGCTCAGTATCTTCCGGACACTGAGCCCGCTGATAACCGGATATCCTTTGTGATTCGTAGCGACCAGAGCGGGGAGAGCCCCCGGGGGCAGACAGCCACCGTCACCCTCGGTCCAATTACAGACTACTGGACCGACACTGTGGTAACCAGTGAAAGCGTAAACGACGGCTGGCACGAGGACAGCGGCGTAGCGGCGGCCATCCGGGATTATCAGTGGGTTTTTGAGGATGTCAAACTGGATTTCCCGGACCAGACCATCCGTCTCATGCCCAATGTGGAGATTCCCTATCTGGACGGGACCGCCACCATTACCCGTCTGGACATATCTCCCCTGAACATGTATGTCCGGCTGGAGGGCGGCTCCTGCGATGTCTACGCCGAGCACATGGAGCAGGGAAAGACGCTGGTTTCCGACACTCCCATCTCAGGGGAAACGCAGGACAGCGGAGATAAGACTTTGATTATCATAACCTCGCCGGAGGATGGAACCGTCACGTCTCAGGACGAACCCAAAACGGGGATGGACCTGTGGCTCCAGGAAAAGCACAGGATGTCGAAGGCTTTAACAGTCAGCTTGACCATGCAGGATGGGACAGAGCTGGAGCTGAACGGAATCAGCGGCAAGCCGGGCTATGCGGAGGGCATCAACGGCCCGAAGACCCCTTATGTGGAGCAGACTACGCCCTATTCTCGGGTATACAACAGCCCGGTCAATGCTCTGGATCCCGCTCAGGTGGACCATGTGGTGGTATGCGGAGTAGATATCCCGGTCAAAGCCACCCCGGCAGAAAGCTGAAAACGCAGACAGCCCCCGTCTAACAGACGGGGGCCGCTTTTACAGTCCCAAAATCCGGGTGGCGATAGCGAAGTAGACCAGCAGGGAAAGGGCGTCCACCACGGTGGTGATGAAGGGGGAAGCCATCACCGCCGGGTCGAAGCCCAGGCGCTTGGCCAGCATGGGCAGGGTACAGCCGATGAGCTTGGCGATGACGATGGTAAAGAAGATGGTCAGAGCCACCACTCCGGCCACGGTGGCGTCCTTCCGGTCCACCACCATCACCTTGCCGAACACCACCGTCCCCAGAGTGAGGGCGCACAGCACCGACACCCGCAGTTCCTTCCAGATAACCCGCAGCCAGTCGGCAAACTCCACATCCCCCAGGGACATGGCGCGGATGATGGTCACTGACGCCTGTCCGCCGGAGTTGCCGCCGGTATCCATCAGCATGGGGATAAACAGGGTGAGGGCTGCGTTGGCGGCCAGGGCCTCCTCGAAGAAGCCCAGAATGGTGCCGGTGAAGGTGGCGGAGATCATCAGCAGCAGCAGCCAGGGGATGCGGTGCTTCCAGGTCTCGATCACGCCGGTCTGGAAGTAGGGCTTGTCGGTGGGCAGAATGGCGGCCATCTTTTCGATGTCCTCGGTGGCCTCCTCCTCCATTACGTCCATGGCATCGTCCACGGTGATGATGCCCACCAGCCGGTCCTCCCCGTCCACCACAGGCAGGGCGGTGAGGTCGTACTTGGAGAACATCTGGGCCACGTCCTCCTTGTCCTCGTGGGTGGTGACGGACAGGACGTTGGTCTCCATGATGTCGCTGATCTTGGTCTCATAGGTGGACATAAGCAGACGCTTGACGGTCACCACCCCCAGCAGCACCCTGCTTTTGGTGACGTAGCAGGTGTAGACCGTCTCCTTGTCCAGGCCCACCTTGCGGATGCGGGCGAAGGACTCCTCCACCGTGTTGTTGGGGTGGAGGTAGACAAACTCGGTGGTCATCAGCGAGCCGGCCGAGTCCTTGGGGTAGTTGAGCAGCCTGTTGATCTGGCTGCGGGTGGAGGCGTCGGTGTTGCGCAGGATACGGCTCACCAGATTGGCGGGCAGATCCTCGATCAGGTCCACGGTGTCGTCCAGATACAGCTCGTCCAGCACCTCCCGCAGCTCCCGGTCGCTGAGGGCGCCGATCAGCTTCTCCTGGTCCTCCTCCAG
>CANPFP010000209.1 GCA_947573385.1 uncultured Bacillota bacterium | reverse complement strand
CGGCGCTTGGTGGGAAGATGCTCCCGCGCCTGTTCCACCTGACCCTCCGCACGTTTTACCCGGCGCACGGCCTTTTGATAGTTCCGGCTGGGCGGCTGGGAGTCCTCCTTTGGCGCAGGGGTGGGGGCGCTGTCCGCCGCAGAGGGCGGTTCCTCAAATTGCAGCCGTGGCCGATCCGCCTTGCCAGCAGCGGAGTGGGCAGCGAACTTTGCCGCCTGCCGCTTCTGATACGCCCGGTCATCCGGCGCGGGGGACGGCGATCCTGCCGGGGGACTGTCCCGCTGGTGGGTGTCGCCCCCACCCTCTGACTGCTCCGGCTGGGCGGCGTGGTCCGTGACCTGCCGCTTCATCACCGCCCGTTTTTCATCAACGGGTGCTTCTGCGTCAGGGGCCGGGACCTCCGAACCCTCAAAATGAAGCCGACTGCCGCCATCAGGTATCAGGCGGGAGGGCTGGGGTTCGTCCGCAGGACGGGCGGAATCCGGGGTAAACCGCTGTGCCTGCCGCTTCTTCATCTTCGCCCTGCCATCAGCGGGGGCCTTGCTGTCAGAAGGGAGCTGTTCACCCTCTGCCGCCTTGAATTGCAGCCGTCCGCCCCCCTCCACTGGACGGGGCGGGCGTTTCACCGAGGGCTTTCGCCCTTGGCCGGGGGGACGGTTCTGCATGGGAGCGTCCCCAGCAGTGCGCATAGCCTGATCTTCCAGAGAACGGGCGGCGTTCGGGGTGTGCTTTGCCGCCTGCCGCTGCTTGGATTTTTTACGGTTCTTCCGCTTGCGGCGCTTCCGGGAGGCTGGCGGCGGGGGCGGGTCCTCGCTGCCGGTGGGAGCGGCCATCATGGGCGCGTCCGCCGCCATCCGCATGGACGGAGTGTCCGGCATGGGGGCTTCCGGGACGCTGGTGGGGGCCGGGGTGGCATAGGCCGCTTCCTCTGCCGTCTGCTGGACGGGCCGGGGCTGTTTCCGCCGTTTCTTGCCAGAGGAAGTGGAATCGCCGTCACTCCGCTGAACCGCGCGGTGGCCCGCCGCCTGTTCCTGGGGACGGGCCGGACCGAAGGATACATCCGCCGTCCGCTGGCTGACGCGCTTTTCCTCGCCGGTAGCCATGTTCTGCTCCACCAGACCGTCCCGGCCCAGCTTCTGCACCGTTTTCGCCCTGGCTTGGAACCGTTTGCCGCTCATAGAGCCGCCTCCGGGGTCTTATGCTCTTTATCCGGCGCGGGGGCGGGCTGGGCAGCGGCTTCCGCCCGTTTCTCCGCCAATGCCTGCCGGATGGAGGGCTTTTTCTCAGCCTGACGCTCCGCCCGCGCCTCCCGTGCAGCCTCCGCTGACAGCTCCAAACTCTCCATCCCGCCGATAGCGGCGAGGGTGGCGTTGTTCATGCCGGACAGCAGACTTTTTGTGGCCCGCATGGGTGCCAAAACCACGGACTGAAAACGCCCCTCCTGCCCGCCGTCCACCGTCTGCGTCTCCTTGCCGGTCATGGCGCGTCCGGCGTTCTTCAAATGACCGCCCACGCTCCGCAGCTCATGGCCGATGCTCTCCACCTTTTCAATGTTCTGTTTCGTATCAGCGATCATGCCGCTGATCTTCTCCTGCAAGGATTCCAGCACATTTTTAACTCCAATGGCGGACACGGCCTTATCCAATGCGGTCACACCCGCCTCCTTGAAATTTTCCACAGCATTTTTGGCGCAATCCGTGATTCTCTCCCGCAGATCATCCAGAAACTCCCGCGCCTGATCTACCTTGTGCCCCAGGGCTTCCACCATTCGGCCAACAGCCTTTTTCGCTGGGGACTCCTGGGCCTGGGCAAGCTGCTGGCGGACCTCCTGCAATTCCTGGGATACAGCCTCGAATTGCCGGGTCATGCCGTCCATGTAGAACATCAGGAGAGACAAATCCTGCGCCTGCCCCTGCCGGTTGTTTTCCTCCAGCAGCTTCATAAACTGCTGAATCGTCTCATTACTCTGCAATGGGTCTATGGGTCAGCACCTCCTTTACTGCGCCGCAAGGTCCTCCAAGCGGGTGGTCATGATTTCATACAGCTCCGTATCCTTCGGGAAATGGTCCACAAAGGGGATAATGACGCTCCCGAAGAACAAAAGCCCCTCGCCAGCGTTGGAGTTGGTCACATAGCCGAGCTGGTGAGGGGAGATATTGAGCTGCTTCGCCAGGATTTGCCGGTCGCCGCCCGCCTGATTGAGCATATACACAAAATCGGAGTTTTCAAAAATGTTCTCAATTTCGCGGGAAGAAAGCAAATCCTTGACATTTTGGGTAATTCCAGTGGGGATACCGCCCCATTTTCTGAACCGCTTCCAAATCTCCACCGTGTAGGCGGCGGTCTGTTCCTCCCGCAAGAGAAGGTGCATTTCGTCAATGTAGAGGCGGGTGGACTTGTGGGCCTCCCGGTTTTCGCTGACGCGCCCCCAAACCTGGTCCTGAACTACCTGCATACCGAACTTTTTAAGCTGTTTCCCCAGCTTCTTAATCACATAGCACACGATCCGGCTGTTGATTTTTACGTTGGTCCGGTGGTTAAATACGTTCAGACTGCCGGAAACGTAAATTTCCAGCGCCGTGGCAAGCCGCTGGGCCTCCGGCTCCGGCTGCTGGCAGAGAAGCGCGTGGAGGTCCCCCAGCACCGGCATTTTCTCAGGCCGGGGGTCTTGCAGGTACTCCCGGTAGACCATATGGACGCAGCGGTCCACCACCGTTTTCTCCACCGGCTCCAACCCGGCCTTGCCGCCCACAATCAGCTCCATGAGGGAGAGGATGAAGTCGCTTTTCAGCGTCAGGGGGTTATCATCCTCCGAGTAGTTGAGGGTTATGTCCATGGGGTTGATGTACTGGTCGGAGGTGGGGGAAATGTCGATCACCTGCCCGCCCAGCCGCCGGACCAGGGGCGAATATTCGTCCTCCGGGTCGATGATGGCAATATCGTCCGTGGTAATAAGGAAAGCGTTGGTGATCTCCCGCTTGGCGGAGAAGGATTTGCCGGAACCAGGGGTTCCGAGGATTAACCCGTTGGGGTTTTTCAAACGCTTGCGGTCGGCCAGAATCAGGTTATTGGAAAGAGCGTTCAGGCCGTAGTAGAG
>CANPFP010000208.1 GCA_947573385.1 uncultured Bacillota bacterium | reverse complement strand
GTTGAGATAGTAAAACATAACAATTACCTCGTATCGTATTTCTCCGGGTCGAAGATCCGTTCGGTGTTTAGCAGGCTGGTGGCTGACCGGGCGTGGCAGATGGCAATCGCAAGCGCGTCGGCGGCGTCGTCGGGGCGGGGAATCTCCTTCATGTTGAGCAGCCGCTGGGTCATGAGCATCACCTGCCGTTTGTCCGCTCCGCCGTAACCCGCCACCGCCTGCTTCACCTGCATGGGGGTGTACTCGAAGATGGGCACCCCCAGCTTCTCCGCCGACAGCAGGATCACTCCCCTGCCGTGGGCCACGGCGATGCCGGTGGTGATGTTTTTGGTAAAGAACAGCTCCTCCACCGCCATCTCGTCGGGGTGGAAGGCGTGGATGAGCTCCTCCATGTCGCCGGAAATCTGGAGGAGACGATGGGACAGGGGGATGCCCGGCGGAGTGGTAATTACCCCGTAGCGCAGGAGGGTGTTCTTCTGCCGGTCCGCCCGAATGACCCCGAAGCCGATGGTGGCCACCCCCGGATCAATGCCTAAAATAATCATGTGCTTCTCCCCTGCCCACAATATTACATAGTAATTATAGCACAAGGGTGGTAAAATGGGAAGAAAGTTTTTCTTATCCTGTGACAATTTCCTTCCCTGCGCTGAGTTATGGGTGAAAGGAGGTCTTGCGTATGGAAACTCTGCCGCTGCGCGCGGGCGGTGAGATGGATTCGATTATAGACCGCTATCAAAACACGGTGTACGGCCTGGCCCTGGCCCGGACGGGCAATCGGGCCGACGCCGACGACGTGTTTCAGGAGGTATTCCTGGCCTACTGCCAGTGCGGCAAAACCTTTCGGGAGGAGGAGCACCGGAAGGCCTGGCTGCTGCGCACCACCATAAACCAAGCCCGGCGGGTAACCTCCTCCAGCTGGAGGCAAAAGACCGTCCCCCTGTCGGAACGGGAGGACGCCCCGGTCCAGTTTCGGGAGCCGGAGGAAAACCGGGTGTGGGAGGCCCTGCAGGGACTGGCCGAGGACTACCGCCTGCCCATCTATCTGTTCTACTTCCAGGAGCTGTCCACCCAGGAGATCGCCAAGGTGCTGGCTATCCGCCCCGGAGCCGTCCGAATGCGGCTGACCCGTGGCCGGGAACAGCTCCGGGAGAAGCTGAAAGGAGCGTATTTTGATGAATAAGGAGCTTTTTGACTCCATGCGGAAGCAGATGACCCCCAGCCCGGAGGTCCGGGCGGCTCTCAGTGAAAAGCTGGCCCAGCCCGCAAAAAAACGGCCCGTCCCCTGGAAAAAGTACACCGCCCTCGCCGCCTGCGCGGCGCTGGTGATTGGAGCGTTTTCAGTGTATCACCTCTCTCAGGACCATGAGAAGTGGCTGTTGATTACAAAAAATTTCTGTCACGATGATTTGGTCCAGCAGCTTCACAGCTATGTGACGGTGGATGATTTGACTGGGTTCGTCCAGGAAAACGCCACCACCGCCACCGGTGGAAGCGAAGGGGCCGTCCGGGACGCGGACACGGGCATGACCCCCCAGGACCTGGAGCAGGCCATGCTGGATGTGGGCTACACCCAGGAGGAAATTGACGAGTATCAGGCCATCGGCTACCAGATGACCTGGGCCAACTGGTGGAAATTTGTCGGCGAACAGCAGAACAGCGAGGGGGATGACCCCTTTAACCTGGACTCCCTGAAAGTGTTCTCCCAGAAGGAGCTGTATGTCCACACCGGAGCCCTCCCTGCTCCCAACACCGGCGACCTGCCCGGCGGGGCCTATGTGGGGGACATCCCCGTCCAAGTGGGGGCTGAGGACTACCAGAAGCTGATGGACCGGTTCAACGGCACCTATCCCGACTGGTATGGCGGGGCCTATATCGACAGCTCCGGCAGGCTGGTGGTTCAGCTGGTGGAGAGCAAGGACCCGGCGGACAAGTCCCTGGAGCTCCAGGTGCTGGACTGGACGGGCAGTGACACCGTGATGTTCTCCTCCTGCAAATACTCCCTAGCCCAGCTCAGCGAGCTGATGGATCGGCTCAACGCCCTCCCCGACACCGACCCGCAGTGCGGAGAAGTAATGGCGGGCTGGGGCATCAACGAGGAAGCCAACCGCATTGAACTGACTCTCACCCAGGTCAACGACCACATTCTGTCCGTCCTGGCCCGGCTGGACCCCGACGACGATGCGATCTATGTCCAAGTGGGCCAGCGGGCCACCGCCGATGTAGGGACTGAGGACCCGGCGGTCCACCACGTTATGCCCGGAGGGGTGCCGGTCCCGGACGACGAGGACCTCGCCGCTGTGGAGCCCTACTACGTGGAGGAGCTGCCCGGGAAGCTGCCCAAGGAGGAGCAGCGCCCCGCCACTCATGTGGATACCCCCGCCTACGATCCTGACGCCAAATAAACGCGAAACAGCGGCCGCCCCGAATGGAGCGGCCGCTGTGCTGTTTTTATCAGCTGCGCCGGTTGCCCAGGAAACGCAGCAGGTACAGGAACAGGTTGATGAAGTCCAGATACAGCTGGAGGGCGGAGAAAATGGAGGCCTTGGCCAGCATCTCCGGGGAAGCGGAATAGTAGTTGTAGTAGGCACGAATCTTCTGAGTGTCGTAGGCGGTATAGCCCAGGAAGACGGCGATGCCGATCATACAGACCACCCGGTCGAACATCTGCAAGCCAGGGATGAACATGGACAGCAGGCCGAAAATAATGAGGAAAATCAGCCCGGAGAACAGGATGGTCCGCAGGTTGGACAGGTCCCGCTTGGTCAAAAAGCCGTAGGCGGCCAGCGCACCGAAGTAGACGGCGGTGAGCAGGAAGCACAGCACTACAGACGTCACATGAAAGGCCAGCAGATAGATGGACAGGGTGAAGCCGAACAGGGCGGAGAACAGCACGAACAGGCCGATGGCCGTCCCCACCGCCATCTTCTCCAAGCGGCGGACCATGGTGAAGGAGATCACCAGCGTGGCAATCAGCACAATCAGGTGGACGTAGGGGATATAGACGATGGCGTAAATCGTGGCGTTGGTGAGCCAGCAGCCCACTGCCACCCCGAAGGTGACCAGCAGGCCCAGCACCATCCACAGGAAGGTCTTGGCGG
>CANPFP010000207.1 GCA_947573385.1 uncultured Bacillota bacterium | reverse complement strand
TCTCCTGGGCTATCCCATCTGCAATTCCTCCCAGGAGAACGCCATCGTGCTGGACTCCTTCGGCGGCTCCGGCTCCACCCTCATGGCGTGTGAGCAGCTGGGGCGGATCTGTTACACGATGGAGCTGGACGAGAAGTACGCCTCCGTCATCCTCCGTCGCTATGCGGAAAGCACTGGGGGCGGCAGCGACATCCATGTCCTCCGCAACGGCGAGATGATCCCCTACGCTGACCTGGTGAAAGAGGTCGGGGCCGATGGATAGGCTGAAGCTGGGGAGCCTGTTTGACGGCTCCGGGGGCTTCCCCCTGGGCGGCCTGCTCTGCGGGATCGAGCCGGTCTGGGCCTCGGAGGTGGAGCCGTTTCCCATTCGGGTGACCACCAGGAGGTTGCCGGGGATGAGGCACTTGGGCGATGTGTCCGCCATCAACGGCGCAAAGATCGAGCCGGTGGACATCATCACCTTCGGCTCACCCTGCACCGACATGAGCATTGCTGGCAAGCGGGCTGGCCTGGAGGGCGCACAGTCCTCCCTTTTTTATCAGGCCATCCGCATCATCAAGGAAATGAGGTGTGCGACCAATGGAAAATACCCACGCTGGGTGTGCTGGGAGAACGTTGTCGGGGCTTTCAGTTCAAACCGAGGTTTCGACTTCAAGAAAGTCCTCGAAGAAATCATCGGCATCATCGAGCCAGGGGCCGAGGTGCCTATGCCTGAGAAAAACCGCTGGCCCTACGCCGACATTTACATGGGAGACGGATGGAGCGTTGCGTACCGCACTTTCGATGCGCAATATTGGGGAGTCCCCCAACGAAGACGCCGCTGTTACCTTGTCGGAGATCTTGGAGGCCAATGCGCCGGACGAGTACTGTTTGAGTCCGAGGGCCTGTCGGGGTATTCTGCGGCGGGCTTCCGCGCGTGGCAAAGAGCTGCCCGCTATCCTTCGGCAGGCGCTGGAGATGCAGGCCGGCTCTGCTTGAACGACCAAGGCGGTGGACGCATGGATGTGTCGGCGGAGGTGGCCTGCACTCTTCGGGCGGAGAGCCACGGGCATCCGCCCTGCGTGATGGCTGCCGGTTTCTGCACGGAGCACTCTGCCGCCAGCCGCTCCATCGGCTACGGAGAGGAATGCTCCCCCACGCTCCGCGCTGGCGTTGTTCCCGCAGCTGTGTATGAGAACCATAGCCAGGACACGCGGTACACCGGGCCACTCGACACTGCGCCAACGGTGTCCGCCACCTACGGCATGGGCGGGAACAACCAGCCCTTTGTGGTGGGCCTGCGGACATACGATGTCCGGTTCACTTCGGAGGGAACGAGGAACGCCCGCCAGAATGTCTACGAGACGGACACGGCCCGGACCATCGACACCGGGGGCAATCCTCCCGACTCCAACCAGGGCGGCGTGGCGGTGGTGGCCGACACCATCACCTACGCCATGACGATGTGCGGTTTTCCCCAGGTGAGCCGGGAGCAGGCCCCCACGCTGCTGGCGCGGGATTTCAAAGACCCCACGGCAGTGAACCGGGGCTACACCGTGAGAAGGCTGACCCCCACCGAGTGCGCCAAGCTCCAGGGCTTTCCTCCCTGGTGGTGCGCCGGCCTGGAAACGGAGGAGCCCACCGAGGCCGACATCGAATTTTGGGCGGAGGTCTGGGAAACACATCGCCGGATCATGGGGACGGCCACCAAACCCAAGAGCCGAAACCAGATCGTCAAATGGCTGCAGCACCCACATTCGGATTCCGCCGAGTACAAGATGTGGGGAAATGGCGTCGCACTGCCCAACGTGTTTTTTGTGCTGGCGGGCATTGTGTGGTCTACACAAAACTGACCCCTGCTAATTTGTCACAGTCAGGCCGAAAAACAACTTGCTATTCTGGCCATGTAGAGCGAATATGTGGACACCAAAAGCAAGGAGGCAGACAGCCATGAAAATCAACTACAACCGCACCGGCGCGGAGCGCAAATCCCTGGTCGCCGCCATCGCCGACATCACCGGGGCTAAGGCCAAGTACCTGGGTGCCCCCAGCTTTGCCTACCAGGTGGACTACTTTACCATCGATCGCAACGGCATTGTTTCCTGCAACGACATGGCCGACGGCGAGCAGGTCGATGCGTTACTGGAGGAACTGACCCAGAGGGGCTTCACCTACGAGAGCGCGGAGTATGATGAGCCCATGCCGGACATCGAGATGGAGGAACCTTTGGAGGACTGCCCCCCGCCTTACGGGACCCCAGAGGGAAACGAGCACACCGAGTCGAAACCCGCTCACGATGGGCTTACCATTCAGATGCCCGCCGCCAGCTTTACCCCGGAGGCCCTCAACAACCTCCACAGCCTGATCGCCGCCAAGGGCAAGCTGATCCGCAAAGCCCTGGGCGTCGACCTCCTGCCGGTCCAGGTGGAGGAGGATACCGTTTCCTTCCCCTGGTTCAGCGGGGAGGCCAGCGGCGAGGAGGTCAAGGCATACACGCACCTGGTCACGGCTCTCTGCGACATGGCCCGGAACCAGAAACGCATCATCGCCAGGGAGAAGGACACCGACAACGAGAAGTACGCCTTCCGGTGTTTCCTCCTTCGGCTGGGGTTCATCGGCACCGAGTACAAGGAGGAGCGGAAGATTCTGCTCCGCAACCTCACCGGCAACGGCGCATTCAAATCTGGTCAGCGCAGCAGTGAGGCCATCCAGCCGGAACCGCCCAACGCGGCCGCACGGGTGGAGGTTCCGGGTGACCCGGCGCTGGCCGAGGCCCTGGCAGATGCGGCACTGATCGAGCAGGTCAATGCCTCCTTTGACGCACAATAAAATACACAACACCGGCCCTACATCCTTGTGTACTTTATGGCTTCGAAATAGCTTGCTATTAACTCCGTTTAGAGTGATTAATACACTACCGAAAGGGAAAACACGAAAAACGGAGGACAACAAAATGAACGAGAAGCTGATGAACCAGGTCGCAGAGATGAAAAAGCAGACCATCGGGGTTGAGGTAGAAATGAACAGCATCGCACGGAGCGCCGCCGCCAAGCTGGCCGCCGAGTTCTTCGGCACCGGCCGCTACCAGGACACCGCCCGCCGGAACGGCTACTGCACCTGGTCCGCCTGGGACGCCCAGGG
>CANPFP010000206.1 GCA_947573385.1 uncultured Bacillota bacterium | reverse complement strand
GCTCCGTGCTGCGGTGGGAGAAGACCTCCCGCCCCTTCCTGCGCCACCGGGAGTTTTTGTGGCAGGAGGGCCACACCATGCACGCCACGGCCGAGGAGGCCCGGGAGGAGACCATGCGGATGCTCAACGTCTACGCCGACTTTCTGGAGAACGTGCTGGCCATGCCGGTGGTCAAGGGCCGGAAGACCGACAAGGAGAAGTTCAACGGCGCTGAGGAGACCTACACCGTGGAGTGCATGATGCACGACCACAAGGCGCTCCAGTCCGGTACCAGCCACTACTTTGGAGACGGCTTCGCCAAGGCCTTCGACATCACCTTCACCGGCAGCGACAACCAGCTCCACCACCCCCACCAGACCAGCTGGGGGGTGTCCACCCGGATGATCGGCGGCATCATCATGACCCACGGCGACAACAGCGGCCTGGTGCTGCCCCCCCGCATCGCCCCCATCCAGGCCATGGTGATTCCCGTGGCCCAGCACAAGGAGGGCGTTCTGGATGCCGCCTCCGCCCTGCTGGAGCGGCTGAAAAAGGCGGGCATCCGGGCGAAGATGGACAGCTCCGACCAGTCCATGGGCTGGAAGGCCGCCGAGTATGAGATGAAGGGCGTCCCCCTGCGGGTGGAGATCGGCCCCAAGGATATGGAGAAGGGCCAGTGCTGCATCTGCCGCCGGGACACCGGGGAGAAGGTGTTTGTCCCCCTCAGCGAGCTGGAGGAGGACGTGCGCTGGCTGCTGGACGAGGTCCACAAGGGCCTGTATAACCGGGCCAAGAAGAATCTGGAGGACCACACCCGGGTGTGTCTCACGCTGGAGGAGGTCAAGGCGTTTATGGAGGCCGAGGGCGGCTTTGCCAAGACCATGTGGTGCGGCGAGCTGGACTGTGAGCTGGCCATGAAGGAGAAGGCCGGGGTCACCTCCCGGTGCATGCCCCTGGAGCAGGAGCACGTGGCTGATGTGTGCGTCTGCTGCGGCAAGCCCGCCAAGCACTCTATTTTGTGGGGCGTGGCGTACTGATGAATATTTACGAATCCGCAGAGGATTATCTGGAGGCCATCCTGATCCTGCGGGAGCGGCAGGGGACGGTGCGCTCCATCGACGTGGTGCACCAGTTGGAGCTAACCAAGCCCAGCGTCAGCGTGGCCATGAAGCGCTTTCGAGAGAACGGCTACATCGAAATGGACGGCGACGGCTATATTACCCTGCTCCCCCCGGGTGAGGAGATCGCCCAGCGCATCTACGACCGGCATAAGCTGCTCACCAGGTTTCTTATCTGGCTGGGCGTCTCTGAGGACGTGGCCGCCGCCGACGCATGCAAAATTGAACACGATTTAAGCGAAGAGACTTACTCCCATATCAAAGAACACGCTGCAAAACATGGGATGGACCTTTCCGCAGATTTAACTTGAGCCCTTTCGTCTAAGTAAAAACCTCCGCCCGCCGGCCAATGTCATTAAATTAAGGGAGTTAAGGGCCAGATACGGTGTATCTGGCCCTTAACGCAATCCGTCAAATTGAGTTGTGCTGTTTAGCTATTTATGAAAAAATCGTGAACAATGCCGCAGACCACTTGACAGCCGCAGTATTGCATTATTAAAATGAAACCATAATTATCGCCCAGACAAATTCGTAGCGCTATTGCGCATACCAGGGGCAAGAAGAAAACCATTTTAAATTTATAAATTAAGTGACGAATACGAAAGGCGACGCCCTCACAGATGAGAGGGTGCGTCTTTTGTGCTTTTCTGGCGATAGTTTTACAACTATCGAAACGAGGAAAAATTATGGAAAGGCTTGAAAATCGTCACAATTCAGGCACTCAAACAGCTATATTTGAAGAAACAAGCGACACATTATCAATCGCCGACATGCTCAAACGCACTTTAGAGCGCACCATCACCAGCGGCGAGGACATGACCCGCTCTCTGGGCCAGACAGCCCGCAATCAGAAACTGCCGCCTGCAACCCTCATCAAGTTTCTGATTGCCGCCGAGGGCGGCTCACTGGCGAAGGAGCTGCACCGTGCCGGGATTGACGCTACCCCCGCCGCCGTGTCTCAGCGCCGCCGTCAAATCCCGCCCGATGTGTTCCGCAAGGTGTTTCTGGACTTCACATCCTCCAGTGCATACGGTCAGCCCAATCGCGGCTACAAAGGCTACCGTGTTCTGGCCTGTGACGGCACCGCAGTCAATATGGCCCGCGACCCTGGCGCGCCCAGCTTCGTTTGCAATAACAGCGCACCGAGGGGGTACAATCAATTACATTTAAGTCCCTTGTTTGACATCTACGACCGCACCTACTTTGACGCGGTTATACAGCCAGCGCCCCATAAGGATGAACCGGGCGCACTGGTGGAAATGCTCAAGCGCAACGACTTCAACCGCAAGACCATTATTGTCCTCGACCGGGGCTACGAGAGCTACAACGTTATGGCCCACCTGATGAACACCTCAAATGTCTATTTCGTCCTTCGGGTGAAGCACAATCATTCCGCTATGCGGGAAATCGCCCGCCTGCCTATGTTGGAACTGGACTGCGATATTGCATTTACAATATCCACCACCCAGACCAACGAGGACAAGCGCAACCGGCACATCTACCTCCCCCAGCCGAAAAAGAGCAAACCCGGCTCCACCACCCGGCGCGCCCGGTGGGACTTTCCCAGCCCCTACACCATGCGGCTTCGCATTGTCCGGTTTCAACTGGACAATGGAAACTTTGAAACGTTGGCGACCTCACTTCCCCGGTCATTCACCGTTGACGATTTGAAAGAGATTTACCACCGGCGTTGGGGGATTGAAACCAGTTTCCGGGACTTAAAGTACAGCGCGGGGCTGGTGAACCTCCACGGCAAACGGGATGACTTTGTGGAGCAGGAAATCTACGCGGCTCTTACTGCCTTTAACTTCACCAGCCGCATTGTGCAGGAAACTGTTGTTCAGCAACCGACCGACGGGCTGTACGCCTACGCTGTAAACTTCAAAATGGCGGTCACTCTCTGTAAAGAATTTATCAACAATCCAAACATAACCGGGAAAGAAGTCATGCAGAAAATCAGCCGCAACACTGTTCCAATCCGACCGGGGCGGCAGGACGAGCGAAACCTTCGCGCGAAGGGCTTCGGCTGGTTCACATACCGCA
>CANPFP010000205.1 GCA_947573385.1 uncultured Bacillota bacterium | reverse complement strand
GCGTCAACCTTCAGTTCCTTTTTGATGATCCCGCACAGGCGCTCCCCCAGGGAGGCCGTAGAGGGCGCTGTGTCGCGCCGTTGCAGTTCATACATCAATGCCCACACCTTCCGCTGCTGGCCCTCTGTGGCCCCGCCAGGGCGCTCTGTGTGCGCCTTGGGCCTGTGCCTGGGGGGAGGGGCGTCACCCTGCCGCTTTTCCAGGTCCCGGATCACCGCCTGGGCCTCGGCATAGGTCAGGGCCTTCAGTGAGTCCTTCCCGGTGATGGAGGACACCAGGTCGTGCAGGCTGTCCTCGGCGTTGCCGCGCTCCACGATCCCCAGCGCGTTGCCGATGGCGTAAATCTTCCTGATTTGCTGTGTAGCGATGGCAGCCATGCCGCCCCTCCTTTCTTGCGCTATGTCCTCGGCGCTTCGGCCTCGATGCCTACCTTGATGGTCTCCTCCACGATAACAGCGGCCCGGATGATGTCAATGGCCTCTTGGGGGCTGCCCGTCCATCCGGCGGCCTGCAGCACCTGTGTCAGCCACTCCCAGTTGATGACTTCGGCGGCCAGGTAGGCCCAATCACTGGCCTCCTGCTCCGGCAGCCCGGCCACCTTCATCAGCATGGCCTTGTCCTTGTCCCAGCGCCCCTTCAGCTTCTTGCGCAGGGTGGCCTGGATTTTCGGGTCGGCGCTGATCTGACTGATCACGCTGTCCAGGCTCCCTTCGGTGTAGTTGCCCTGGGCGGCCATGGCCAGCAGCTTCTTGCAGGGGACGGTCATGGTGTCGGTGGTCTCCGTCTTGATGAAGTCCCCGGCGATGTTGCCCAGCAGCTGCTTCACCATGGTCAGCGACACCGGCTTCACCGAGGCGGCGTTGGTCACCGTCACCCGGCTGTTCTGGCTCCCCCAATAAGAGGCGGTCAGCAGCTTGGTGTCTTTCAGGTCATTGGTGGCCATGGTTTCAAAGTAGCCTTTCAGCCAGTCCATGCGGTCCTTGATGCGCCCAGCCTCCAGAGCCAGGGCGGCGTACTCATCCACATACGCCCTGATCTGCTCGGCCTGACACTCCTCCGGGGTCTTGAGGGTGGCCAGGCTGTCCTGTACCATTTCAGCCACGGACGTGCTCCACCTCCTCCCGGATGCCCAGGAAACACTCACGGCAGATGTCAAAGCCCTTGAAGTTCACCACTTCATAGGTGCCGCCGCAGATGTTGCAGGTGGCCCGGTGTTTCTGGAGCAGCAGCCCGCCATCCTCGGTGGCGGTGATGTCCAGCGCCGTGCCGCCCTGGAATCCCAGCTGGTGCCGCAGGTGCTGCGGGATGGTCAGAGTGCCTTTTTTGCCCATGCGTTTCTGTGCGTTCATCAGCATACCTCCTTCGTAGTAGCCTCACTCTGCATTGTCCGGGCTTGTGACCGGCTCCCTGGTGGGAGGCTGCATTAAGGCGGGGGCCGCGCCCCCTGGTGTCAGCGTATGCCCCCGGAGGCCCCCAGCTGAAGCTGCTCCGGCAAACTCTCGGTAACGGATACCACCCTGGCATCCCCAAACCGCTCCAGATGCTGGGCCAGGTCCTCTTTAATTCCGATGGCCTGGCCGGGCGGGGCGTCCACCTGGACTATGATGGTCAGCATCGTTTACTCCTCCTCTGCTGCAAATAAGATGCAGTCCCTTATGATCCCGGCGCGGTGGCTGGAACCCTCCTCATAGCCCGCCCATGGCTGCCAGGGTGACAGCGCCAGGTCAGTCACATCCCCGGTGATGTCGTACACCCGCTCCCCGATTTGTGCGGCAAAGTGATTGGAGAGCGCGTCATAGACCACCTCCGCACCAGGGAACCGCTCGGTCAAAACCCACGCGAACCAGTAACAGCAGCCGTGGCAAAAGCACCGCTCTACCTGGGGGCCATGCTCTGTGAACCGTTGGATGAAGCGGCGGACCTCCCCGGCCTGCGTTGCGTTGGTCGGCACCATCCTCGCCCCCTGTCAGCTGTGGGTGGCGTTGAAGTTCTCAATCGCCCACCTGTTGCCCGTGGCCTGGACGGCCCGCCTGGTGCGCTCTGCTGGCCCCTCCTGCCGCCTGGGCATGGCGGCCAGGGCCTCCATCATCCCGCAGTCCGGGCAAATATCCGTGGCATTGTCCCTGCGGGAGAGGGCGGGCGGCTCGGTATAGGCTCGCCTACATACAGGGCAAATCCTCGCTTTTGTCTCACTCATGGGGCGTCATCCTTTCTCGCGTTTCTGGAGCCGGATGTCCCGGCCCTTAAATTCCACCACCGCATACGTCCCGGCGATCCGGGAGTACACCCGGCTGGTGTATTTCTTCTCGATGTCCCGCAGGTCCAGGTTGGTGTTGATGATGGTGGGGCGGCTGGTGTTCAGTCGGGTATTCACCAGGTCATAGACCTCCGACCTGGTGTAGCTGGTGACCATCTCGGTCCCCAGGTCATCTATCACCAGCAAGTCACAGCCGAAGATCATCTCCCGGTACTCCAGCGCCGCTGCGTCCTTTTGGAATTTGCCGCGCTCCAGTTCGTCCATCAGGTGCGGAGCCGACACATACATGACCAGCTGCTCGGAGCGGACCACTCCCTCGGCCACCGCCAGGGAGAGGTGTGTCTTGCCCAGGCCAGGCGGGCCGGTGAACAGGAGGTTCTTGCTTTCCCCGCTGAACTCCCGGACATACCGCAGGCAGCTTTCCACCACTCTGCCCATCACCGTCCGCTGCTCCCGGTCATAATAGGCCAGGCTGAAGTTGTCAAAGGAACACTCCCGCGCCGGGGACACGTCGCACAGCTGCTCATACACCAGCTGGTTCAGGATCGTCTGCCTGCAGGTGCAGGTCTGGCCGTTAGCCCTGCCCCGGTCCATGCAGGTCGGGCAGGTGTAGGGCGGCTCCAGGTCGGCCTCGGTGATCCCAGCTGCGGACATCATGGCCTGTAGCTGCTCCCGCCCGGCGCTGATCTGCGCGTCAATGCCCGCCAGGGTGTCCGGCTCGAAGATGGCTGCTGTGCCGCGCTTGGCATATAGACCATCCAGGGACCTCCGGGCGGCCTCCACCTCCGGGTGTTGTTCATGGAGCAGGGCCAGGGTGTGGGCCTGCCGCCTCTCGGCGTCCCAGCGGCGGGCGGCCAGGATTTCATCGGCCCGCTTCGCCAGCTTCTTGGG
>CANPFP010000204.1 GCA_947573385.1 uncultured Bacillota bacterium | reverse complement strand
CCACCGTTTTCGTACAAGAACTCAAGCTGTAACGTCAGATAAACCAACTCGCCGCTGGAGGTCAGCTCGTAGTCCACGGCGAAGCCGCTGCCGTCCTTATACTCGAAGAACATCACCTCATGGTGATACTCATATTGCGGCTTGAAGCTGCAGGGGACGCCGTACTCGTCGAACACATCGAAGTCGTTCATCTCCAGCGTGCCCTGGATACACTCCCGGATCTCGTCGGTGTTGTCCCACTCCATCTTGTCCACGCAGGAGGGCAGGTCCTCATACCGCTTCTCGTGGAGGACATGGCAGATGTTTTTTACTACCTCAATGGCATGCTCCCTGTGCTGTTCTGTCATTCAAACACCCCCTTTGAACAAAAAACGCCCTGAGCCTTTCGGCTCAGGGCGAACAAAAACTGTCCGTGGTTCCACCTGAATTCGCGTCTGGCTGACGCGCACTCTAACCCGGTAACGGCGGGGACCGGCGGGGCATTTCCTCCCCGCGCTCCAGGGCGCCTTCCCGCTACAGCTTCGGAGGATTTGCACCGGCCATCCTCTCTCTAAAACCCCGCTGTGAGGTACTGTTCCCTGTCAAGGCTTTGTGACTTCCTATTGTATGCCAGTTCTCCCCCTCTGTCAAGGGTATTTTAGCGGTTTTCAGCCTTTTTCCGCTCCAGCTGCTTTAAGTGCTCCCGGAGAACCAGGTTGATATAGCTGGACAGGGAGCGGTCCTCCAGTTCGGCCAGGTATTTTACCTGTTCCAGGACAGGATTGTCAATGGTTATGCTTACCGATGTTTTAACAGGCTTCATAGAATCTCCCCTCCCTGAAGTATGATACTATAATTCCGCATTAAACATTGACATACAATGTATAATCGTGTAAATTAGTCTTTAATAGTGGAGGTGAGGCGATGTTTTCCAATTCCTTTGAAGAAGCGTTCGAGAAATTTCTGGAGACCCGCGAATATGATGAAGCGGAAAACTATCTATTTTGCCTTATGCGGAAGGCCTTTATTGCCGGCTGGACGGCGGCAGGAGGTGACCCGCCCAATCAGGGAAGGATTTTTCAGCTGTTCCCCGGCGGCGGGAAGGAAAAAATATAAAATTACTCTTGCAAAGATAGGATCGCTTGTGATATAATAACCTCGACCAACAAGTCTGTCAAAATTTGTTGTCTTCACCAAAAATTGAACCCCTGGGAGAGGTAGTGACTCTCCCAGGGGTTCGGTTTACGCTTGGTTACCTTTTGTCGTGACGGTCAAACCACTTGCAGATGTAATGACCAACCACACTTGCCATGACAGCCACAATATAGTCTGTCAAAATACCCATGTCTTCACCTCCTCCCTGTTGCCAGGGTGGAAAGGCAACCGCCCATATTATAGCAAAATTCGGCAAATGACGCAAGGGTGGCAGATGCGGAGGGAGTGTCCACCCCTGCATAAAAAGCTGCGGGATGACTCTGGCGGGCCCGATTTTAGAAAATTGCACTTTTCCTTGCATTTTCCGCCGGAGGGAGTATAATAGGGTCAAATGGGGGTGTCTTGTCACCCCGACACAAGGAGGCTTTCCCTATGAAAGCGAAAACCAACCTGACCATGCTCTGCGACTTCTACGAGCTGACCATGGCCAACGGCTACTTCCAGACCGGCTTGCAGGACCGCATCTGTTATTTCGATGTCTTCTACCGCTCCGTTCCCGACAAGGGGGGGTTTGCCATTGCCGCCGGCCTGGCCCAGGTGGTGGAGTACATCCAGGAGCTGTGCTTCGACCAGGAGGATGTTGACTACCTGCGCACCAAGGGCTGCTTCAGCGAGGAATTTCTGACCTTTCTGCGGGGCTTCAAATTCACCGGCGACATCTGGGCCGTTCCCGAAGGCACCCCGGTCTTCCCCAACGAGCCGATTATGACCGTCCGGGCCCCCGCCATCCAGGCCCAGTTTGTGGAGACCTTCCTCCTGCTCACCCTGAACCACCAGAGTCTCATCGCCACCAAGTCCAACCGCATCGTCCGGGCGGCCGAGGGCCGGCCGGTGGCTGAGTTCGGCTCCCGCCGGGCTCAGGGGGCGGACGGCGCTCTGCTGGGGGCCCGGGCCAGCTACATCGCCGGCTGCGCCGCCACCGCGTGCACCATGGCCGACCAGCGGTACGGCTCCCCCGCCACTGGCACCATGGCCCACTCCTGGGTGCAGATGTTCCCCGACGAGCTTACGGCCTTCAAAACCTACTGCCGGCTTTATCCCAACAACGCCACCCTGCTGGTGGACACCTACAACGTGTTGAAGTCCGGCGTGCCCAACGCCATCCGGGCCTTCAACGAGGTGCTGGTCCCCCAGGGCATCACCAAGTGTGGCATCCGTCTGGACTCCGGCGACCTCACCTACCTCTCCCAAAAAGCCCGGGAGATGCTGGACGAGGCCGGGTTTACCGACTGCAAGATCGTGGTCTCCAACGCCCTGGACGAGTACATCATCCGGGACCTGGTGCGCCAGGGGGCCCGCATCGACTCCTTCGGCGTGGGCGAGCGGCTGATTACCTCCCGCAGCGAGCCGGTGTTCGGCGGGGTCTACAAGCTGGCCGCCATCGAGGGGGACGACGGGACCATCATTCCCAAAATCAAGATCAGCGAAAACGCCGCCAAAATCACCACCCCCCACTTCAAGAAGATTTATCGCATCTTCTCCAAGGACACCGGCAAGGCGGAGGCCGATCTCATCTGTCTCCACGACGAGGAGTTTGACTTCTCCCAGCCCCTGGAGCTGTTCGACCCGGACGCTACCTGGAAGCGGAAGGTGTATACCGACATTGAGGCCCGGGAGCTGATGGTGCCCATCTTCCGGGGGGGCGAGCTGGTGTATCAGGTGCCCGACCTTCAGACCAGCCGGGCCTACTGCCAGCGGCAGGTGGACGCCCTCTGGGACGAGGTGAAACGCTTCGAGAACCCCCACAACTACTACGTGGACCTGTCCCAGAAGCTGTGGGATATCAAGCAGTCTTTGCTGAACAGCCACGAGGTGAAATAAAAAATCAGCCCCGCCAGTGGCCAATGTCATTAAATTAAGCGATTTAAGGGGCAGATACGGCGTATCTGGCCCTTAACGCAATCCGGCAAATTTGGTTGCGCCGTTTAGCTGATTATGAAAAAATCGTGAACAATGCCGCAGACCACTT
>CANPFP010000203.1 GCA_947573385.1 uncultured Bacillota bacterium | reverse complement strand
TCCCCAAAATCAAGACAGACGAGGATCTGGGCCGTTTTCTGGTGGATACCGCGTTTATGACCGGAAAGTTCCCCTTTCCCGAGGAGGCCCGGCCCTATCTGGACTACGCCAGGATCGGCGCGGAACAGCGGGACTCCCTTGGAGGGGTATACACACCCCACGGCCTTGTCAAGCGCCGGGAAGAATCCCCAATACAGAAAGAAACACCAAGTACCATTACCCTGACGCTCATGACCTCAGAGCGAAGCGATACCCTGCTCCTCCCCGCCTCTGAGGAACAGCTGGAGCAGGCCAAGAGGGACTTGGAGATCGACGACTTCTCCCAGGCGGTGATTGCCGGCGTTGACTATAAGACGCCCTGCTTGGAACAGCTGATCCCCCGAGACTGCATCACCGTGGAGTACGCCAATGAGATGGCGCTCTGCCTCCGGCGGCTCAATACAGACGGAGAGACAATGAAATACTGCGCCGCTTTGGAAGTGGAGGAACCGGCCACCTTCACCGAGGCCCTCGATATGGCCATTGACATCGACGACTATGAGCTGATCTCCAGCAGTGAGCGTGAGTATGGCCGCCAGGCCCTGCGCCGCATGGGTGCAAATGATGAAGTTCTGGAGGCCATAGAGGGCTATACCGATTTTGACCGGCTGGGCAGCGAGATGATGGAGACGGACGGCGTCCGCCAGACGGGATTCGGCCTGGTGCGGCGTCTGGGCGCCCCCTTTCCCCCCGCGCCGGAGCCAGACCAGCAGATGGGAGGAATATCATGCTGAAGCTGAATCTGTCCAGCGGCAGGGCAATCGGACAATTGGAGCTGCCGGCGCCGCTGGACGAATTGAAACAGAGGGTCAATGAGATCCATATGGAGGGCCAGGTGAATACCGCACCTGCGGTGTTGAACGCTGACAGTCCCGTCCCCGCTCTCAATTGGCATCTCCAGGGAATCAGGCTGGACGATGACATACTCCAGAAGCTGAACCAGCTGGCGGAGACGATAGACGGTATGAACGCGGCAGGACGCTACTATCTGTCCAAATCCCTGGACCAGGAAATCCAGCAGGAGCTGGACGATGTGTTTCGGCTTGCCGCCCATATCAAGACAAGCAGCCTGGACTGCTGCGAGGTCATTCCGGGCGTAACCTCCCATCAGGAACTGGGCAAATGGCTGGTGGAGCATGACCGTCTGGAGGATCGGGCGCCGGAGGCCCTGCGGCCCTACCTGGACTATCGCTCCATCGGTATCGATTACTGCAACGAGCACGAGGGGGAGTTCCTGGCTGACGGTTACACTGGAATTCGGTCGGGTGCTGTGGAGCAGGTCATGGAGGAGCAGGGCGTCCTCCATCTGACGCTTTCCACGGCAAAGGGTACATTTCCCCTCAGCTTCCCCGCCTCGGATGAGCGGCTGGAGCAGGCAAAAAGAGCCCTGGACGTGGAGGACTTCGCCCAGGCCGAAATCACTGCCCTTAAGTCCTCCACTCCGTATCTGACCGACCTGATCCCTCTGGACGCCGTCACGGTGGAGGACGCCAATACGCTGGCGCTTTGCCTCAAGGAAATGGAGCAGGAGGACGGTGAGCTGATGAAGTTCTGCGCCGTGCTGGAGGTGGAACAGCCGGATACCTTCACGGAAGCCGTCAGCATCGCCATGGACCGGGACGACTACGAGCGAGTCCCGGAGGACATGGAGGAGTACGGGAAACAGGTGCTCCGCCGCACCGGGGCGGACGATGAGGTCATTGACACCATCGACGGCTATATGAATTTTACCCAGCTGGGCGAGGACTCCATGGCGGAGGACGGCGTCCGTCAGACGGGATTCGGCCTGGTGCGGCGGTTGAGCAAACCCTTTCCGCCTGGGCCGGAGATCGGGCAGGCCATGATGTGAACATCGGTCTGATCGACGTTGACGGCCACAGCGGATTTCCCAATCTGGCGCTCATGCGTCTGTCGGCATGGCACAAGGGCCGGGGCGATCATGTGGAATGGTGGAACGGCTTCTGCCGCTATGACCGGGTCTATATGAGCAAGGTTTTCACATTTACCCCGGACGTCGATACCGTGATTGACGCCGGTGAGGTCATCCGGGGCGGCACCGGCTACAAGGACTATGGCAGCCTGCCGGAGGAAATCGAGAATACCGCGCCGGACTACTCCATTTATCCGGCTGTCAATTATGCTGTCGGGTTCCTGACTCGGGGGTGCTGCCGGCGATGTCCCTGGTGTATCGTGCCAGTGAAAGAGGGACAGATCAGGCCGGCGGCAGCCTGGGAGGAGGTCAAACGTCCCGACAGCAACCGTATTATCTTCATGGACAACAACGTCCTGGCCTCCCCTCATGGCCTCCAGCAGATCAAGGCCATGGAAGGACAGAAGGTATGGGTGGATTTCAATCAGGGGCTGGATGCCCGGCTCGTCACCCCGGAAACAGCGGCGCTCCTGGCCCGGCTGAGATGGATCAGGTTTGTCCGTCTGTCCTGCGATACCACGGAGATGCTCCCGGTGATCGAACAGGCCGTGGCATACATGAAGGAGGCAGGAATTTCCAAGTCGCGGTTCTGGGCCTATCTGCTGGTGCAGGATGTTGAGGATGCAAAGGACCGGGCGGTAGCCCTGAAAAGGATGGGCGTGGAGCCATTCGCACAGCCCTATCGGGACTACGATGGCGGCGAACCGACCCAACTCCAAAAACAATTTGCGCATTGGGTCAATCAGAAATCAGTGTTCCACTCCTGCACATGGGAGGAGTTCAAGAAATAGTAGACTTTTAAACGAGGTTGTGGTATGTGTTGAAGCTGCCAATCGAAGAAAGGAAGTGAACCCATTGCGGTGTGACATTTACAAAGATCAATTCCAGAGTGCGGAGCTATTTGGCAAGCCGGTGCTCTATACCAGGAAACAGATCCAGCGGGAGACTGTCCCGGATGGATGGCACTGCTATGACCTGTCCGGGACTGACCGAAATCCGGACAGGCCCTCTACGTTGGAGGACAAATCGGTATGGGACCGTATTGGCACGGTTCTTTCCCCCGCCCCGCTGAAACGGGAAACCACCCTGGCCCGTCAGATCAGAAACAGCTTCTCTCTGCATGAGGAGCTGTTGGATCTGGCGGTTTTTTGTGCGAAGCACCAGCTGGACTACCCCGCTGACCCCCGCAAATTTATTCTGCGTCCCGCTTCCCACCGAGAGGCGGGGCTGTTTTATTCCCAGATGGAA
>CANPFP010000202.1 GCA_947573385.1 uncultured Bacillota bacterium | reverse complement strand
CGTGTCGGTGGCGGGGCTGGGGGAGACGGCCGCCATCTCCCTGGCCGAGCAGCGGGAGGGCAAGCAGTTTATCTCCATCGAGGAGGTGTCCGCCGCCTGCCCCAAGGTGTCCAAGACCCACATTCAGCTGCTCAAGGATGCCGGGGCTTTCGGAGATCTGCCCGAGACCAGCCAGATGGATTTGTTCTCCATGTTTGGATAAAACCAGCCGCCGCCACGTTTTTGTGGCGGCGGTTATGTTGCTATCTCTTAAATTCTTTATAGGAAAAAGGAGCCCAATAGGAGCGGGCGCAGTCCTTACAAAGGGTCATTGTTTCGGTGTAATCATAATATCCAGAACCCCAAAAAGATTTTTTGCATTCAGTGCAGGAATTAATATTTTCTGTTTTATGCCCAGGGGCGTTTCCGCCCCTGGGTTGCTGAGGAATAAAACAAAAACACCGTGTAGGTGCAAAGCCTACACAGCAAAGAGAAATCTTCGGCAACACGACCACACGAATACCACAACAAACCAGACCCTTTACAAAAAGGGCCGTTCGTCGTATAATAATACCCATGCGGTGCGGCCTATGGCCGTTGTGTAGGTGAGCGCTATTCACCTATGCAGGCTTTGCGGGTGTTACCAGCACCCATAAAGCTGCCGCATTTTTGTTTTCAAGCTCATTATAGCAGAAACTGACAAACTATGCAAGGGTTATTACGCAGAAGTCAGGATAAGGCAGAATTTATGAAATATTAAAAAAATATCCCTTGACTGTGCACAGACAAATGAGTAAAGTAGATAGGTAAAAAAAGGGGTTCAATTGGGAGGTTGATTCCAATGGGTTATACAGGAAGACGGATGAGCGGCAGCCGGAGCCATTCCCGGCGCAGCGAGACGGCGATACTGATTCAGACGCTGGAGCGGGTGCTGCTGTTCCCAGCGCTGCTGCTCTACCTGGAGCTGGTGCTGCACATCTATATGAAGACCAGCCTGGCCTACGCTCCGGTGTATATTATTTTCAGCTTCGCGGCGGGCTTTTTCCTCTCCGCCCTCACCCTGGCCTGGACCCCAAAGGTAAACAGCATTCTTTCCAAGGTGCTGGCGGTGGTTATCTCGGTTATTTTCGTGGTGGAAATTATCGCCAAGACCATCCTGCAAACCTACTACGGCCCCAGCTCCCTGGGGGTGGCGGCGGGCAACAAGCTCACTGACTATGCCGATGTGATTATTTCCACGGTAATCCATTCCATCCCCATCATTCTGATCCTGCTGCTGCCCGCCGTGCTGCTGTGTATCTTCGGCGAGGGCTTCCCGGGCTTCGACCGGTTTGACGTCCGTTTTGCCGGGCTGGTGCTTGGGGCCTGTGTGGTCTGCCATATTCTGGCCATTGGCGTTACCCTCCTGCCCTGGAAGGGGGACATTACCCCCGCCATGCTCTATAAGGTGGACACCAACGTGGACGACCAGGTGGAGCAGCTGGGCATGTTCACCATGCTGCGGCTGGACGTAAAGCACATGCTGTTCCCGCCCAAAAACAGCCTGGACAGCGATTTCAGCGGCATCGGCACCCTGACCCCGCCGGGGAACTCCTCCGGCGGCGACGTCTCCACCGGGGACAGCTCCCAGACCGGGGAGCCGGTGCCGGTGGTGGACACCTCCCCCAACGTGATGGACGTAGATCTGGCCGCCCTGGCGGAGAGCGGGAAGAACGACGACGTGAAATGGCTGGCCAGCTACTTTAACAGCGTCACCCCCACCCGGAAGAACCAGTACACCGGCATGTTCGAGGGCTACAACGTCATTGAGCTGGTGCTGGAGGGCTTCTCCGGCTACGCCATCGACCCCCAGCTCACCCCCACCCTGTATAAGCTGACCCACGAGGGCTTTGTCTTCAACAACTACTACACCGCCCTCCACTACACCAGCACCTCCAACGGCGAGTGCCAGACCCTGCTGGGTCTCTACCCCAAGAACGGCAACCCCATCACCATGAAGCGCACCGGCGAGGTTACATTTAAGGAGAACGGCCAGACCGTGGGCTTTAACGCCTACCTCACCCTGCCCCAGCAGCTCAAGCGGGCGGGCTACAACGTGCTGGGCTACCACGCCAACTCCGAGATGTACGGCCGCAAGGCCTCCCACACCAATCTGGGCTATGACTGGCACCAGTTTGAAGACGGCTTCGAGGGCCTGGAGCTGAGCGATGCCGGAAAGCTGCTCTGGCCCCAGCGGGACACCCACATGATTTCGGCCAGCGTGGACGACTATATCAACAGCGACACCCCCTTCCACGTCTACTACCTGACCATCAGCGGCCACATGCCCTACTCCAACAACCGCATCGTGGCCCCCTACCGGGACACTGTCCGGGCCCTGCCCTACAGCGAGACCACCCAGAACTACGTGGCCACCGCCATAGAGGTGGACCGGGCTCTGGAGCTGCTGCTCCAGAAGCTGGAAGCGGCGGGCAAGCTGGACAAGACCCTCATCGTGGCCACCGGCGACCACATCCCCTACTTCAACGTGGACACCCTGGAGGAGCTGTCCGGCCAGACCTTCGGCAGCTCCAAGGACATGGAGAGCCTGAACGAAAAAAATATCAACTTCGACGTGTACAAAAACTCCCTTATCCTCTGGTCGGCCTCCATGGAGGAGCCGGTCATCGTGGATAAGCCCTGCTGTCAGGTGGACATCCTGCCCACCGTGTCCAACCTGCTGGGGCTGGAGTACGACTCCCGTATGCTGGCGGGCAGCGATATCCTGTCTGACAGCGAGGGGCTGGTGATTTTCACCTCCACCTGCTGGCGGACCGACCGGGGCTTCTACAACCGCTTCACCCAGGAGTTCACCCCGGCAGAGGGGGTCACTATGACGGCGGAGGAACAAGAAAATTACGTCTCCGCCATGAAGAAGCTGGTGAGCTATAAGCTGAAATCCACCCCGATGATTGTGGAAAACAACTTCTATGATGTGGTCTTTGGGGGGTAGGGACGCATCGTGATGCGTCCCTACAGAAGGTGTTGCATTTTTAATTGAATAGCGCTATAATAGAATCAACCTCAATCGGGCAGACTGAACAGAAGCCGCCCGCAAAGAAAGGAGCGCATATTATGAGCTTTGATCCCTATGAGTTTGACCGGGGCTATACCTCTGCACAGGGCGAGACCCTGGGGCAGTACACCGCCAAGACCTTCCTGTGGATGGTGCTGGGCCTGCTGGTCACCTTCGGGGTGGC
>CANPFP010000201.1 GCA_947573385.1 uncultured Bacillota bacterium | reverse complement strand
GAGGAGGTTGGAGGCTGATGGGGGAAATGAAAGCTATACAGACAGAATACAAGGGGTATTTATTCCGGTCCCGGCTGGAGGCAAGGTGGGCGGTGTTCTTTGATGCCTGCGGTGTGGATTGGGAATATGAGCCGGAAGGGTATGACCTTGGGAACGGGATTCATTACCTGCCGGATTTCCTGCTCAAAAGGGTGCAGCTTGGCGGCTATGGCTCCGGCAGTGAGTTTTCGGAAATACGCAGCCTTTATGTTGAAGTGAAGGGGCAGATGACGCAGGCAGATTCTGAAAAGATACTGGCATTCTATAAAGCCGGGCTTGCGGATGGGCTGCCTGCCATATCGGATACGCCTGTTTTAGTTCTGGGGGACATCCCGCCAGGGACAACGCTGGACAGGATGAGGTCATGGGTAGATGCGGAAAGCGGCAGGCCGTTTCCGTGGGGAGCGCGGGCGTTCCATTCCGGCACGGTTGACGGTATGGACTGCACGGCTTTCCCCTGCGTCAACCGTGAGGGATATCTGGAGCTGTTCGGACAGGCGGAAGAATACAACCGGCGTTTCATAGACCGCAGGGCAACGGAGCGGGCATACCGCCTTGCAAGGCAGGCGCGGTTTGAACATGGGGAAACGCCAAAAGTAAGGAGGGCGCGCTATGCGTGAGTTGAGTATTGCATATGGGAACAGCCGCAGCGCAAAGCAGTGGTCGAACAAGACCATACGGTTTGGGGAATTGAAAGAACGCCTGAAAACGACAATCCGCACACCGGAATCAGCGGAGGAATATGCCCGTTTCCCGAAATCGAAAAAGGATGCGGCAAAAGACCATGGCGGCTTTGTTGCAGGAGTGTTAAAGGGCGGCAGGCGGAAGATCGACACGGTGGAGTCCCGTTCCATGGTGGCGCTGGACGGCGACCGCATCGACCCGGAGTTCCTGGCGGGTTATGAAAAGGCCGTGCCGTATGCCTCCGTGCTTTACAGCACCCACAGCCATACGGCGGAAGAACCGAGGGTACGCCTTGTGTTCCCGCTGGCAAGGGACGTGTCCCCAGAAGAATATGTGGCGGTGGCGAGGTATCTTGCGCAGGGGCTTGGCATGGATTATTTTGACGAATGCTCCTACCAGCCTAACCAGCTCATGTACTGGCCGAGTACGCCTTCCAACGGTGAGTTCGTCTATAAAGAGGTGGGCGGTGCATGGCTTGACCCGGATGACGTCCTGTCGGCGCATCCGGAATGGCGGGACCCGACAAGGCTGCCCACATCCTCAAGGGAGAGCCGGGCAAATTCCATCAGCATACAGAAGGTGCAGGACCCGCTTGAAAAAGAGGGCGTGGTGGGATTGTTCAACAGGGTGTTCTTCCCTATAAGCCTTGCCATGGACGCTTTCCTGCAGGATGTATATGAGCCTACGGACAAGGAAGACCGCTACCACCTGACCGAGTCCAGCAGCATGGCGGGCGTGGAAATCAAGGAGGGCGGGAAATTCGCCTACAGCCACCATGCAAAAGACCCTGCCTATCTGAAACTCTGCAATGCCTTTGACCTTGTACGCATCCACAAATTCGGTGAACTTGATGACAAAGCATCCTTCAAGGCAATGTGCGATTTTGCGCTGACGATTGACAGCGTGAAGGTAGAGGCCCTGGAGGAGCGGCGCAGGCAGGCCGGAGAGGAATTCGCAGACGGGGAGGACTGGAGGAAAAGCCTGGAGCTTGACCGGAAAGGCGGCATAAAAGACACGCTGGATAACATTGTCCTGATCATCCAGAACGATGAGGAACTGAAGGGCATTGCCTTTAACTGCCACCGGGACGGGATCGACGCAAGGGAGGGACTGCCATGGGAGCAGATCAAGGGCGGCTGGAGTGATTCTGATGCGGCGGCGCTCAAGGTGTACCTCTCCAGGAACTACGGCATCTATTCCCCGACCAAGACGAAGGACGCCGTGGTGGCGGTGGCGGCGGAGCGGGCATACCATCCCATCCGGGATTATCTGGAGGGACTGCCGGAATGGGACGGCATCCCCCGCGTGGACACCCTGCTGGTTGATTATTTCGGCGCCGCGGATAACAGCTACACAAGGGCGGTCAGCCGAAAGTCGATGGCGGCGGCCATCGCAAGGGTATACCGTCCAGGGACGAAGTTTGACAGCGTCCCGATCCTGAATGGCCCGCAGGGCATCGGGAAGTCCACCTTTTATGCGAAGCTCGCCGGGGAATGGTTCTCCGACAGCCTGACGCTTACGGACATGAAGGACAAATCCGGCCCGGAGAAGCTGCAGGGGTACTGGATACTGGAGCTGGGCGAGCTGGCGGGCATGAGGAAGGCGGACATCGAGACTGTGAAGTCCTTTATCAGCCGTGTGGACGACAAGTACCGCGCGTCCTATGGCGTCAATGTGGAGAGCCATCCGAGGCAGTGCGTCATTGTAGGCACCACGAATGCGGAGACGGGCTTCCTGCGCGACATCACGGGCAACCGCCGCTTCTGGCCGGTGCGCGTGTCCGGCAGCTCCAGGAAGAAGCCGTGGCAGCTCACGAAAGAGGATGTGGCGCAGATATGGGCGGAAACGCTCGTGCTGTACCAGAAAGGGGAGAAGCTCTACCTGGAAGGCCAGGATGCTGAGATCGCCGTGGCGGAACAGGCGGACGCCCTGGAAACGGATGAGCGCGAGGGGCTGGTGCGGGAGTACCTGGACACCCTGCTCCCGGAGAAGTGGGCGGAGATGTCCCTGTTCGAACGGCGGAGCTACCTCAGTGATTCCGACTTCGGCGTCAGCAGGAAAGACGGCACGGTACAGCGTATGTATGCCTGCAACATGGAGATATGGTGCGAGTGCTTCGGCAGGGACGGCTCCTCCATGAAGCCTGCGGATTCCTACGCCATTGCCGCCATCATGCGCAAGATCGAGGGGTGGGAGAAAGCGGAGCGGACAACGTACCCGCTCTATGGACGGCAGCGGGGGTACAAGCGGAAGCTGTCCTGAACACACCATGGCACAGGCGGCAGCCGTCCGAATAAGTGTCCTGCCGCCCGTCCTGTAAAGGGGCGGCGGTATATCAAGGAAAATAACAACATTGGGACAAGAGGACAAGACAAAACCTATTGAGAAAAAATAAAAGAAAATATAGAAATGGGCGTGTGTATATGTGTATATACGCGCGTATAGAAAAAATCGGGCTGTTGTCCATCCTTTTGTCCAGAAAGGAATACGGAATGCG
>CANPFP010000200.1 GCA_947573385.1 uncultured Bacillota bacterium | reverse complement strand
ATAGGCATAGCCTTTTTTATTCCACAGGCATAGCCTGTGGTTGTCTTTTTTACAATACGCAAGGCCCGGGCTTTTGCCCGGGCCTTAAAACGTTATACCAGATTACACAGCAGGGCCGCGCCGACAACACCGGCGTCGTTGCCCAGGGAGGCCTTCTCGATGCGGACATGGTGCTCCTTGTCGAAGCAGCCCCGCCAGACCAGCTCCCGCAGGGGATTCAGCAGCAGGTCGTCCTCGGCGTTGCTCACGCCGCCGCCCAGGCAGATGATCTCGGGCTGGAGGATATTTACCAGGTTTATCATGCCGATAGACAGACCCTGGAGGTAGTTGCCCAGCACCCGCTTGGCGGCCTCGTCCCCCAGGCGGGCGGCCTGGAAGGGGGTGCGGCCCTGGACCTTGGAGGGGTCGTTGTCGCACAGCTCCCACAGCTTGCTGTCCCGGCTGCGCTCCATCTCCAGCTGGGTAAGCTGGATCAGGGCAGTGGCCGAGCCGTACCGCTCCCAGCAGCCCCGGCCGCCGCAGCCGCACAGGATGCCGTTGGGCTGGATAATCATGTGGCCGATCTCCATGCCGGCGTTGGCAAAGCCGGTGAACAGCTTGCCGCCCACCACCAGACCGCCGCCGATGCCGGTGCCCAACGTGACCATCACCGCCGGGTCGCAGCCCTTGGCCGCGCCCGCCCAGTACTCGCCCACGGCGGCGCAGTTGGCATCATTGCCCAGGTAAACAGGCACGTCCCACTCCCTCTGGAACATCTCCCGCAGGGGGACGTTTTTGTCCTTGAAGGGCATATTGGGGTTCTGGACGAACAGGCCGGCCTTGTTGTCCACCGCGCCGGGCAGGCCCACGCCCACCGTCTCGATTTTGTCGAAGGGAATCTCCCCCACCTCACACAGCCGGCGGGACATGCGTACCAGCTCGGCCCCAAACTGCTCCGCCGTCATGTTCTTGGCCACAGGGGTGCTCACCTTGTTGAGGATGCGGCCTGTCTCGTCCACCAGTCCGGCCACCAGGTTGGTGCCGCCCACGTCGATACCAATATAATACATCAGTTTATACCTCCTTCTAGCTGCTCCTGAAACAGTTTATCCATCCGGTCGGTCAGCTCCTGGGCTGCGTTGTGGCCCATCTTCCGGTTGCGGTTGTTCATGGCGGCCACCTCTACAATGCTGGCCAGGTTGCGCCCCGGCTTCACCGGGATAGTGGAGGCGGGGACCTTCACCCCCAAGATTTCGGTAAAATGGGACTCCAGGCCGAAGCGGTCATATACCGCTTTGTCGTCCCAGGGCTCCAGGTTGACTACCAGGTCGATCTCCTGGTTCAGCTTGATGGCGCCCATGCCCAGCAGGCGGCTGATGTCTATGACCCCAATGCCCCGCAGCTCCATGTAGCCCCGGATCAGGGCGGGGGCGGTGGCCAGAAGGGTGTCGTGGCTGGTCACCTTGATCTCCACCGCGTCGTCGGCCACCAGGCGGTGGCCCCGCTTCAGCAGCTCGATGGCTACCTCGCTCTTGCCTACCCCTGACTCGCCCTGAATCAGAATTCCCTCGCCGTAGACCTCCAGCATCACCCCTGACTGGGTGATCTGGGGGGCCAGGTGGCTGTACAGGCTGCTGATGAGGGAGCTCATAAACACAGCGGTCCGCTGAGTGGAGCGCAGCACCGTCCGCCCGTGCTTGTCCGCCATCTCCAGGCACTCGGGATAGGCCTCCAGCCCCCGGGTGAGGATCAGGGCGGGCACCGGGTAAGCCAGCAGGCGGTCAAACCTCTCCCGCCGCTGCTCCGGGGTCAGGTCGCTTAAATATGTGTGCTCTGTCAGACCGATGAGCAGCAGACGCTCAGTGTCGAAATGCTCAAAAAAACCGGTCAGGGGCAGGCCGGGACGGTTGATGTCCAGGGCCCGCAGCGGCACATTCTCATAGTCAGGGGCCGTGCGCAGAATTTCCAGATTGAACTCCCGGATGATCTCCCCCAGTCTTACGCTCTTCTGCTGTTCTGACATGCGCCAATCTCCTTCCATCTGTCATTTATTCCGCCGTTTGGAGCACTAAATTCTCTCCGGCATTTTCCTTTTTAGTATAATCGAAAAAGGGCTTTTCTGTCAATTACTTATGCCAGATTCCAAGGGTCGGATTTTTGAAAAAAATGCTTGCATTTCCGTGGAAAATCTGCTATGATATCAGTCGAAGCTTTTTTGAAGGTAATTTCCACAAGGTTTCATATATTCTCATAGCGAGGAGGTTAGCAACATGGCCAAATGCGAATTCTGCGACAAGGGCGTGACCTTCGGCATCAAGGTTTCCCACTCCCACCGCCGCTCCAACCGCGCCTGGAAGCCCAACGTGAAGCGGGTTAAGGCGATCGTGAATGGTACCCCCACTCACGTCTACGTCTGCACCAGATGCCTCCGTTCCGGTAAGGTCACCCGCGCTGTGTAATGGAATATGGCTCGTAAAAAATCTCCTGTGTATGCCACAGGAGGTTTTTTATGTTTCCGGAAGCTCATGGTAGCAGCATTGGAACGATTTACATTCAAAATACAGAATCCCCCCGCCACCGGACTTTGTCCGGCGGCCCTCCCCCCTTTGGCAAGGGGGGCTTTTCGGCGCTGGCTGGTCTGTTTCTCCTCCAAAGGCCCCCTTGCTAAAGGGGGCTGGCATTTGCGAAGCAAATGACTGGGGGATTCTCTATTTAACGCTGTTGCTCTGCTGGACACCATCGCGGAAGCAAAGGATCAGGAATAAGAGAAGGCCGCCCGGCGGGCGGCCTTTTTATGTCGGCGTTTTACTCTACAGGCATCAGCTCTGAGACTGCTCCGTCGCAAACGATACCTGATTGCTTTACTTATTTAAACATATTCGCCACCCGCTCCACGGCGGTTTTGGTGGCGCCGGCGTCGCCGAAGGCGGTGAGGCGGATGTAGCCCTCTCCGCTGGGGCCAAAGCCCGCGCCGGGGGTGGTGGCCACATTGGCCTGGTCCAGCACCTGGTCGAAGAAGTCCCAGGAGCCCACGCCGTTGGGGGTCTTCAGCCAGATATAGGGGGCGTCCGTTCCGCCGAAGCAGGTCAGCCCGGCGGCAGTGAGACCCTCCCGGATGACCCGGGCGTTTTCCCGGTAGTAGTCGATGTTGGCCATGATCTGGGCCCGGCCCTCGGGGGTGTAGATGGCGGCGGCCCCCCGCTGGACCACATAGGGCACGCCGTTGAACTTGGTGCACTGGCGGCGGTTCC
>CANPFP010000199.1 GCA_947573385.1 uncultured Bacillota bacterium | reverse complement strand
AACAAGGGCAATCACAAGGGCCTTGTTCTCCGAAATCATGAGGGCAAGGTCCGCCAGCTTTTCAACTACGGTTAGAACGGCGTCCGCTATTTGCGGGAGGGCGGTGCTTGCGGCCCAGGAAATGACCGGCTTTAGCCGCTCCCCTATATCGGCAATGATGCCGCCGACGTTCTGTGCGATCTGCCCCAGCTTGTCAAAAAGGCCGCTGTGGTTGCTGATAACTTCCCCTATTCCCCGCATGGCCGTTCCGGCGGCGTCCGCCAGGAATGTAAAGGCTGCTTGCCCTGCTGCCCCTATGCGCTCAAGGGTGGGCCGGATATCGTTGAAAATCTGGACGGCCCGGTCCTTAAAGGCGGTCAGTTTGGGGATGGCGTAATCAAGGCCGTTTGCTATCATGGTCCCGATGTTCGCCGCCGCTGTGGAAATGGCCCCTTGTACCGCTGGCATGGCTCCGTTTACAATTTTCAGAACACGGGCCATAGGGCCGGAAAGGCAGTCAAAAATGGAAATGCCTAAATTGTCCCAGTTTGTTTTTATGAGCTTGGATTGATGCTCAAAGGTGCTTGCCATCGTGGCATAGGCGCTCTCTGTAAGTCCTTTGCTGTTATGTAATTCCTCAAGGCTTTCCCGGAAATAATCAATTCCCTGTGAGGCGATGGCGTTTGCCGCCTTTCCGGCCTCCGCCGAACTCCAAAGGTTGATTAGGGCCTCGCTATCCCCGTTGACACTTTTAACAAGAATGTCGAAAACGTCCGCAAGGGAGGCACCGTCACTCATCATCTGGCCGAAACTCTTTCCTGTTTCACTCTTGATGATTTTGGCGACCTTCGTGTTTGCGCTGCCCAGCTCTTTCAACATACTGGAAAGGTATGTGGTGCTTTCCTCTGTGGAAATACCGGCCTTTGTCAGGCTGATATAGGACGCCTCCAAATTGTTGAGGTCAACAGAATAGGCGGAGGCCGTAGCTATTGCCTTGCCCATAGAACCGGCCAATGCTCCGACCGTGGTAACGCCTCTGTTTTGCGTCATGATTAGGCTGTCAGAAATATTTCTTGCCTCGTCTGCGCTCAAGCCGTAGGCGTTCATGATCGTGGTGAGGACGGATAAAGCGTCGCCGCTCTCCGCAAAACCGGCGGTTGCCAGTTTCGAGGCGTCCCCAACAAGCGAAACGGCGTTAGCTGTGTCACCTGTTGCGGAAATGGCGTCATATACGCTACCTGATAGCTCCGCCGCCGCTATGCCTGTTTCATTGGATAGGGCCTTAATCGCCGAGGACATTTCTTCCGAGCTTGTCTGCGTCTTGTCCATGATGGTCTGGACCTTTGCAAAAGCCGTTTCATACTCCGAGCCAATTTCTACGGCGTCGCTGATAAATTCCCCCAGCTTCAAGGCTCCCCAGGCGGCGGCGGCTGTTGCTGCTGCCGCCTGGGCGATGCTGCCGAGGTTGGCGATCTTCTGCCCCGCCTCGCCTATTGCGCTGTCAAAGGAGGAGGAAACGGCACCGGCGATCTTAATGGCCAGCTTGTACTCTTTACTTGTGCTTGCGCTTGCCAATTTTTTTCACCGCCTTTAGTGTCGTTTCCACCGTCCTTATCAGCTCAAAAACGGGCATTTCAAGGAACTTGCAATAATCGGAGTGCATGGTCAAGGCCATGTTTACGCAAATTTCCCGGAGCCGGTCGCCGTCGTCCGGCCTTAATCCTCGCCGTAGAAAAAACTTGTTACCTTGTTCTTGACCTTCGTGGCGTCCTTCGGCGGGAGCTTCATGAAAAACTCAATGGGCTGGCCGGTGGCCCGGTTGGCGATAAAGCCGATGTATTCCATCGTCATTTCCGGGAGCGGGGAAATGATGCCCTTTTTGCTGAGGTACTTCTCCGCCTCGCACATATCCTTTGCCGTCAGATTCTCAATGGCCTTGAGGTCAATCCCGGCGTAGTGGTTGCCCTCGAAAAAGTAGGGCTTGTGAAAGCGGACATAGCTCTCCGGGTCCTCCGTTGCCTCCGGCGTGGCGGGGGCCTCCGGGGCCTGGGCGGGGGTGACGGTGGCGGCGTCCTGGATAATGGCCGGGGCCTCCGGGGCGGCGTCCTGCTCCGTGGTGGTGTTGGTTTTCTTCTCGGTGTCCATGCTCTTGTCCTCCTTGTTGTTTTAGGTCAATGCCCGGATTCCGGCGAGCTGGTCCTCTCCGTTTACCCGGAAAATGCCGTTGATCTTGTCGAGGCAAACCTTCTCTTTGCCGCCCATCTCAACCATGATGTAGGTAAGCTCAAGGGTGATAGAGCTGCCCATCTGCTCCCGCTGCTTCACGGTGCCGATTGCAATTTTCTTGCAACGGCCCCGGAAAACAACCCTCATGCCGACCTCTCCTGCGTTCATGGTGTCCTTTTCGGACTGCTGAATGGCCCCCCGGAGGGTAAGCTCCACGGCCTTGCTGGGGCTGACCATCTTGAAATAGTCCTCATTGATGCAACGGAAAGGCACCTCTTGCTCCATGCTGCCGTAGTGGCCGAGGATGATGGCCTCATACTCGCCCAGGATGCCGTTGCCGGACGTGGTGGAGGTCATGGCCTCAAAGTCCGGGAGGGCAACCTCGCCGGTCATGCCGCCCAGCTTATTGCCGGAAAGGTAAAGGTTAAAGTCGTTAATGACTTCGGGGATTCCTGCGATTGCCATCGGTTATTTCCTCCTTCCTTTAGGTTGCCGCCGCCCCCAGTGCGCTCTCAAGCGCATAGGGGTCAAACTCCAGAATGTTGTGAATGTCCTCCGCCGGGGGGTACGGGGTGAGGTACTGGTGGAAAGTGAGCTTGCCGTCAATCAGGTTGGTGACGGGGTTTTCGTCCATGTTGAACGTGATTTCAGCCCTTGCGCACTTCCCGGCGGAAACGTAGGCTCCGCCCCGGATGTTCTCCGTGTCGACAATCGTCTCAATGAGGCGAACGTTGGCCGGATCGTCAACCTTCTGGAAGTAGGTCAAAATAAAGCTGTTGCCCCACCAACTGAAAAAGCGGCGGCAACAAAACCACATATCTTTCGGGTCAGTGTTGGCCGGGTAGCAAGCGGACCGGTTGCCCCAGGTGCGCCAGCCGTTGACGTTGATCGCCGTGGTTACTCCGAAACTGTTGACGGCGTTCCCCTGGAGCTGGTCCAGGACGACCTCCGTCTCTCCGTCCGCCAGGACGGTGCCGGTCACGCCGATCAGCTTATTGGAGGGGGAAAGGTTGGGGACGTCGTCGTTGTTGGCGTCAA
>CANPFP010000198.1 GCA_947573385.1 uncultured Bacillota bacterium | reverse complement strand
CCGGACACAAGCACCTCAAGCTTGCCAGTCTACCAATTCCAGCACAGCCGCAAAACACGGTCATTTTCAGACCGCAAAGCTATTATACTGTCCTTACGGCAATTTGTCAACGTTTTTTTCAAGTTTTTATGACTAGTGTAAATTGGCACGGTGATTTATCCGCCCTGTTCAGCCCGGCATTTCTTTATTTCTTCCATGGATAAGCCCACATATTCAGTGTTTTTTCAAGTTCTAACATACCATTAGCTAACATCCATCTTTTTAATACCGTCTCACCACTGCCACTACCCTGCCGATAATTTCAGCATAGGTGCCGTCGATTGGCTCATAATCCGGGTTTTCGGGCAGGAGCCAGACCTGGCCATTTTTCCGCTGATAGGTTTTCACGGTTGCCTCGTCCTCGAAGAGGGCCACCACAATCTCACCATTGTGGACCTCCTGCTGGCGGCGGACCACCACCAGATCGCCGGGGAGGATGCCGGCATTCAGCATGGACTCCCCCCGGACCCGCAGGGCGAAGTGCTCACCGGACAGGCCCTGGGTGTCGAAGGTGAGGTAGTCCTCAATGCACTCCTGAGCCAGAATGGGAGATCCGGCGGCTACATTGCCTACAATGGGCACCTGGTTAGCATGGGGATCGGTCTCCTCGGCCACAGGCCCTACCGAGACGCCGGGCAGAGAGATGGCCCGTGTCTTCCCCTCGGCCTTGACGATGACACCAGCTTCCTCCAGTCCTTTCATGTGAAAATGGACGGTGGAAGGAGATTTCAGACCCACAGCCGCCCCAATTTCGCGCACAGAGGGGGGATAGCCGTGTTCATTGGTGAAGGAGCGAATAAAATCGTAAATTTCTTGCTGTTTCTTGGTCAGTTTAGCCATAATAACGGCTCCTTTCAGCGGGAACATCCCAGTGCGGCTATAAATGGAATATTAGGATTATAACATAAATAGTTCCGCTTGTCAAACAAATGTTTCAAAATGCTGAGACGCGCAAACGCGTCCCAGATTGTCAGTCCAACTGTGTGGTCCAGTGTTCTGCATGGTAAGCATCATAGCACAGCCTGATTTGTTCCTGGGTAATTTTCCCGGTGGACAGGGGCGGCAGCTCGTCCAGAGCAAACCACTGACTGTCCAGCGTCTCCAAATTAGGCTGAAAAGAACCGCCCAGCAGGTCGCACAGTACAAGTACCTTGCAGACGCCGTAGGCATTCATAGGCCGGTTGTGTCTGTGCTGGTCCTGAAGGGCTACCACCAGCCTGGGGACAACGTCCAGCCCGGACTCCTCCCGGACCTCCTTCACCGTGTTTTCCGCCACGGTGATGTCCACATCCGCCCAACCCCCGGGCAGAGACCAGAGACCGTCGCTCTCCTGCACCAGAAGGATTTTCTCGTCCTGGATAATGGCAGCCCGGGTTTCCAGCTTGGGGGTCTGGTAGCCCGACTCGTTGCAGAACAGGTCTTTCACCTTTTCGATGGAGAGGTCGGTATACTGGGACATAATTTCAGCGGAGATGTTCCGAATACGCTCATAGCGCTCCAGGTCGAATTTGTCGTGTCCATATTCCAGGCCGGCCTGGGCCAGAGCCTGGAGCTCTACAGCCCATCTCAGCCATTGCGGGTGTTGTTTCATCCGATTTTCTCCTTTACAGCGGCGGCATTTCAGGCTGGTCGGCGGCGTCGGAGGCAGCCAGCAGGCGGGCGTCGTAGAACCCGGCCCGGGCGGTCTCCCGGTAGGGCGTTAGCCACAGGAATACCGGGGTTGTGACCAGCGTGCTCAAGATAAGCACCGGCGGGGAGCTAATCACTGCCATAGCCTTGCTGTACTGCATCTCGTCCAGAATAATCTGGGGGAAGGACAGTCCGGCCCGGTCCAGGAAGAAGAGGATTACCATAAGGGTCAGGAAGAGATTAATGAGCTCCCAGCCCACAAAGGAGAACTCCAGCTTGAACAGCTCCCACTTCCAGCCCCGCATCAGATCAGCGCTGCGGCGGATGGGAGCTGTGGGGCCGTCGTCCGGCCGGTCGGCCAGCAGATAGGGGGCCAGGGCGTAGCGCAGTTGAAGGACGATGATGGTGGCGATCAGTCCGGCAAAGAAGAGGAAGAGGGTAAACATTCCCAGCCCTGCTCCGGCCCCGGCAATCAGCAGAATGAACACCGGCATAGCCAGCGTAAAGGCGACTACCAAATACCACCCCAGCACCCGGAGATAGATGCCCAGCTCCATCACAATTACCCGTCCGGCCACCGAGAAGCCCTGCATCAGGGAATTCACCCCCGGATCCAGCTGCCGCCAGGTCCACAGGGCCCACAGGCACATGCCGAAGTGGACAACGGTGGTGTAGAGATTCAGCAGCAGCTGAAAGAACAGATGGATGGTCTGGCTGTTGGGCAGGGGGATCAAGCTGATAAGCCAGGACAGCCCGACAGTCATAGCCAGATAGGCCAGGGCCACCACCCAAAATTTCGGGTCGGTGAGGGTCATCCGCTCCCTGGATTGGCGTTTCAGTTCCTTGCAGTCAATTTCCATGTAATAATCTCCGATCTGAAAGATACGTTTATTATATGACAAAAGCGGGACGGGGGCAACCCCGTCCCACAAAATTTGCTTATTCCCACTTCTCCATAACCTGCTTGATCTGTTCAGCCAGCTTGGCCAGATCTTTGTTGGAGCGCCCCCGGCTGCGCTTGACCAGGTCGGCCAGGTCGTGGGACACATTTTGCAGCCGCAGATAGGCAGCGGAGGGGGTGGCGGCGGAACCCACCATCTTCTTGACCTCCAGCACCACGCCCTTGGCCAGCATGCAATTGGTGGACAGATCGTAGACCTCCTCATAGAGGGGGGCGTGGGCGGGGATGCCCCGCTGGTTCAGGTCGTGGGCGAACAGCTCGGTAACCTCGCTGTCTCCGTGGACCACAAAGACCTGCTTGGGCGTGGGGGAAAAGTGCTCCACCCACTCCAGCAGATGGTCCCGGTCGGCGTGGGAGCTCAGGCCCTTGAAATTGACAATCTTGGCCCGGACGGAGATGTCCTCGCCGAAGAGCTTTACCGAGCGTGCCCCCTCCAGCAGGTGCCGGCCCAGGGTGCCCTCCCCCTGATAGCCCACGAACACCACGGCGCACTCGGGCCGCCAGAGGTTGTGCTTCAGGTGGTGGCGGATGCGTCCGGCGTCGCACATACCGGAGGCGGAGATGATGATTTTGGGCGTCTTGTCGTCGTTCAGCGCCCGGGACTCCTCGGTGGACTGGGTGAGGGTGAG
>CANPFP010000197.1 GCA_947573385.1 uncultured Bacillota bacterium | reverse complement strand
TCATCGCTGGTAGGCCGGGCGAACAGGAAATCGTCCGCCCCGTCATAGCTGTACTCGAGGGCGCTGGCCTGGACGGCGCACAGGGCGCAAATCATGCAGGCCAGCAGGAACATTCTGAGTTTTTTCAATCGCATTATCTCCTTCCTCTGATCTTTTTGAATACAAATACACCGCCCAGGACCAGCGCCAGGACCAAGCCGCCGATCATGAGCGGACGCCCGATGCCGGAGATGTCGACGGGCTTGCCGTCCTGGACGCCGGAGTCCTTCGGGGCATCGGTGCTGCCGAACACGGCGGTATAGGTAACCACATTACAGCCGGTTTTGGAAACCTCTCCGGAGTAGTCCGCCGTCACCGTGTACCCGGTGGCGTACTTACTGGAGGTGCTGCCGATGTACCGGGCCGTGGCGGTGTAGCGGGTGACCACACCGTCACCCTCCTCCTGGGTGGAATTGCCCCACTGCACATCCGCCAGGGTCAGGCTCCGCCCGCCATCGGAGATGGTCTTGGGCACCAGGGAGAGGTCCGCATCCGACAAATTCGGATAGGTCCGGGTAGCGGACACGGTTCCGGTCTTGGTGGCGTAGCCGTCGGTTGTGACCTTGACCGTGGTGTGGTCCAGGTGCAGGGTTCCCGTGTAGCCGTCCTCGGTGGTGGCTTCGATCTCGGCATCCAGGGTCTGGAGAATTTTCTCCATGTTATTAGTATCGCTGGGGCGTGTGACCGTCTGGACATGGGGCTTGGTGTCCACGCCCACCTCATCCTTCCGGGTCATATCCAGCAGGTAATACAGCCGCCCGTTCCGCTCAAAATCCTCCGTGGGGATGAGGCCGGGGTCATCGTCCAGGGACAGCTGGTACACCTTCTGGATGCGCAGCTCATCGAAGTCGCCAGCCGTGTACTCCTCCACGGAAATGGGATAGTAGGCGCTGTCTCTGACCGGCTTGGTGGCGTCAGCCGCCTCGGCAGCCTGGACGGGAACGGACAGAAGCGTGGAAAGCAGGAATGCAGCCAGGAGCAAAGGAATCGTTCTTTTCATGTTGTTCTCCTATCTCAAAATAGTGGGACTATCTCTCGTCCCCGCTCCGAGCCGGAGCCTTCCGCTGGGGCGGAGCGATGGTTTTCTCAATGGAACCGCCAATCTGACGGCTCATGCCTTGAATCTCTTTCAGGAAGGCTATCCGGTCCTCAATCTCCCAGCCCTGGCAGCGTTTCGCCATTCCCGTCAGGTCCGGCAGTTCCCGCTGGATGCCGAAGCGGCGGCAAAGGATGTACGAAACGCTCTGGGCGCTCAGTTCACAGCCCTCCCGGCTGTAGGCGGGATTGCGGCCCCGGTCATGGAACCGGGCCTGGGCAATCTCGGTGGCGATGGCCGCGAACGCCTGGCTGTCCGGGCAGGCAGTGTCAATAGCCAGCGTCATCTGCCGGGGGTCATAATAGGCCCCGGAGGGCAGGTTTTCAGCGGCCACCACCTGGACGGGTGAGAAGTTCAGCAGGGCGGCCAGGGCCGCTTCCATGGCCTCCGTATCGTCCTTCAGCTGAGGCGTTCGCAGCTCCCGGCCCTGGGTCTGGGCGATATCGTAGACACTGGTGAGGTTGTAGCCCCGGCCCGTGGCGGACCGGGTGAAGATGCTGGCGCCGTTCTTCAGCTCCGGGTCCAACACAAAGCGGCCCAGGTCCTTCCAGTGGCCGCGGGTATGGACCACGGTGGCCTCCGGGAGCTGGGCCATGGCCAGGGCGATGTTCCCGGAACTGTAGGAGGGGTTGTCCCCCTGGAGCTCCAGGTAACAGGCAAATTTTTCGGGGTCCTTGGTGATCTGTATGACGCTGGCGTCCCGGAGGGCAGCGGCGGTTTCCTTGTCCGCCTGCCGCTCCTCCCGCCATTTGGCGTCCGCTGTGGATTTGTCGCTGATGATCTTGCCTAAGTTCGCCATAGGTTTGGGTTCCTCCTTTTTTGTAGGATTTTCTTTGTTTTTGGGTGGCTTCACCTCCTCTAAGACCCCCGTGAGCTTGTATTTGAGCTGCGCGTTCCAGTCCTTGCCGTACTTCGGGACCCGGATTTCCACCTCGTACCCAGCCGCCCGGTACTTCTCCCGCATCTCCTTCGCCGCCGTGATCCCAGGCTCGTCATGGTCCAGTAGGAGCTTGATGGATTTCAGGTGGGGATGGTCCCGAAGGTAGGTGTCCAGCGGTCCGCTGTACAGCCCGCAAAGGGCGACGGCGTTGCTGTGGACCTCCGGGCAGAGGGTGCAGAAGCTCATGAGGTCTATGGGGGCCTCAAAGACCGCCACCTCCTCAATCTCCGGCTCACAGGGCAGCCGAAAGCCCACCTTTTTGTCGCTGCCCAGGACGTCCCGTTTAAATCCGGACCCATTGAAGTCCATGGTCCCGCGCTTGCTGGCGAATTTGGGCTGGCCGCTGCCGTCCCTGCCGACAAACACGCAATTGTGATATGGGGCGTCCTCGTAGAGAAGCCCGGCGTCCAGAAAGCGTTGGATTACCTGAGACGCAATTCCCCGCTTGCGAAGATACGCAGACACCCGGCGCTGGTCCGGGTTCGCGGGAGGCAGGACGAAGGGCGGCTTTTCTTTGGGCGGAGACGGCTTGGGGCGGGGGATGGGTTTGTCCCGGTCGGGAGAGTCTCTGGACCGCCCGTGATAGGCCAGCAGGTAATCCACCGCCTCCGGGAAGCGCATTCCGCAGAACTCCTGGAGGAATGAGATGGCGTCGCCGCCCTGCCGGGTAGAGTAGCGCCTCCAGGTAAGGCGCTCCTTGATGCGGATGCTGTCCATCTCCGCTGTGGTGTAGTAGCTGCCGATCCGCTTCAGCGTATAGCCCAGAGAGGACAGCAGGTCCGGCAAATCCGTGTGCCTGGCGATGTCCAGCTCCGTTTCCGTGAAGCCGTAGGCCATGTTTGCGTTCAAAATAAATTCACCTCCAATCTGGCCGAAAGCAAAAACAGCCGGGCAGGGTACTCCTTTGGGGATACCCTGCCCGGCTGCTTCTCCTGGGGCCGTAATGTTTGCGCTGTCAAGTCCCAACTTTCACGAAATCCGCCCGTCTTTTTCTCCATGTCCGGCATTGCTTTTCCTGGTCTTTCCAGTTACAATATTCAGCGGTATTGTAAAAAATATGGGAGGTTTTTTGTACAATGGGACTGGATTATGATCCGTTGTGGGACGAACAGGGACAGCTTCGCCGGGGCTGCACGGTGCGGGAGGCCCTGGCTTGGCTGACAAAGTTTGGAAGCCACAGCGCCGGGGAGAATGTCTGTGTCAATGGCGTGAGCTATAA
>CANPFP010000196.1 GCA_947573385.1 uncultured Bacillota bacterium | reverse complement strand
GTCCAGCGGAGTACCGTCATGCAGAAAACCCGCAGCGACAACGAGCTGTTCACCTTCCGGGTCTGGCTGGTTCGCCTGGGTCTTAACGGCGATGAGTTCAAGGAGACCCGTGACCTGCTGCTGGCAAATCTGAGTGGGGACCGGGCGTGGCGCCACTATAAGGACAGCTATGCGGTGAACAGAAGGAAAAAACGAAACCGAGAGAATGAGAGGTAGTTTATTGCGCATGAAAATCCGCATTGATACAAGGAGCTATGAGGGAACCGGGACAGAAATTCTGGACCAGCTCCGGCTGACCGCCTTTGATCCCACCGAGTTTCCCGACGCCGAGAGCTACCTCTGGCAGCTCCGTAGCAATTTCATGAGAGCCACCGATCTGGACTGTCCCCTGCCAAACGGCAGCCTGGAGCGGCAAGCCAGAACCATGTTCAACCATCTGGCGAAGTATGGAGCGCTGGAGGTGCTGGAGGATGGCTGACGGGAGACTGTATTTCGCCTATGGCAGCAACATCAACCTGGAACAGATGGCCTGCCGCTGCCCGGACGCCACGGTGGTGGGGCCGGTAATGCTGGAGGGCTATGAACTGCTGTTTCGTCGAAATGGCTTTGCCTCCATCGCGCCCAAGGAGGGCGGGACCGTCCACGGCCTGTTGTGGAGTATTACGCCAGAATGTGAGCGGTCTCTGGACAATTACGAGGGCTATCCCCGTTTTTACGGCAAGCGGATGGTGTCCGTTCGAGACAACGAGGGCCGCTCCCTGTCCGCCATGGCCTATATCATGGACGAGCGGTTCCGGGAGCCGATGATGCCCTCCGAGTCCTACTACGCCGTCATCCTGGAGGGCTACCGTCAGAACGGCCTGCCGGTGACTTTTCTAAAAGAAGCGTGGGAGCACACTGTGCAGGAAATCCACGCGGAAACGGAACGAATCAACGCCGGGTTTATCAGACGCGGCAGACCGCCGAAAGGAGGAAAACCGCATGAACGGTAAAAAAGTTTCATTAACCGGCGAGATTCATATCTCCACCGGCAGCGTGTACACTACTGTGGACGCGCTGGAAGCGCTGAAGGCCATTGGCGTCGCCTATGGCCTCTACAGCCGCGACGAGGACCAGAGGGGTTGCCGCGTCGTGATGGAGGACGGGGAGTTCCCGGCCCTGGTGGTGCAGGAGGATAAGAGCCTCCATGGAAGCCCCTGCTGGGAGACGGTCCGCACGGTCACGAATGATCCTGAGCAGATCAAGCGCTACATGGCGTTCCGCAATACGGTGCAGATGATTCGGAAGCTGAACATAGAGCTGTCGCGGGAATCCAAGCCGCAGACGCCTCCCAAAAAGAAGGAGGCGAAGGGCCATGAGCGCTGATCGAATTTTCCGGGAAAGAGAAGGCTTTTATTGCAGTATACCTCGAATATTCTCCTGGACCCGCCCAGCAAATCGTTCGTACAACTCCCGCTCCTCCGGGCTGAACCCGGAAAACCTCGCGGATGTGAAATCTTCCCAAATATTTGCCACATCCTCCAGAACTGCGCTGGCGGAGGGAGGAAACGTAATTTCCAGGCGGCTTTCTCTGCCCCGTTTCCCCTTTGCGCCCCGGAGTTCCGTCACGGAAATCAGCCCTTTTCCCTCCAGCCGATTCAGCAGCATGGACAAGCCGCCTCGGGGCAGCCCGGCAAAATCCGCCAAATCCTTCCTGGCAGCGGGCCCGGACTGCCGGAGGTACAGCAGCAGACGGGCTTCCGGCAGGGAGAGGTCGTTTTTCTGTGCGGCGGCCTCCAGGTAATAGTCCAACAGCTTCCGCTCTCGGAAGGTGTCAAACAGAAAGCCCTGCCCCTCCAAAGCATCAGGGGACACTCGGACCCGTTCGTTTCCCAGGCGCTTGGAAACCGGAGGCACTGTGCCGTCCTCGGCTGCGTCGATCAGAAAGCGGTAGATTTTTAAGCGCTGCTTTTCGTACTCCTCCTCGTCCAACACCGTTTTGTAGAACTGGTTGTAATACTCAAATACCGTCAGCTTCATCTGAATCGTTTTGGAGATGCTGATTCCCTGGGTGCAGAGGGAGCCCTTCGTCTTGACATAGTAATAAACAGGCACCTGCAAGGCGAAAAATGTCTCGGCCCGGCGGATATATTCCAGGTTGAACATGAAGTCTTCGCACCAGCTGATAGCCGGGTCCATCCGCAGGTGGTGCCGCTCTACGATCTCCCGGCGGTAGAGCTTGTTCCATAAAACTCCATAATAATAATTTGCGGGGTTTTCCATCATGTGGGAGGCATATTCCTCTCTGCTGAGGACCTGTGCCTCGTCGATGTCCCCCTTGGGAGAAACCCGCTCCCCCACCACCCGGTAGAAGTCGGAGATCACCAGATCGCACAAATGCTCCTCCATGGCCTGGACCAACAGCTTGGTGGCATTGGCGGTGATCCAGTCGTCGGCGTCCAGGAACTGGAGATACCGGCCCCGCGCTTGGTCAAGACACAAGTTCCGGCTATCAGAAACGCCCGAATTTTCTTTGTGAAATACCCGGACCCGGCTGTCTGCGGCGGCGTATTCGTCGCAGATCCTGCCGGAGCCGTCCCGGCTACCGTCATCGGCCAGAAGCAGCTCAAAATCGGCGTACTCTTGATTCAAAACGCTCTCCACACAGCGGCGAAGGCAGGCTTCGGCGTTGTAGACTGGAACAATGATGCTGACAGATGGATTCATGACAGACCTCCAAGGTAAATATTGTGAAATCTTGATTTGCTTCGCGCATGGAGATTACCAGAAAATTTGATTTGATTATATCACAAAAAACGTGGGACAAATACCCGAGAAAGGAGAAAAGCCATAAACAGCGAAATTTATTCGCTCCAGGAGATCGGCAGGGACGAGGAATTGCTGTCCTTCTCCGGCAGCGATGAGGAACAGGCTTGCATCGGTCACCTGCGGGGAGATTTTGCCCAGGGAACGGAGTTCTGGACCACATGGTGGGACCACCAGGAGGAACTGGTGGACCAGGATTTCAAGGATGAGCTGGACAGCGTGGTCAATGCTCTGCGGAAGAACGGGCCTCTCAAAAACCTCAGCGCCATGCAGAGCTTCTGCTGGAAGCATAAGCAGGCCCAAATGAGCCCTGAATCCGGCAAAGATTATTACGGCTTCCGGGTGGATACCCCTAAGCGCCGCTACTATCTGCGCTTCCTGCCCCTGCGGGGAAATTACAACTTTTACATTTACTGCTATCAAACAGACAAGCTGGAGAGGGCGGCAGAGCTGCCGCCCAGGGAAGAAAGAATGAGCAAACAAACGATTAAGGTCCTTGTGGTTGAGCCGATGAAGCCCTGCGAGG
>CANPFP010000195.1 GCA_947573385.1 uncultured Bacillota bacterium | reverse complement strand
AGATCGCCATTATGAAGATGTGCGGCGCCACCGACGGCTTCATCGAGTGGCCCTTTGTGGTGGAGGGGATGCTGCTGGGTCTCACCGGAGCCCTGATCGCCTTTTTGGCCCAGTGGGGCCTGTATCAGATGGTGGCTAAGTTTGCCGTCCAGGGCAACGGACTGTCTCTGGTGCATATGATCAGCTACGGAACCATGGCCCCCACCATTCTGGCCGTCTTCTGCGGCGTGGGTGCCTTTATCGGCGTGGCGGGCTCCCTGTTCGCAATTCGGAAGTTCTTACAGGTCTAATAAAATGTTAGGGAGGTCACGGTTATGAAGCGGCAGAAAAGACAGAAGCTGTTCGTGTCCATTTTGGCCGGATTTTTGGCGCTGCTGATGGTGCTGCCCTTTTTGGCAAACATCTTTCTGGCCCACTGAAAAGGAGGAATTTAGATGAAACAAGGCAGGCTGCTGCGCCGCGCCGTTGTGCTGCTGCTGGCGCTGGTCATGTTCCTGCCCCTGACGGGGCCGGGGATGGTGCTTGAGACCTCCGCCGTCACCCAGGCGGAGATTGATGCCCTGAAGGGGAACGCCGGAAAGCTGGCCGAGCAGAAAAAGGACATTCAGGCCCAGCTGAAGGCCGTCCAGGCAGACAAGAGCAACGCCCTGAAGAAAAAGGAGCTGCTGGAGGACCAGATCGACCTGATCCGCCAGGAGATCGCCAACATCAACGAACAGATTGCCATGTATGACCAGCTCATCGCTGAGAAGACGGTGGAGCTGGAGCGGGCAGAAGCCGACGAGAAGGCCCAGTTTGACCTGTTCTGCCAGCGGATGCGGCACATGGAGGAGCAGGGGGAGACCTCCTACTGGTCCATCCTCTTCGCGTCCGGCGATTTCTCCGAGCTGCTGGACAACTATATGATGATCGAGGAGATCATCCAGTATGACAACCAGGTGATCGACAGCCTGGTGTCCCTCCAGGAGAAGGTGACGAACGACCGCACCGCCCTGGAGGAGGCCCAGTCGGAGCAGGAGGAGGCCAAGGCCCGGCAGATGGCCGCCCAGGATGAGCTGAAGGCCCAGGAGGACGAGGTGGACAAGCTCATCACCGAAATCAGCGCCCAGGAGGACCTGCTGGAGGAGATGGAGGAGGAGCTGAATAAGGCCGCCAAGGCCCTGGACGCCCAGATCAAGGCTAAGGAGCGGGAGTACGCCGCCCAGGTTGCCAACGTGCCCAGCGAGTCGGGCTACCTGTGGCCCCTGCCGGGGGGGTATAATACCATCTCCTCTCTGGCCGGCGGACGCATCCACCCCGTCACCGGCAAGCCGGGCAACCACGCCGGCATTGATATCCCCGCCCCCTCCGGAACAAACATCTACGCCGCCAAGAGCGGAGTGGTCATCCACGCCGCCAAGGGCACCGGCAGCAGCTGGTCCTATGGCAACTATGTGATTGTCTCTCACAGCGACGGCACCAGCACCCTCTACGCCCATATGAGCCGCATCGGCTGCAAGGAGGGCCAGACCGTGAAGCAGGGGGATGTGGTGGGCTATGTGGGCACCACCGGCCGGTCCACCGGCAACCACCTCCACTTCGAGGTCCGGTCGGGCAGCACCCGGAAGGACCCGGTCAATTACTTCAAGGACAAATCGCTCTATGTTCAGAGCAGCGGCAAAAAAGTGCCCATGTGGGACTGGATGAAATAGCGAACCGATGCCCCGCCATCCGGCGGGGCATTTTGTTACCAAATCTTCATAAAATTGTCACTGCAAAGGGCTTGCCATCGGGGGCGGAGGGGGCTACAATAGAGCTATCAATGTCGAAGCGCGTCGAACGCTGGAGAGGATGGCCCCATGTCTGAAGAACTTTCTGTGGAACGGTCCCCGATCGTAAAAAAAAGTCCGTCCCGGCTGAAGAAGACGCGGTACCGGCTCACCAAGCAGGGAAAAATAGCGGCCACAATTTTACTTGTGCTGGCCGTTCTGATTCCCACCAGTCTGGCCGTGGGACTGGGGAGCTCCCTGGAGCAGGCGAAGGCTGAGCTGGACCAACTGCGCCAGTCTCCGCCCGGCCCGCCTGCCCAGGGGGGAGACAGCGCCCCCCAGGGGAGCGGTGCGCCCCAGGGAGACAGCACCCCCCAGGTGGAGAAGCCGGAAGACCCCGGTCCGGAGGTCCCGGCCTATCAGGCGCTGCACCCCGAGCTCTACGCTGCGCCCCACGAGTGGAACACAGTGGAAAAATCAAAGGTGTGTTACCTCACCTTTGACGACGGCCCCTCCGCCCGCACCCCGGAGATACTGAGGATTTTGGAGAACTATGGCGTCAAGGCCACCTTTTTTGTGGTGGGCAAGGATACCGGACAGGCCAGGCAGTGGATGCGGGACATTGTGGACGCCGGCCACACCCTGGGCGTCCACAGCTACACCCACGATTACCGGACAATCTACGACTCGGTGGAGGCCTATCTGGACGACTTTGCCCGGGAGTACGCTCTGATTGAGGAGGTCACCGGCGTTCCGCCCCAGATTTTCCGCTTCCCCGGGGGGAGCATCAACGCCTACAACGGCCACATCTACCAGGAGATCGTCGCGGAGATGACCCGCCGGGGCTTTGTCTACTTCGACTGGAACCGGCAGAGCGGCGACGCCGTGCGCAATCCTCCCGCCGCGGCCACGCTGGCCAGAAACGCCCTGGACAAGCTGGGGACCTCCAGCCGGGTGATTCTCCTGATGCACGACAGCAAGGGCCACTACAACACGGTATCCGCCCTGCCCGCCATCATCGAGGGCTACCAGAATGCGGGCTATACTCTGGAAGCCCTCACCCCCGAGGTCCGGCCCATCGTCTACGCCTACCCCAATCCCTGATTCTCACCCGCCCCAGTGTGCGCGCTGGGGCGTTTTTTATTTTTATGGTTGCAGGAAAGAAAAATTGTGGTATAATGGATTCGGAAGGGTACCCTTCCAGTCTTTGCAATGCAAAGACTGAGGGCGCTCAATAAAGAGAAAAGAGGTATAACCCATGAGAAAACTGAAAAAGGCGTTTTCCCTGACCTTGGCATTGGCACTATCCCTGACAATGGCCGTCCCCGCGATGGCGGCGGGAGAGACCACCATCCAGGATGATAACGGATTCAGCTATACCCTATCCAAGCCGGTTGTGGGCACCCGTAACATAGACGGCATAGGCCTATTCTATCAGATTCCGGAAGGAACCATCATCACACCGGTGTTACCGGAAGGAACTATTAAAGAAGTAAATGAGTATAATGAGGTTTCCTACAAGCTGGCCGATGATGAGGAAGGCCGCAGACAGATTGGCAGTTTTGAGAAATATGCCGATGATTACCTGGATGGGTACTATGATTTCGTTATCACATAT
>CANPFP010000194.1 GCA_947573385.1 uncultured Bacillota bacterium | reverse complement strand
TACGGGTATCAGGAGGCAGAACGCTCCCTGCGGGAAAATCGAGGCCATGTGCTTTACCGGGATGAAAAGGGCCGTCAGATTACCCTGGCCTACCGGCGGGGCTCAGAAACCGCCAGCCTACAGATCTCCTCCACTCTGGGCGGGGCGATGGAGGCCCGGCCCGTCACAGTGGACGGCGCTGCTGCGGACCTCTATCTGGAGGAAACGCAGGAGGCAGGGAACGCTCTGGTTTGGGCCCGGGACGGGCTGCTGTTCTGGATGATCGCCCCCTGTTCCCAGGAGGAGCTGACCGCCATGGCGGAGAGCGTGGAGGTTCTGCCGGTGGAATACAGGCTCACCTGGGTGCCGGAGGGCTATGAGCTGTATATGCAGAATGATACCTTCGGTAATTCGTTCTCGTTCCTCTACAAAAACCCGGAGGGTCGATTGCTGCATTTCATGGTTCAGCTGGACCGTGAGGGGGCCAGGTCGTATCTTTTCCCCAACGAAAACGCTGAGGAAAAACAGGTGCTCGTAGGCAGGAACCCGGCCGATATGTATTTGGTGGACACAGGAGGCGCAAATAGCGAGCTGGTTTGGCAGGACCCGGAGGCAGGGGCACTCTTTTACATCAGCGCGTTTTTGCCGGAGGAGGACATTCTCAAAATGGCGGAGAGCATCGAGGGGGCAGCGCCTTCTCCAAAAGTCCGGCAGCCCAACTGGCTTCCTATGGGGTATCGCTGTACGGGAGGCTCTGCCGGTTCCAGCTCCAAGGAACACCAGTATGAAGACGAAAACGGCGATGAAATCCAATTTGCGTTCCTGGGTCCTCCAGAGGCGGAGGAGAAAGAAAAACTCCAGGAGGCCGTGAAGGGCCTGGAGTCTCAAAGCGTCCTGGTGAACGGACAGGCGGCGGAGCTGTACTCCGCGGCCGATGGCGTTCTCTATCTGGTCTGGGACGGCCGGGAACCGGGGGAGGTTTTCTGGCTTTCCGCAGCGCTGGACGCCGGAACACTGATTCAGATCGCTGAAAGTGTGTTCTATCCACCGTAAGGCAGAGGGATTGCCTGCTCTGCCGGCAGCGTTCAAACGAAATTCTAAAATCAATCATTCAATGATTTAACGCCTTTTATAGCCGCTGTTCCTGCGGAGTTGGATTTTTGATGATAGGGTAGTATAAGAGGCGTTATGTACTGTACAGCAAGGTCACAGTACATAACGCCTTCCTTTTTTTGGAATATAATTGGGGGGAATCTGTTTGGGTCATTACTCGTTAATCCTGGAAAAGCGTTATCAGGAATTTTGCGATGTATACCGGGAAAAGGGGCATCTGTGCAAAACGGACCCGGGAGAGTATGGAGACTTACAGCCGGGCAGTCAGGTACGGGCGCTGCTGGCTCTTGGAGAGTATGCGGAGGCCGCTCGGGTCTGCCGGGAGATGATGCGTCAGGAGGCGGAGGAGTCGGCCCGAAGGGGCTATGACGCCCGTTCTTCCATATGGCTGATTGATCTTGCCATCGCATGTATGAAGCAGGGGCACTACGCGGAGGCGGTCCAGGCCATCCGGGAGGCGCCGCATACGAATTACCAGCCGAACCGCATCCAGGCTCCATGCCTGATGTACTACATGGCCGTTGTCATGGAGGACGAAAACCTCAAGCGGGAGAGCATAAAGGTACTCAACGCGCGGCTTCGGACAAAGGCGGGCACGGAACCGGCCTTCGCGCCGGTCCGGTTCCTCCGGGACAAAATTGGCGAGGCACAGCTGTTGTCGGAGACAGCGGAGGAAACCAACCCAAAGCTCTATCTGCGGGCACTGGTTCCGGCAAAGTTTCTGATAGCGGTGAAGAGGTATGAAAAGGGTGAGCTGGAGGGCTGCCGGCAAGCCTTGAAGGAGACTTGCTGCCTTTATGAGCAGGATCGGATTGCCGTTATGCCGGTTGAATATTTTTTGGCGGAGTCCTGGCTGGTGGAGCTGAATGACAATACAGATCCATCTTTGCCAGTCTCTTAAATAATGAAAGTAAGATGAACACAAGGAGGAACGCAGCATGAAACGCTTACACAAAATCAAGGTCCTTTTCGTTTTGGCCCTGTGCCTGACGCTCACCGCCTGCGGCGGCGGTGGACCTAAGCAGGAGGCGGCGGATTCGGCGGAGGAGGCCACCGTCCATTTTCTCACAAACCTGCAGAACGGGGAGTTCGAGCAGGCGAGGACCTACCTGGAGGAAGAAAACCCCCTGCTGACCGTTTTCCCCGTGGCCGAGGGCGAAGCCGCCCCGGAGCTGGACGCCGTGTACCGGCAGTTCCGGGAGAAGATGACCGGCCTGACCTTCCGCGTGGGGGACGAGGGAGCCGTGGGAAACAGCATGGTGTACATCACCGCCGCCCAGTATGATTTCCGCTCCGCCATCAACGAGGCGATGCTGGCGGCCATGGAGAGCCAATGCCGGGAGGGCGGAACCGCCTTCGCGGACTACGCCGGATGGATGAGCCAGGGCATTGCCAACGCGGCCATGGGAGAGGAGGAGACCGTCCGGGCCATGGCAACGGATAAAAACGGCGGCTATGTCATCGACCACCGGGGGTACACGGACCACGACTTTATGAACCTGTTCACCGGCGGCTTCTACGACTACGCGGATTTCCAGATGGCGGTCTGCACCAATACCATAGATAATGTGGAGCATACCTACTACTTTGCCGCTTTAGGCGATCAGATGATCGCCTGCGTTGAGGAAGTGTCGGAGGCCAATAACGGAGAACTGGACGACGAAACGATAGCCGGGCTGAATGAGTTCTATGCCCAGGCGGCACAGCAGACGCCCGGCATGTATATGGGCGTTACCAAGGACGGAGACCGGGTGGTCACCCATATGGGCATCGACTTCCAGACGGCGGACCAAAACGCCCTGGTAAACTCCGGCATGGTCAGCGGCAGCTATCAGGGCAACATGGCCGACGGTAAACTCAGCCTCTCGGCTACCATCAGCGAGTTTGAAGAATCGGGCATGACCAGCTCCGTCACGCCGGTCTACAAGGCCGAAAAATGAGAAAAGCGCCGCCCCTTCCGGGACGGCGCTATGGGAGAGCCGGTTTCAAGGAGCTTGCCCCTGGCCGTCGTCGATGTATTCCACAATATCGGGAAGATCGCACCGGAGAATCCGGCACAGGGCGTTCAGCGTGTTGGTGGACACGGATTCCCCGGCCTTCAGCCGCCGGATGGTGGAGCTGCTGATCTCGCCCTTAAACTGGAGCGTGTAGGTGGTGGCGTGCTTTTTTTCCATGGTGGCCCACAGCGGCGCGTAGGAAATCATTCTCTCCACTCCCCTCTTGCAATTATCTTCATTATTGCCTATAATGAGAGAAAACCGTTATAGGCAATAATGCCTATAC
>CANPFP010000193.1 GCA_947573385.1 uncultured Bacillota bacterium | reverse complement strand
TCTGTTTCTTGAAATCCTATTTACCCTGTGGTATGATAGGACAAAATAGGAGGGATCTTTATGATGATTTCCACAAAGGGCCGGTATGCGTTGCGGTTTTTGGCGGATGTGGCGGAGCATCAGGGCAGCGGCTTTGTGCCGCTGAAGGATGTGGCTGCCCGCCAGGAGATTTCGGAAAAATATTTGGAGATCGTGGTGAAAGAACTGGTAAAGGGCGGGCTGCTAGACACGCTGCGGGGAAAGGGGGGCGGCTATCGCCTGAACAGCCTTCCGGAGGAGTACAGTGTAAAGGCTATTATTGAGCGGATGGAGGGCCCCTTGGCCCCCGTCGCCTGTCTGGAGCCAGGGCAGGGAGCCTGTCCCCGGAGCAAAGATTGCCGGACGCTCCCACTTTGGCAGGGACTGGATAAGGTAATATCTGACTATCTTACTCAGTTCACCCTGGCGGATCTCATTCGGGAATCAATATTGGGAGGGGAAACATCATGACGCTCCAGCAACTGAAATATGTCATCGTCATCGCGGACAGCGGCTCGGTCAACTCCGCCGCCAAAAACCTGTACCTCTCCCAACCCAGCCTGTCCAGCGCCGTGAGAGATCTGGAGGAGGAGATCGGCTTTGAGTTGTTCCACCGGTCCAACCGGGGAGTCACCATCACGGCGGAGGGGGAAGAGTTCCTCAACTACGCCCGGCAGGTGTGTCAGCAGTACGCCCTGCTGGAGGACCGGTTTGTGGCGGGGCGGTCCCGGAAGAAATTCTCTGTCTCCACCCAGCACTACACCTTCGCCATTAACGCTTTTGTGGAGATGGTGCGCAAGGTGGGGATGGAGGAGTATGAGTTTTCCATCCTGGAAACCCGGACCTATGAGTGTGTGGAAAATGTCCGGAACTACAAGAGTGAGCTGGGCATCTTATACCTGGACGATTTCAACGAGAAGTACCTGACCAAACTCTTTGAGGAGAACAACCTGGAGTTCCACCCCCTGCGGGACTGCTCCACCTGTGTCTACCTCTGGGGGGAGCACCCTCTGGCCCACCGGGACCAGCTGACCATGGCTGACCTGGAGCCTTACCCCTGCATCGCCTTTGAGCTTGGCAAGCAGAACTCCCTGTTCCTCTCCGAAGAGGTGATGAGCACCTACCAGTATCGCCAACTCATCCGGGTGGACGACCGGGCCACGGTGCTTAACCTGATGAAGGGGCTCAACGGCTATACCCTGTGCTCCGGTATCATCTGCCGCCCCCTCAACGGCTCGGAGTACACCACCATCCCCCTGGCGGAGGGGGGCGTGATGCACATCGGCTATGTCCAGCGATGGGGCAGCCCCCTTAGCCGGCTGGGGGAGCTGTATCTGTCCGAGGTGCGCAAGTCCATCCTTCTGTAGAGACCGGTATTTTTTGTCTCCGCCCTTGGGCGGGGACTTTATTATAAGGAAAAGCTATAACCCGCCCCTGATTTTGGGTATTAACACCCGGGGCGGGTTTTGTGCTATCCTATGGGCACCTCAGAGGAAAAGAGGAACGTTATGATTCGACTGGAACATGTCTCAAAGCGGTTTGAGGCGGGAGGACAGACGGTGGAGGCGGTGAAGGACGTCAGCCTCCACATTGAAAAAGGGAGCATCGCCGGCATCATCGGCTTCTCCGGGGCGGGCAAATCCACCCTGGCCCGGTGCGTCAATCTGCTGGAGCGGCCCACGGAGGGAAGGGTAATTGTGGGCGGCAGCGAGCTCACTGCCCTGAGCGGGCGGCAGCTCCGGGAAAAACGGAAAAAGATCGGCATGATCTTCCAGCACTTCAACCTCTTCGCCTCCCGGACGGTGTACGGCAACGTGGCCTACCCTCTTCGGGGGAGCGGAAGGAGCAAGAAAGAGATTGAGGACAAGGTAAAGCCCCTGCTGGAGCTGGTGGGGCTGTCTGACAAGGCGGACGCCTACCCCTCCCAGCTGTCCGGGGGGCAGAAGCAGCGGGTGGCCATCGCCCGGGCTCTGGCCAGCGACCCGGAGGTGCTCCTCAGCGACGAGGCCACCAGCGCCCTGGACCCGGAGACCACCCAGTCCATCCTCCGGCTTCTGAAGGAGGTCAACCGCGCCCTGGGCGTCACCATCCTGATCATCACCCATGAGATGCAGGTCATCAAGGAGATATGCAGTCAGGTGTATGTGATGGAGGGCGGCAGGATTGTGGAACAGGGGGACGTGTTTCAGGTGTTCGCCGTCCCACGGCAGGCGGTCACCCGCCGGTTCGTGGACAGCACCTCCCACCTCTCCCGGATTCAGGAGCTGCTGGACGACCCCGCCCGGCCCATCAAGCTGAACCCCGGGGACTATCTATTCCGGCTGAACTACCTGGAGCGCAGCACCTCCGAGGCGCTGATCTCCAACATCTCCCGGCGGTTTGAGCTGGATGTGAATATCCTGCTGGGCAGCATCGAGCTCATCGACGGCAATCCTCTGGGGGGCCTGGTGGTGGTCGCCGGGGGCGGCCACGACAAAATAGCCGCCGCCGCAGAGTACTTATCCAAACGAAACGTGCAGGTGGAGGTGATTTCCCATGGCTGAACTGCTTAATCAGATCATCCCCGACGTAGTGGCCCGGTCGGACCAGCTGTGGCGGGCCTTCTGGGAGACCATCCAGATGGTGGGCATCTCTGGGGCCATCTCCCTGGTGCTGGGCATCCCCTACGGGGTGCTGCTGTTCACCACCAGAGAGGGGGGCGTGCTGCAAAACCGGCCGGTGAACTTTATCCTGGGCCGCGTCTGCGACTTCTTCCGTTCCATCCCCTTTATCCTGCTGGCCATTTTACTGCTGGGGCTGAGCCGGCTGGTGGTGGGCGTGGCCATCGGCGTGCGGGGGGCCATCATCCCCCTGGTGTTCGGCACCGTCCCCTTCCTGGGCCGGCAGACCGAGAGCGCCCTGGCCGAGGTGCCCGCCGGCCTCATTGAGGCGGCCGAGGCGATCGGCTCCTCCCCCTGGGAGATTATCTGGCGGGTCTATCTGCGGGAGGCTGTCCCCGGCATCACCCGGGGGGTGACCATCACCATCGTCTCCCTCATCAACTTTACCGCCGTAGCCGGGACCCTGGGGGCGGGCGGTCTGGGCAACTTCGCCATCATGTACGGCCACAGCAAGAACCTGCCCCAGATCACCTGGACGGTCATCCTGATCATCGTCGTCCTAGTGAGCGCCGTCCAGTTTGTGGGCGGCTATATCGCCAAGAAAGCGACCCATTAAAGCGTCTGTTCTCCCGCCTTTGAACCGGGATAATGGAATATTTGCCCCATTAAAGGAGGAACTTAAAATGAAAAAGAAGAACATTTTTGCCCTCGCGCTGGCCGCGGCCCTGGCCCTGTCTCTGGCCGCCTGCGGCGGAAACAACGGCGGAAACGGCGGC
>CANPFP010000192.1 GCA_947573385.1 uncultured Bacillota bacterium | reverse complement strand
GACACTTTTGGCTCTGCTCCGATCTTGCCGGATAACCCCGGCGGAGAGGAAATCCCCAACAACACCGCCACTGACAAAGAAGTGGCGGATATTCTCGATGAGGTTTTCGGCAAATAGCCGCAACCAAATAATTTCAAGGAGGACTTGTATATGTCTAAGCACACTACCATTGACCAGCTCAAAATGCTGGCCCAGCGCACCAAGACCGAGCTGGCCGCTCTGGACGGGAAGATCGCCGACTATGGCCTGACCAAGCAGGAGACTGCCGAGGACGGCTATCTGGCCACCTATCAGCTCACCAAAGATGGCGCCCCCACCGGCGACAAGATCAACATCCCTAAGGACCTGCTGGTGAAGTCCGCCTCCGTCAAGGAGGTCACCGAGGCCGATCAGCCCTACGAGGGTGCTGCGGTCGGCGACAAGTACATCGACTTCGTCATCAACAGTGTTGAGGGCGACGCCAATGAGAGCCATGTCTATCTGGCTGTGAAGGACCTGGGCGGGAGTGTCACTGTGGAGACCGCTACCGACGCTGAGGTGGAGGCTATGCTGACCGAGGTCTTCGGTCCGGCCACCGAGCCCGATCCTGAGGAGCCCGTTGGACCCTAAGCATACTCTGAGCGGGGGATGGGATACGCCTGTCCCCCGTTCGTCTTTTGAAAGGACGGAAACGCATGGCAGAGAAACTGACCACGATTGACCAGCTTAAAAAGCTGGCGCTCAGGACCAAGGCTGATTCCGCTGCCCGTGTCTCCGAGTTGGCGGAGATGATCGCCGCCGGTCTGGAAGATGCGCAGATCGGCTTTACTGTCACTCTGCCGGCCGCCAACTGGAGCGGCAGAGCTCAGACGGTTCAGCATGAGTCTTTCCTGGCAGACAGCAATTACTGGTATCTTGTCTGCGGCGACGCCGACTGCTTCATCGAGTGCGGAGACACCGGCATCCGAGCGGACAACATCACAACCAACGGTGAGGCCACGTTCCACTGCGAGATCACGCCGGAGAACGACCTGACCGTGAATATTCTTCGACTGGAGGTCGTCGAGAAATGAGTAACCCCAATGAAGTCGGAAAGGTGTTCAACCTGACCGGCAGCGGCGGAGGCAGCGGTTCCATCAAGCTGGAGAGCCTGGCTGTTACCAAGCCGCCCAAGAAAACGATCTATAAGTCCGGGGAGAGCTTCGACCCCACCGGAATGGTGGTGGAGGCGAGCTACGGCTTCGGCCTGACCTCGGAAGTGACCGGATATACCGTGACCCCCTCGGTCCTGACAGACGGCGTCACCGAGGTCACCATCACCTATACGGAGGGCCGGGCCACCAAGACGGCCAGCACTCCCGTCACCGTGGAAAAGGTCCTGGTCTCCATCGAGGTCACTACCCAGCCCACTAAAACCGTCTATCAGTACCTGGAGGGCTTCGACCCGGCCGGCATGGTCGTTACCGCCCATTTTTCGGACGGCTCCACGGCTCCCGCCACCGGATACACCCACTCCAGCGCCGCATTCTCCACTCTGGGTCAGCAGGCCGTCAGCTTGGACTACACCTACGAGGGCGTGACCAAGACCACCAGCCTGAATGTGACGGTGAAGGCCATTGAGGTACCCGTTCCCACGCAGAAGGACGCCCCCGCCTATGACGGCGGCTCCAAGTCCCCCGCCTGGAACGGGTATGACTCCGTCAAAATGGCCGTAGCCGGGACTACCGATGGCATCAACGCCGGCACCTACACCGCCAAGTTTACGCTGGTCTACGGATATTTGTTCCCCAACGGCACCAGCGAAGCCACGGTGGACTGGATCATCAGCCGGGCAGTCATTCCGGCGCTGCCCACCCAGAGCAACGTTCTGGCGGCCGACGGCACGCCCAAATCGCCCACCTGGGACGGCTACATCGTGGGTCAGCTCACTTTGGGCGGCGACCGGTTCGGCACTGAGGCCGGAGACTACACCGCCGAGTTCACCCCCACGGACAACTATCAGTGGTGGGACGGCACCACCGGAATGAAGACGGCCACCTGGACCATCACCAGCGTCATCGTGCCCATCCCGACGCAGAAGAATATCCCCACTTACACCGGGGCGGCCCAGACGCCGCAGTGGGACAACTTCGACACCGACAACTGCACCGTCCAGGTGACGCCGGCTACGGACGCCGGGGAGCACTCTGCGGTATTCAGTCTGGTGCAGGGCATGTGGTCGGACGGCACCACCGCCAACAAGACGGTGAAGTGGAAGATCAACCGGGCCACCATCGCCAAGGTCCCCGCACAGAGCGGAATGCCCAAGTATGACGGCAACCCCAAGACCCCGACCTGGGACACCAACTACGACAGCGCTAAGATGACGCTGAGCGTGGAGTCTCAAATCAATGCTGGGACGGGATACACCGCTTCGTTCACGCCCACTGCCAACTACCAGTGGTCGGACGGGACGGTTGGGGCCAAGGTGGTCTCCTGGGGCATCGCCAAGGGTGACAACGCCATCACGGTGAGCCCCGCGTCGCTGACGCTGAACATGACCACCAAAAGCACCAAGTTCACCGTGGGCCGCAAGGGCAACGGTGCTATCACCGCCACCTCCAGCGATACCAAGGTCGCTACCATCGGCTCTGTCAATCAGAACACCGGCGAGGTGGTGGTCAACAGCGTGAACGACACCAGCGGTACCGCCACCATCACGGTCAAGGTGGCCGAAGGCGACAACTATCTGGCCCCTGCCAACAAGACCGTTTCGGTGAAGGCGAGCTTCCGGGAGTATCTGTATGGCTTCGACATCAACCTGAACGACAGCAATCCGGCCACCCGGGTCAGCTATCCCAGTGACGTGGAGAACTCCGGCTTTGCCAAGGCCATGATGAACTTCGGCGGCGCGTTCAGCTATGGCGGATGGCCCAGCACCCCTGGCTCCAAGTTTATGCCCCGGCCCTGTATGCTGAAGTATGACGGGACGGTGGCTTACTATCTCAACCCCAACGACCTGACCAAGAAGGCGGACGGCTCCGCTTCGGACGTGGCCAACATCAACTTCGGTGGCAATGCCATGATGGAATGGCCCAAAATCTACGTCAAGCGGTGGGAGAGCGGCGGCGTGTACCACTTCCGGTGTTCGGACGTGAAGGTGGACGCCGACTACGAGTGCTGGAGCAACTACGACAAGAACAACAAGGAGATCCCGCACTTCTACACGCCCATCTTCGACGGGGCATGGGACTCCTCCGGGCGGATGCGCTCCATCAGCGGGCAGACCTGCAAGGTCAGCACAACAGCCCAGCAGGAGATCGACGCCGCCAAGCTGAACGGCGCGAACATCTGGTACACCGAGGTCATCGCTGATATTTTCCTGGTCCAGGACCTGCTCACCATGATGTTTAAGAGCACCGACCTCCAGGCCACCGCAGGATACGGCCGGGTCAGCGCGAGCAACGCCATCGCGACCGGCACCATGAACACCAAGGG
>CANPFP010000191.1 GCA_947573385.1 uncultured Bacillota bacterium | reverse complement strand
TTCTTTTTTGCAGATTATGTGCAAGGTTTTCGCAGCTTGTGCGCAAAGCTACAGCAGCACCACCTGGATTATCGCGTTTTACGCCCAGGACGAGGAGTAAAAAGGGGACCCGCCCCTTGCGGGGCGGGTCTCTTATGATTTCTGTGCGCTTAGTCTGTAACCTTCAAGGTAATGGTCAAATCTGTCGCAGTATCAGCTGCGGTTACAGCAACCGATACATCAAATGTGGATCCACTCGCGGTAACAGGCATAGTAGCGGGGGTAATGACAGCCGCAGCAGGAGCAGTGGCAACCACCTTCAGGGCGGCATCCGTGTTGGCAGTCCCAACAGTGATGGTCACATCATAGCTGCCAGCCGCATCAGCCTTCAGATAATCACCCACGCCGGCCTTCGCAGCAGCAGTCAGAACTGCGCCATTAGCGGTACCAGTAGTCGCGCCGGTCTTATCCATAGCGGAGGTAACAGTCACACTCACATAGCCCTTCTTAATCATGGTATCTGCGTTGATTGCATCGGAAGCGGTGGCATAAGCCTTGCCGTAGGCCCAAGTAGTACCGCCATCGGTGCTGATAATCCAGCCAGTACCCTTATCGTCGGCGCCCTTGGCGAAGGTCTTGGTCGTGCCCTTGACAACATACTCCTTGGCGCCGTCAACGTCGACGAGGACGTACTCAGCAGCGTCACCGCCGATGTTACTGCCGGAGTTAACTACCTTACAGGTAATCTTCTCGGTCATCTTGTCCTTCTTAACGGTGAAGGTCCAGGTATCCTTAGTGTTATTCAGCTCCGCGTCAGTTACCTCGTAGCCCAGGTAGTTCAGAGCATCCAGAAGCTGCTGCTTGATACCAGTCTGAGCGTGGGCAGGCAGGATCAGCTCATTGCTGTCGTTGACCTTAGCCTTCTTCAGGTTCAGAGGATCGCCGGTAATCTTGGCAGCGGCAGTGGCGTCAACCACAGAGCTGTACTCGCCGGTCGGGGTCTGGTTATCCTGGCCGCCGTCATAGGTGGGATCGGGAGCGGTGCAGTTGAAGATGATGCTGGTAGCCACGCCGCCCTCCAGAATGGCGCTTACGTCGCCGACGAAGGGGCTGTTGGCGTTCAGGTCGCTGATAGCCTTCTTCAGGCCGGACTCACCATTGTAGGTGTCAGACACGTGCTTGAAGGGGGTAGCGTTCTTGCCGCCGGCATTGGCCACGATCACCTTCACATTGGGGGAGATGGAGAAGCCGGTCTGGTCGCCCTCATAGGTGAACACGGAACCCTTCTCATTGTAGCTGATCTTGTTGGGAGAGCGGTGGGCGGCAGTGTTCTGTCCACCCTTCATCCACAGGATGGCCACGCCGGGATCGTCGTTATCATAGGTATCTTCGATCTCGGCAGTGTGGTCGATGTACTCATCGCCGTTGGCACTGAAGTTAGGATCGCCATGGATGAAGTACTTGGCCAGAGGTACGATGTCCTTCACAGTGCCGTCGGCCTTGTAGTTGATCTTGTACCAGTAGCCCTGGTCCATATTCATGTCGGCAACGGCGGTGCTGGTGAACCAGCCGTCTCCGTCACCCTTGGACAGGATGCCGATCCGCTTATCGCTGGTGTAGGTGATGTCCTGCTTCTCGCCGTTGATAATCACCTCGCGGGCCCAGGTCCACTTGCCGTCGATCAGGCGCTCGTACTTCACATTGCCGCTGTGGACATAGGCATAGTTGGAGCTGACGCCCTCATCCTCAGCGTCGATGGTGACCACGCCGATGATCCAGTTGTCGCTGTTGTACAGGGTGTAAATCTCAGCCTTGGGGGAGAAGTTGGTGGCGCTGGTACCATTGACCATGGTATTCTTCACGGTCATGTTGACATTCTGAGAACCCACGGTGATGGTGTCCACATCGTCAACGATGGTGCCGCTTTTGCTTGTATCCTCAAGGGTCACACCGGCCAGGCTCTTCACATTGATGTAAGCAGTGTCGGCGTTGCCCACAACATAACCAGCGGCGGCACTCTTGCGAGTGATGTGCTTCTTGTCGATGGTCACAGTCTTGGGAGTGCCAGTGCCAACAGTATCAACATCCTCAGTGCTCTGGGTGGCAACATCCTTCAGGGTGTACACACCGTCGTCGCCCATAGAGTAGGAGAACCAGTGGTTGACAATAGCGGCGTTGTACACAGCAGTAACGCCGTCGGAGTAAGCGTTCTTGATGCCGCTGGTGCCGTCGCGGTTGCTCACCGCAGCGGTGCTCTCCCGCACGTCCACCTGGATGGTCTTCATGGTGCCGTCCAGGAAGATGGCGTTGGCATCGGCCAGACGCACGCCCAGGTTGCTGGCGTTGGCGTCGATGCCGGAGATGAACACGTAGTTATCCTCGGGGTCAACCTCCTCCAGACCGATCACGTAGCCGTACTGGTCCAGATAGACGTTGTAGGTGGTGTCCTTCAGGTTGGTGCCAGCGCCCTGGCCGGTGTAGTAGGTCAGAGCGGCCTCATCCCACAGGGCGGTGGTGGCGTAGTCCTTCTTGGCGCCGTCGGTCTCCAGCCAGTCGCCGGTCTTAAAGCCGGTGATCTCGGTGCCGGAGATAACGTCGGGGTCAGAGATGGACTGAACCTCGGCCACGGCCACGGTGACCAGGACGATGTCGCCATCCTTGTAGTCGGCAACGTCGAAGTCCTCGCCGGAGACGGTCTCAGTCTCCACCTTGCTGGGGGCGTTGTTCTTGACATAAGCGACGGTGCCGGTGGGGCCATTGTCGTCAATGGCGTAGATGTCCAGGTCCAGCTCGTCCTTCTTGTCGTTGTAGTCGCCGTCAACAACAGCCAGGTAGGTGTTGATGATCGCGATGGTGATCTCATAGTTCTCGGTATCCACATAGACCTCGGTCAGCACGCCGTTGCCGGTGGCGCCAACGCCCTGGGTGTTGCCGCGAACGATGTTGCCCTTGGTGAAGTAGCCGTAGCCGTCCAGGATTTCCTTATCGCGCTCGCCGTCGATAGCGATGTCCACGCGATAGCGGTTGTCCTCCAGAACGGTGTTGCCCAGCAGGTCGTACAGCATCCGGCCGGTGACCTCAGCGGAGTACTCCTCCCGGAGCAGCTCGACCTTGGCGTAGGTGCCGATCTCCTTGCCGTCATACTCCCAAACGCGGGCGGGACGGTAGAAGGGGTCACGGGCGTGATCGTACAGCTTCAGCTTGCCGTCGTAGAGCTGCTCGCCCAGCTGCACATAGTACTGGTTGGTGGTAACGTCGGTGGTGTTGCCCAGGGGGCTGATGGCGCTGTACTTGCTCTCAGTACCGGTGCGGGGGGTGTACTCGGCCTTGTAGCCCACCTTCTTGCCGTCGAGCTCAATGCCGGGGCTGCCGGTGAAGTCGACAACATTGGAGCGCAGGGCGTTCAGAGCCATCTGGGCCACCTGGTTACGGGTGAGGGGGGTGGTGGCGTCGCCCTTGATGCCGCTGAACAGGCCGATGCGGTTGGCCTGGCGGACGGTGGCCACGTTGAAGCCGTCGGCGAAGTCCTCGGCATA
>CANPFP010000190.1 GCA_947573385.1 uncultured Bacillota bacterium | reverse complement strand
GGGCCGTCTGCGGGGGATGACCTCCCCACACTGATGATGGCAGGTCAAGAAAGCGGGTGGAACAATGGAAACCAGGCTGACAGCAAAAGAAGTGGCTGATCTGAAAGGGTGCAGCGCCCGGTGGGTTCGGGAACTTGCCGAGCGGAAAAAAATGCAAGGCCAGAAACGGATCAACGTTGACGGCTCCCCTGAGTGGGTATTTCCCATCAGCGGCCTGGAGCCTGACCTCCAGCAGAAGTACTTCTACCAGTTGCAAGCCAGCCTTCCTCTGCCGTCAGTAGACATTCTCCCAAAGCGGAGAACCAGCAGCCCGCTGGATCACTACACCGCCGAGGAGCGGAAGGAAATCGCTTGGTGGCTGAAAACAGTGGATGATTGGCAGCGGTATCGGAGCAAGTATCCCGGCAGCAAGGCCGAGGCCGATGACAGGTTCATCGCCCTGTGCGCCAAGACGGACCCGGAGCATGAATTTTCCATCGATACCCTGTACCGCCGTTGGAAATCCATCAAGCAAAACGACCTGGACGGCCTGATCGACAAGCGGGGCAAGTGGAAAAAGGGCAAGAGCGACATCCAGCCGGAGGCATGGGACGCTTTCCTGTACTTCTACCTGCAGGAAGCCCAGCACCCCATGATGAAGTGTTATGAGTACATGAAGCTGCTGTTGCGGGAGGATCACCCGGACCTGGTGGCTGACCTTCCCAGCTATACCACCTTTACCCGGCGCGTCAAGAGCGACATCCCGGAGGCAGTGGAGGTGCTGGGGCGCGAGGGGCAGAAAGCCTTCCGTGACCGCTGCGCCCCCTACATCCGGCGCACATACGAAAGTATGGCCAGCAACGAGTGGTGGATCGCGGACAACCACACCTTTGACGTGATCACCCAGGGCGACAACGGCCAGCGGCACCGCCTCCATCTGACAGCTTTCTTCGACGCCCGCAGCGGCATCTTCACCGGGTGCTATGTTACCCTGAACCCCAGCAGTCAGGCAACACTGATCGCGCTGCGCAAGGGCATTTTGAAGTACGGCATCCCGGAGAATATCTATGTGGACAACGGCAGCGAGTTCCTGACCTTTGACATCGGAGGCCGGGGCCACCGCAAAAGGAAGCCCAAGGACGGGCAGGAGCGGTTCGAGCCGCCCCCGGTATTCGAGCGCCTGGGGATCAAGATGACCAACGCCCTTGTGCGCAACGCCAAGGCGAAGATCATCGAGCGGCGGTTCCGGGATGTAAAGGATCACCTCTCCCGACTGTTTGACACCTACACAGGCGGCAACGTCCTGGAGAAGCCGGAGCGCCTGAAGGGCGTCCTGAAGAATGGTGAGATACCCCTGGACAGCACCTTTACCGAAGCGGTGGAGGAGTTGCTGGATTGGTATTTCAACCAGCAGCCCTACGGCGGCGAGGTAATAGCGGACCGGGGCAAGCCCCGCCAGCAGGTCTACAACGAGAACCTGTATACCAAGCGGGTGGCCGGGGCCGAGGACCTGAGCCTGATGCTGATGCGCAGCGCCCGCCCGCAGAAGGTCACCCGGCGCGGAGTCCACCTGGATATCGCGGGCCAGCGGCTGGACTACTGGAACGATGATATGCTGATGAACCTCCTGGGCAAGCAGGTATATTTCCGCTACGACCCCGACGATCTGAGCGAGGTCCGGGTGTACGACCTGGAGGACCGCTACATTATGACGGTCCCGGTGGACAACACGGCGGTGCTTACCTACGGGGCCAGCCGGGAGGATGTCAAAGAGGCCATGGGCAAGGTGCGGCGCATGGAGCGCCTGACCAGGGAGGCCCTGAAGGTCAGCGCGTACCCGGCCTTCGGCAAGCGCACCGCCCTGGAACTTGTCATGGAGCAGGCGTACCAAAGCAAGACCGCCAGGATCGTCCCCAGCGCGGACCCCAAGGTGCTGGAACTCCAGCGGCCTGATGAGGAGCCGCTGCTGAGAGCGGTGGCGGGTGGTCCCGACCTGGATGTTATGAACCGAAACGCTTTAAAACGAAAGGGAGGCAGCGATCATGAGTAAAGAGTACAACAGCGCCCTGCAGGCACGGGTGGAGCAGTTCCTGAAGGACAAGGGCATCAGCCAGGCCAAGGCCGCCCCCATGATGGGGATCAGCCAGACGGCCCTCTCGCAGTACCGGCGCAGTATGTACGACAACGGCGACATCACCGCGCTGGAAAGCAAGCTGGAGGAGTTCTTCCGCACCCAGCAGGAGCAGCAGGCCAGCACCGAGAAGGCCCTGCCCTACCGGCCCACCCAGGACTACATCCCCACCTCCATTTCTGAGGACGTGTGCAAGCTGATTCGCTACTGCCAGATTGAAAAGGGCATGGTCATTATCCACGGTGACGCTGGGATCGGCAAGACCAAGGGGGCCGAGAAGTTCGTGCGGGAGAACCCCGCCGCCAGCGTGTATATCCAGGCCACTCCCAGCATCGGCACCCTGGGCAACCTCCTGAAGGTGGTGGCGCGGGCGCTGAAGGTGCCGGAGAGCCGCAACAAGCTGGACCTGATGCTGTCCATCCGGGAGAAGCTGGAGGGGACCAACAAGGTCATCATCATCGACGAAGCCCAGCACCTGCAGCTTCGCGCCCTGGAGGAGATCAGAGCCTGGGCCGACCCCAACCCCATCACCGGGCAGGCGGGCATCGGCATCGCCCTGATCGGCAATACCGAGGTCTATACCCGAATGGTAGGCAAGCAGGAGGCCCGCTTCGCCCAACTGTTCAGCCGCATCCGCATGAACCGCTACTACAGCACCCGCAAGGTCACCAGCGACGATGTAAAGGCCCTGTTCCCCAAGTTGGCCGAGGACGGCAAAACCACAGAACTGACCTTCCTGCATGGTATTTGCCAAAGCAAGTGGGGCATCCGGGGCGCGGTCAACGTCTACAACAACGCCATCAACAACGAGGACATCAGCCACGAGGGCCTGTATGGCATGGCCCGGACCATGGGCATCGGCCTGGTGTAAGGGCGGGTGCCATGGATGGGGCAAACGCACAACAGGCCTCCCACAATGTCGCTGTGCTGGTTTTGCCGGAATGCGGTGCCATCCCCGGAAGCAGGGACGGGGTGCAGCTGGAGCAGCCGGACACATACGCCGGTGGAGGGATGGGAGGCAGAACGGCGGGACCTGAAAATGTACTACAGGGGTTACAGGCTGGTAGAAAGCTATCGGGTGCTGGCCTGCCCGGAGTTCCAGGAGGGTTAAACGATTTGAAAGGGGTTTTTACGGTGAAGAAGTGCTTGCGCAAAATCGGGCGGGCGGCGCGGCTGATCCTGGTGTTTTTGAGCGGGGTGATGAGCGGGCTGCTGCTGGTCTACGGGATGGAAACCTGGGCGCAGCGGGATGGCCTGCCGGGCGGCGAGGTGCTGATCCTGCCGCTGATTATCCTGCTGATATACCTGGGCTGGCAGCTGGGCGCTATGTGGCGAGAGGTCCAGGAGCGTTTTCGATGAAGGCCAGGGGGCGCAGCCCCCGCCTTAATGCAGCCTCCCCCAAGGGAGCCGGTCACAAGCCCGGATAAATGCAGAGTGAGG
>CANPFP010000189.1 GCA_947573385.1 uncultured Bacillota bacterium | reverse complement strand
ACAAGACCAAGAGCAGCCGCAAGACCACGCCGGAGGAACAGTATATTTTTGAGGGTGCAATCCCCACCATTGTGGACATGGAAACATAGCCTCCAGCATGGAGCAGTAGGTGACGCGCCGCTGATACCGTTTGACCATCAGGCGGATATGCCGTTCCCGCTGGCTCTCCGGCAGGGCGGAGAAGATACGCACGTCCTCCACGGTGGTCTGATGGTCCAGCAGGGTGACGCTGCCCCAGGGCAGCCTCTCCACAGCCTTGTCCGTGTGGAGATAGAGGGCAACCACCGGCCATGGCGTGACGCCCCGGCAGGCCAGCCAGTCCAGATTGTCCGGGGTGTCCGGCTCATAGACGGCGGGCAGGGTGGACAGGCGGCAGCGCCCGTTCCAGGCCAGAAACAAATAGTCGGTATGCCGGAACCGCTGCAACTCGGCAACTTCCCGTTCAACGTCCAGGGCCTCCACCGCCTGATAAGCTCCGGCCAGTCTCAAAATGCCGCTGAGGTCTGCTTTTATCAGTTTTTTCATGGATCACGCTCCTTGTTTCGCTGGTGTCAGCCTGCACCGCCTCCTTTACCGTGGGTATGTCTCTCTCAATGCGGGCGCACAATTTCAATTCCCGGCGCAGCTCCCGCACCCTGGCGGTCAGGCCGGTGATCTCGTCCGTCACAGCGTCGCCGCCATGACCGGCGCGGCGTATCTTATACAGCTCCCGCCGCTGGTCCGTTAGGGCGTCGATCTGCGCTTGCAGGGCGTCATACTGCATGGAAAGCTGGTTCGCCGTCTCAATACGGTTTTTCATCAGATATTGAAATTGCTCCTGGTATCGGTCAAATTTGATGATTGACCTCCGGGAGACAAACGCCGCCCGGTGCCTGGGATGGCGTTTCGGGATGGCGCCCAGCAGATACAGGTATTTGAAATAGAGGGCGCGAAAGCCTTTCAGTTTCCGGGGCCTGCCGGGGATGCCGCCCCTGGCCCGGTATCGCCGCCCCGGTGTCAGCGGTTTGATAATGGGGTAGAAAGAAGGGGCGGGAGAAACAGGCGGCGGGGCCTCGCCAGAACGGACAGCCGACAGCCGGGCCTGAATGTCCGCTTCTGTGTAGCCGCTGCCCAGGCCGTCCAGCCGGAAAAACCGCTGGCCGCCGGGGGGCTTGACGGCGGTATGCTTGACATTGGCCCCGCGCTTGACGCTGTAGCCCAGCTCCTCCAACCGCTGCCAGAAAGTTTTCATGGTATAGGCGTTGGCAATAGCCGCATCAATATCCTGCCGGACAAGGACCCGGAGAGTGGGCCTGCCCTGGGCCTCCGCGTCCCATTCCGCGTAGTGCCTGCCGCCCTCGCCCGGTTCGATCACCGACAGGCCATGGGCGCGGCTGACCTCGTTGGAAATGCCGCGAATATCCCCAAAGTAATCCTTGAAGGTGTTCTTGTACTTGGCGCCGTCCACAAAAGAAACGGAGTTGAACAGGATATGACAATGCAGGTGGTCACGGTCTAAATGGGTGGAGACAACCGCCTCGTAGCGGTCCCCCAGCAGCCGAGCCGCGAACTCCACGCCGATCTCATGGGCCTGTTCCGGGGTCACTTCTCCGGGGGCAAAGGCGTGGATCAGGTAGGTCATTTTATAGACCATGTTACTGATCTCATGCCAATCATGCTCTGTTTCGGCCCACTGGTTCGAGGTATGGGAGGGAACCGGCGTTCTCAAATACTCCTGGGCTTTTCGCAGGGATACGGTCAGCATCGCCTGCTGTGCCCATTCCTTTTCGGCGGCGAGGATTTTTTCGTAGATGGCCTGCTCTTGTTCAACGCTGGCTGCCTCCTGTGCCTTTAACTGTTCCGGGGGCAGCTTTACCATTTCAGAAATATCCATCTGCACAGGTGAAAAATAGATATGGCCCGAAACTTCAAGTTCCCGGCCTGGGTCAAGGTGGGTATATGCCATGACTGCGCCTCCTATCGAACCGGCCCCGATTTTTTGGGGGCGGATTTTTTAGGGCCGGTCTTTTTCTTTGCGTCCGGCTGGGCGGCTTTCTGCTTCGGAGTGGCCGGTGCTTCCGGCTCCGGCATGGGCGGCGCAACGTCCCCGTCCTCCAGACAGTCCAGCAGGTCATTGACGGTCTGCTCCTTCGTCCGTTCCGGGGGCGCGAGGGTGTAGCCGGGGAGAAGGTGGCCGTTGACCATGAACATCCGCTTGCAGTCATTGGGTACAGGCGGGGACAGCTCTGTGAACAGGTGGGCATACCGGTTGAACCGGCCCTGGATATACCGCTGGGCGGCCTCCGCGCTTTCATACGGCTTTTTATCCTGTCGGGCGATAAAACGGCTGTCCCCCCATGAGTTGGCGTACCTGGGATTCCCCGGCTGCTGGGGGGTGTTGTAAACAAGCCCCCAGGTGACGCGGACGGCCTTGGACTGCGGTACAGGCACAAACTGATAGCGCATTTGATAGACCAGGTTGCTGATTTCCCACACCCCGCCCTGTATCTGCTTCCACTCGTTGGAGGTATGGGACACTTCGGGAGTACGCACATATTCCAGCACCTTTTCCAGCAGCAGGGTTTGAGCCGCCTGTGCCTCCCATTCGCTGACCGCCGCTTTCAGTCTATCAAAAATGGACTTCTCTGCGGCCTCGCTACTTTTCAGCATTTCTTGAAGCTCTGATGTCGGTTTATCTGTCAGGAGGGCCATAAAGGGGCTGGCATTATACTCCGAAAACCATAACGTATGCACCATTTTGAGTGTTTCGCCCGTTGTCAATGTGTCGCCCCAGGCGTTCACGCTGAAAAAGGGATCTGTATTCGGCAGGGTGATTTCCGGCATAGGGCCCTCCTATTTGCTCTCCCGCTGGGGAGGGTCTTTCGACCTGCCCTGGCGGGGGATGCGGGGGAATTTCTTTGCCAGCCGGTAGTGCTCCGCAAGCTGTTCCGGGGAAACGCCGTCAGCGGGCGCAAAGGTTTCGATATTCACATCCCAGCGGGTCAGCCGCTTATCTGCCGGGATGCCGTTGCGCTCCTCCCATGGGCCGATAAAAGACGCCTGCTCCGCCATGGTCCGGCTCACATCGGGGTTATACCGGGAGGGGCGCAGCTCATAGTCATTGATCTCCCTCTCCGTCAGGGGCTTGGTATAGGTGAGGACGCCCCACGCGGAAAAGGTTTCATGCTCAATCGGGATGCGCTTATCAAAATTGCGTATCTCTGTGGGTTCGTTGCCGGGCGGCCTGGGAAATGTCCCAATGTCAACAGGGCGCTGTAAAAAGCAATATCGACCAAATCTTACACCGTGAGCCGGAACGGGGAAAGGGGCGGGAAAATGAACGGTAAACGCCCCTACATGGACTACCCACAGCACAGAGCCGCCCGCCGCCTTGTGCATGAGTGCTGTAACTATGATAACGGCAACTGCCTTGTGCTGGATAACGGCGAGCCTTGACATTCATATCCATTTCAGCGAAACGAGCCGGGAAACCTTTACGGACAAGGTAGTGCGGCTTATCGAGAATGACGGTAGTGTCAAGAATTATGCGCAAAAAAGTTTGCAGGCTCTGGCAGAATAAAAT
>CANPFP010000188.1 GCA_947573385.1 uncultured Bacillota bacterium | reverse complement strand
TGTACCATCCAGGATCCGCGCCCGTTTGGCCGCCTCATTCTGGCGGCGATCATGTCCTTGTATTTTCCGCCGTCCACCAGAACCAGCTGCATACCGTTGGCGCGGCTCCCCGCCTTGTCCACGGTGGAAATTCTGTAATGTCCCTGCATGGTGGGGACGCCCTTGCAGGGCCGCACCCATTCCGCATTGATCAGGCAGAACTCATAAACCGCGTCGGTCTGGTCGCCGCTGTCCATCAAGGCCAATTCCACCATCATTTTTTCGCCAGACGGCAGGGAAAAAGCGGTATTCATAACCCGCTCCACCTCCACCATAGAAAGGGCCTGGCCGTGGGCCACGTTTTGGCTGGTCATAAAATCGCCCCAGGCCCGGATCGTCCAGTACAGACAATTTTCCTGCACGTCGATCCCAGCGGTCAGCAGTTTGGTCCACTCTGGCAGTTCCCAGGCGGGCACGTCGGTCTGGCGCTCCATAACCAGGTCTGCATTGGTTTTCAGCTTGGTGTCCTCCCACGGCTCCGCTAACCACGAATTTGTGAAGTTTTGCAGCAGTTCCGGGTCGTCTTTGCTCCGCATGAACTCCTTGGCAATATCGGAAAAGCGGGTAAAAGGGGAGTACAGGGTGGAGATCCAAAAGGCCACGCTTTTGGGCTGTGCCGTGCTTTTTCGCACATACTCCCACCGGCCAGCCTCCAGCATTTTGCCCTTGTCCTGGTCCGTGATCACGCACTCACACGCCTGGCACACATAGCTTGCCATTTCCGCCCGCTCCGCGTTGTCCGGCACATCGTCCTTACTGGGCCACTTGATTTGTGCAAATTTCAATTCGATATACTGGCCACAATGGGGGCATGGGACGAAATAGTGTTTTTCCGCGTCCGCCTCCTCTTTGGCTTTCCAGATGTGACCCGTTTTCAGCGTTGGGGTGGAGGTTATAAAAATTTTCCGGTTGGTCGTGTAGGTCTTTGTCCGCTCTATGGCCAGCGAAACGGGATCCGCCTCTTTCTTGCTTGCCCCTGGATATTTGTCCACTTCATCCAGGAACAAATAGCGTATATTTGTACTTGCAAGATCCGCCGGGCTGTTGGCGCCGTTCAGGTAGACGGTCATGGTGCCAAATTTCAGCTGTAATTTTTTGCTGATATGCTCCCGGTATTTCTCCGCCAGCACCTTGCAAGCCTTGATCATTGGCTCCAGCTTGGCGTCCACGGTCCGCTCCGCCAGGTCGTCCGACGGGTACACGATCATGGTCGGCCCTGGTGCCTGGTCGATCAGGCTGCCCAGCATATTCTCCATGGCGGACGTTCCGCCCACCTGGGTGGGTTTGACGAAAACAATTTTTTCCACCACGTCGTCGTCGAATGTGTCCATGATCTCCACCAGGTAGGGGGTCACGCTGTTTCGCCACGGCCCCGGTATGGCGTTCCCGTCCGGCAGTATGCGGTGCTTTTCGGCCCACTTGGAAACTGACAGGCGTTTTCGTGGGCGCAGGATCTCAACGGCGGTTATAATCCAGCCCGGCACCTCATAGCGTTTTACACGAAACTTTTTCACCGTTTTGCCTCCTCCGGCTCCACCACGGCGGCGTCCACGAATAGGGCCAGCATATCCTCCAATTCCTTGCGGGTGGCCCGCTCGATAGCGCGGGCGGTGGCGGCGTCCGTATAGCTGGCCACGGTGCCCGCCACCCTGCTGGGTATGTTCATGGCAAAATTTTTGAACGTGTCCATAAACTCCGCCAGCTGCTCGGTGGCCGCCGCCGTTTCGATGTATCGCCCCTCGGCTATGTCCGCCTTTATGCTGGCAAGCTGGCCCTGGCTCTCTTTCAGTTTCACCTCGGCCTCCAGCTTTTTCAGGGCCAATTCTGCCGTGCGGCTTTTCTCCCCGGTTTCCTGGGCCTTTTGCTCGATGTGGGCAATATACCGCTGGACCGTTTCGCAGGTCCTATATTTCCGCGCTCCGCCGCCGGGTGGGACCTCGGTTTCCAGCACCCCGTCTTGGGTTAGTTGCTGGACCCTGCGGCACCCCTTAAAGCCCAGCATTTGGGCGATCACTCCCGTGCTGGACCACTCCGGCACGGTCCCGGTCAGGACCGCCGGCTTTTCCGCTTTCGGCTTTTTCGGCGCCGCCTTTTTCGCGGCTGTTTTCTTCTGCTCCGCCACTGGAGGCGGCCCCCTTTCCCGCCCCGGCGGTGGAGGTCCGCCGGTTTCGTTTTTTCTTCCCGCGTCCGTTTCGCATTTTGACCCGCTCCGGCCCGCTCGGTTATCCCCCCTAAAGGGGGGATAAATTCCGGCGGCGTTTTTGCTATGCGTAACGTAACAGGCCAAAATTTTTTTGGTTTTATGGGCAAAAATACCGGGCTCACTTTGCCCCGCGTTGGTTTTAGGCCCAGGGAGGACCCGCGCCGGGGGGTGGCCGTCGATCTCACGGGCCTGTTGGCCTGCGTCCCGGCCTCCCGGCGCGTCCCTGGAGGGCGGCGGGGTGAAAGGATAAAGCCCCCGCCGCACACCCTCCGCACCCATGGAGTGAAAAGCGGCGGGGCCACCAGGTTTCTGTCCCCTGGCGGCCCCTGTATTCCTTGCGGCTTTTCATGCTATCAATATAGCACAGGCAATAGTCCAAAAGTGTCCACACTTTTCAGCCCGGCCATTTTATTTCTTGGCCCCTCTGTTCCTGGCCTTAAAATCCCCCAGCAGTTTCCCGCTTTGCTCATTCCTGGCCAGCCTGTCCAGCGCGGTGTTGTAATAATTAAATACCGCCGAACGGCTCAAATATACTTCCTTGGCGATTTGCTCCCACGTCTTGCTGTCTATATGCCGCATTTCCACCACGGTCCGCTCCATGGACCCCAGGGGCAGCAGGTCTATTAAGTCCATGACATTCTGGACGGCCCTGGCCATTTCCGCCTGCTGGGCCTCGATCCGCTCCTCCACGTCCGCGATCTGAAAGACAAGGGCGCCCGCCCCGTCCGGGTGTACCGGCTTGGCGGATGGCGTGGCCCGGAACGCCGGGGCGGTGGATGGCCCCCGCAGTTCTGCGGATAGTGTGCGGCGGCGCTCCTCCAAAATCCGCTTTTTCTGTTTGGCCGCGTGATATTGCTGCAGGTAGCGTTTCACCGCCTCCCGCTCCAGTTTGTCCCCCGTTGTCTTTCTGCCCATGGTTACACCTCGGTTATGTCAATTCCCAGCTTGTCCTTTAGCAGCTTTCGCTTTAGCAAATATTCCTTGGTCCGCGTTGGGCGGCTTTTCACGTCCTCCACCACCAGCGCCCCCATTGGCCCGTACTTTTTCCGCAGTTCCTCCGGGGCGTTCTCCGATAACTCCCAAAACGGCGGGACGCGGTAGGTAAAATCCGCCCTGTACCGGATTGCCCGCACCCTGCGGCCCTCGGTGTCTGTGTATGCCTCTTGCAGCGTAAAATCCACCTGCAGGCGCAGGTCCCGAATTTGCCCCGCCCGCTCCAGCGCGGCCAGGTGGTCATAGCGCCGGGCTTCCTTTTGGCTGTCGAAATGGAGGACGGCCCCGGACGGCGTGATCCGCTCGGTTGGGCTGTTGTGGTATTTGC
>CANPFP010000187.1 GCA_947573385.1 uncultured Bacillota bacterium | reverse complement strand
GGGACACGCCCCCCAAAGCTGGGGACGGCGACAATGCAAATGTCGTTCGCGTTGAGAGAAATTTTGCTGTAGTCTGTGGAAAAAGCAGCCAAGTCAATTTCCTGCATGTCTGCTTCAAGTCCGTTGGCCAGACAATCCGCAGCTTTTTTCGTTCCTCCAGTGGGACTGAATACGACTGTATAGACAGACATGTACATCAACCTCCTGACTGTAATGTTTTATATTTTATTCTGGATGATTGGCGCTGTCAATCATGAGTACTTGACAAAACATCAACTATACAACTCCGCTCTGCGGTGCTAAAATAGAGATGTATTTCAGGTCTGAGTAAGTTAGGGCGGAGTAAGTTAGGGAGGATTGGAACGTGACCAGGGGCGTAGTGCGCCCCAACGCACCAAACCAGATAGGCCTTGAAATCAAATAAAAGAACAAGAACGACCGTGTATTTGCCTTTATAAGAGGCGGACACGGTCGTTCTTGTTCAAAAAGAAAGGAGTTTTTAGATGAATGTCACAAAGCAGACTGATCGCATTGACCTACTATGACCCCAGTAAAGAAGTGCGCCTGACCGTGTATGCGGACACCATCATCCTGGACCGGATTGGAGCAGACAGCTTCATCAGCGCCGTCCGCTTCGGCGGATACCCGGAGATGGTGAAGGCCATGTCGGACGCCATTTACGGCGGAGCCACCATTGAAATGCCGTTCAACGGCGAGACCCGCCAACTGAAAGCGATCCCCAAGCAGTACCGGCGGCAGATGTCCCACGACGGCCAGTACGCGGTGGGTACTCTCATGGTGAACGACGACCCCCAGGCCGCTGATTCCCCGGACGATGAAGATGAATCAGACGAGGCCGGCGAACAGCAGACCATCCAGCCCCGGAAGTGCTACATCTTCGTTCCCGCCGGGGACAGGGACCGGCTCTTTGAGGAGTTGGACCGCAAGACCGCCGCCCCCCTCATCCCGGAGTTCCGGGACGCTGTTCTGGACGCCCTCATCGACCGGGGCGAGCTGCGGCCGCTGGAGGTCTTCTCCCTGACGGAGAAGCTGGACGCCTGGGTGCTAGAGCTGCGGCCCAACGATGAAAACGTGGTGGAGATTCTGGAGCGGGGCCTGGAGTGCGGAGCTATCTCCATTCCCGGGGCCAGCCCGGACCAGCCGGACGGCTTTGAGGGCGTGGAGAACATCACCGGCTACCTCAACACCTTCGGCGTCACTGTGGCCGACCGCATCCGGGACCAGTTCACACCTCTGTTCGACCCGGCTTCCGAGCCGCTGTCCGAGGAGGTGCTGGCTGTCAACGACTACATCCAGCAGAAAGCGGGGTACTCCCTCTACGACGCACAGCTGGCCGTGGCCGAGGCGGTCAAGCGCCAGTTGGATCGGAAGGGTGTCGCGCTCATCATTGCCGAATGTGGAAGTGGAAAGACGAAAATCGGCTCCACGGCCCTGGGCGCTCTGCATGGTATGTGGGCAGCTCAAAGCCGGGGCGGGGCCCAAAAATCCTTTGGGCTGGTCATGTGCCCCTCCCATATCACCAAGAAGTGGGTGCGGGAGATTGGGGAGACCTTGCCCAACACCTATGCCATGGTGGTCAAGAGTATCACAGAGCTGGAGCGGCTGTATGGAATGTACCAGGCCGGAGACAAAAGCGTCTATGCGGTATTCAGCAAGGAGAAGGCCCGGGACGGCTATATGCGCTATCCCGCCGTCACTTGGAATGACCGCAAGCGGGCGTTCCTCTGCCCCGACTGCGGCAAGCCCATCCAGATGGAGTACAGCGACGACGGCTCCCGTTACCTGGTCAATGCAGACCTGCAATTTTTCCTGCGGGAACATAAGAAAAATCGTGTCTGCCGGGAGTGCGGCTCCATGTTGTGGGCCCCGGTCAATCCAGGCAGAAATATCCTTTGGACCAAAATATCGCATTTTGGCTGGGTCTACAAGTCTTTCGCCGCCAGCTACCAGTCTCTCACAGAAGATGACGTAATTCTGGAGCGTCTGCGTGAGATCGCCGAAAATCCCCAGGGCAGTTTCCCGGTCAAGGGGGCCTGCCGCCGTTTTCCCCTGAGCACCTACATCAAAAAGAAGATGAAGGGACGAATTGACGCTTTCCTGGCCGATGAGCTCCATGAGTACAACAACAACAGCGGCCAGGGGGACGCAATGGCGGAGATTTTCAGCGTCAGTAAGCGGTTTGTGGGCATGACGGCCACCCTCATCAACGGCTACAGCTCGGGCATTTTCCATCTGCTGTACCGGCTGGTGCCCGGTCTGATGCGCAAGGACGGCAAGAGCTACCGCAGTCCCCAGACCTTTGACGCAGAGTACGGGGTGGTGGAGAACACCTACGAAACCACCGACGCCGCCTACAACGCCAACCGCCGGGCCAGCAAGCGTAAAACCAAGACCCGCCAGCTCCCCGGGGTGTCTCCCCTGGTGTTTTCCCGGTTCCTGCTGGAGTACACCGCCTTCCTCTCCCTGAACGACATGGGCAAGGACCTCCCGGACTATGAGGAGATTCCTATTCCCATTGATATGCCATGGAGTGTGTATGGCGCTTACAAGGATATGGAACAGGAAATCCGCACGGTGTTGAAGTCGGACCGGAAAGCGGCCCAAAAGCTGCTGTCCGCCTATCTGAATCTGCTCACCGTCTACCCGGACCAGCCCTATGACCAGCCGGATATCGTCCATCCCATCGACGGCCATATTATTGCCCACCCCAGCAACGAGGCCGGTTTTGACGACATCCTGCCAAAAGAAGAAAAGGTGCTGGAGATTGTCAGAGAGAAGATCGCTGCCGGTGAGCGGGTCATGATCTACACCAGCTGGACCCGAACGGATTCCCAGCAGAAACTGGTGAAGCTGCTCACCGGGGAGGGATTCCGCACGGAGATACTGCCTCCATCGGTCCCTCCGGAGAAGCGGGAGGCTTGGGTAGAGAAGCGCGTCCACACTGGCTGTCAAGTTCTGATCACAAACCCCCGATGTGTGGAGACAGGGCTCGATTTGAATGCCTTTACCACCCTGATCTTTTACAGCATGGGCTACAACCTGTTCACCCTGCGTCAAGCGGCCCGCCGGAGCTGGCGGATCAACCAGACGGCGCCCCGGGTAGAGGTCTATATGCTCTACTACGTTGACACCATGCAGGCCAAGGCCATGAAGCTGATGGCCTCCAAGCTGGCTGTAGCCGGGATCATTGAGGGCAACCTTTCAGAGGAGGGCCTTGCCGCTATGAGCGATGTGAAGGACCTGACCTCTCAGATGGCGAAGGAGCTGGCCCTGGGTATCAAGGACAACGTGGAGGATATTGCCGCAACATTCAAGAAAATGGCGATCATCAATCCCCGCCGTGAACGGGTCCGGACCGCGGCCCTGCCTGTTGTTGCGGCAGTTGAGGAGACGGCCGCTGTGGAAGAAACGCCCGTTACTGTTGCCGCACCAGTTCAAATCCGTACTGTGGACGCGGAGAATAAGCAGGCCCTCTACGATGGGCTGCTGCAACGGACATTGGAAGAACGGGAAAAAAAGAAGTCGAAGAAGAAGCCGGTGGACGAAAACCAGCTGTCTTTCTTCGATTTTGTTGC
>CANPFP010000186.1 GCA_947573385.1 uncultured Bacillota bacterium | reverse complement strand
AACTCCCGGTGGCGCAGGAAGGGGCGGGAGGTCTTCTCCCACCGCAGCACGGAGCACCACTGGTTATACAGCTTAGGCAGGTCCCGGTGGGAGTGGATGATATTTTTGTAGTGCTCGCAGAACAGGGTCTCAGAGGTGGGGCGGATGCAGTATTTTTCCTCCAGCTTCTCGCTGCCCCCCAGGGTCACCCAGGCGCACTCGGGGGCGAAGCCCTCCACGTGGTCCTTCTCCTTCTGGAGCAGGCTCTCGGGGATGAGCATGGGCAGGTAGACGTTCTCGTGGCCCGTCTCCTTAAACTTCTTGTCCAGCTCGTGCTGGATGTTCTCCCAGATGGCGTAGCCGTAGGGGCGGTAGATGAACATACCCTTGATGGAGGAGTAGTCAATCAGCTCCGCCTTTTTGCACACATCGGTGTACCACTGGGCAAAGTCCACCTCCATATCGGTGATCTGTTCCACCTGTTTTTTGTTGTCCTTGGCCATATCGTCTCAGTCCTTTATGTTAAAATGGATTGGAAAAACTCACGCCACCTATTGTATGGAGTTTTCAGGAAAAAGTCAAGTGGTGGCCGCCCCTTCGGCGATCCGACGGTCAGATTTTCTTGCCTGCTGGGGAAAAATGTGATATATTCATAGGGAGAAATCTTACAGGGGAGGGAAACGCCGTGGACGCCCAGCAGCGCAGACAGATTATCGCCCGCCGCCTGGGGGAGAGCGCCGCCCCGCTGAGCGCCGCCGCCCTGGCCCGGGAGCTGAATGTGAGCCGGCAGGTCATCGTGGGCGACGTGGCCCTCCTCCGGGCCGGGGGACTGGACATCACCGCCACCCCCCGGGGCTATCTGCTGCCCCGGCCCCCCGCCGGGGTGGCGCGCACCTTCGCCTGCCGCCACCGGGCGGACCAGATGGAGGAGGAGCTGAACGCCATGGTGGACCAGGGGTGCACCGTGCTGGACGTGATTGTGGAGCACCCCATCTATGGCCAGCTCACCGGCCCCCTGCGGCTGGCCAGCCGGTACGACGTGGCCCAGTTTGTGGCCCGCTGCCGCCAGGAGGAGGCCGCCCCCCTGTCTCAGCTTACCGAGGGGGTCCACCTGCACACTGTCCTGTGCCCCGATCAGGGGGCGGCGGACCGGGTGCAGGAGACACTGGAGCAGCTGGATTTTCTGTATCGGTAACTGTAGGGGCCGCCGCCTTCGGCGGCCCGCTCCTGAGAGCATAAATCCATCTTAACGGGCCGGCCAGGAAACGGCTCCCCCAACAGATTCGGAGGTCTGCGCAATGCTGGGAAAACAAAAGCCCGCCGGGGAGAAGCTGGGCATCTACATTCACATCCCCTTCTGCCGCAGCAAGTGCGACTACTGCGACTTCTACTCCCTGGCCGGCCATGAGGACCAAATGGACCGCTACCAGAAGGCCCTGCTGGCCCATCTCAAGGAGAGCGCCTTCGCAGCCCGGGGCATGGCGGTGGACACGATTTACTTCGGCGGCGGCACCCCCAGCTTCTACGGGGAGAAGCGGCTGCGGGCGCTGCTCTCGGCCATCAAAAAGCACTACACAGTGGAAAAGGACGCCGAGATCACCCTGGAGGCCAACCCGGACAGCGTGGACTTCAAGTCGCTGAAGGCCCTGCGCAGGGCGGGCTTCAACCGCATCTCCATCGGGCTCCAGTCGGCCTGTCCGGCGGAGCTGGAGGCGGTCCACCGGCCCCACACGGTGGAGCAGGGGGACGAGGCGGTGGCCGCCGCCCGAAAGGCGGGCTTTGCCAGCCTGTCCCTGGACCTGATCTACGGCCTGCCGGTGCAGACGGTGTCCAGCTGGTGGAACACGGTGGAGCACGCCCTGTCCCTGGAGCCCGACCACCTGTCCTGCTACGGGCTGAAGGTGGAGCCGGGCACCCCGCTGGCCGCCCGGACGGCCAAAGGAGAGCGGCTGCTCAGCGACGACGCCCAGGCCGACCTCTACCTGTGGACGGTGGCCCGGCTGGCCAAGGCGGGTTTTGGACAGTATGAGATATCCAACTTTGCCAAACCGGGATTTCAGTCCCGGCACAACCTGCGCTACTGGCTCACCAGGCCCTATATCGGCTTCGGCCCCGGGGCTCACTCCGACTTCGGCGGCCGGCGGTACGCCTGGGTCCGGGACCTGGAGGGCTACATCACAGGGGTGCTGGAGGGCTCCGCCCCCCTGCTGGACAGCCAGGACCTGATTCCCCAAGAGGAGCGGGGCAGCGAGTACCTGATGCTCCGCCTGCGCACCTCCATGGGCATCGAGGAGTGGGAGTACCGGGGGACCTACTTTATGGACTTCGCCCCCATTGAGGAGCGGCTGCGGGAGTTTGCCGCCCGGGGCTGGGCGGAGCGGACCGCCGCCGGCCGCTGGCGGCTCACCCCCCGGGGCTTTCTGGTGTCTAACCAGCTTATCGGCGACCTGCTGGAGCGGCAGGAGAAGGCCCGGCTGGCCAGCCTGCTGCCCCGGGTGCAGGAAAAATATCAGGGGCGGAAGCCGTAAGGGCCGCCCCCCTGCGCGAAAAATACAGCCCATGATTTACAGTTAATGACAGGAAAATTCTGAGTATCGGACAGCGGAGGGGAGTTTTTTGCTCTGCTGTCCGTCTTTTTTAACAATTTGTTCATGGGTCCGCAATTTTTGTTGCAAGCTGGACATAATAGTGCTATAATGTATCCGGTTTGATGCGCCCTGCCACTGGCAGCGGCTGAGTTGATTTTACATATGGCGTACCGCCGTATTATACTTTATATTCCAAGACATGGAAAAGAGGGTGCAGGTTTTTGACCAAGTATCTGATTCATGGGGGCCGCCCCCTACACGGAACCATCCACATCAGCGGCGCGAAAAATGCCGCTGTCGCCATCATCCCCGCCGCCCTGCTGGTGGACGGCGTCTGCCGCATTGAAAACGTTCCCCAGATCAGCGATGTTACCCTGATTCTTCAAATCCTGCGGGAGCTGGGCGCCGACGTGCGCCTGGTCAACCGCACCACCGTAGAGGTGGACTGCTCTCATATCCGCAACCGTCAGGTGCCCTACGAGCTGGCCCGGAAAATCCGTGCCAGCTACTATCTGGTGGGCGCGCTGCTCAGCCGGTTCGGCTGGGCGGAGGTCCCCCTGCCCGGCGGCTGCGACCTGGGCGGCCGGCCTGTGGACCAGCACATCAAGGGCTTTGTGTCCATGGGGGCCGACGTGGAGGTACGCAACGGCCTGATCGACGCCCGGGTGCCCAACGGAGCCCGGCTGTCCGGGGGACAGGTCTATCTGGATATCGTCTCGGTGGGGGCCACCATGAACATTATGCTGGCCGCAACCCTGGCCTCCGGCATGACGGTTATCGAAAACGCCGCCAAAGAGCCCCATATTGTGGACCTGGCCAACTTCCTCAACTCCATGGGGGCCGACATCCGGGGCGCAGGCACCGACGTCATCAAAATTCACGGGGTGGCCCGCCTGCGGGGGGGCTCCTACTCCATCATCCCCGACCAGATTGAAGCGGGCACCTATATGGCCGCCGTGGCCGCTGCCGGGGGAGATGTGCTCATCCGGAACGTGATTCCCAAGCACCTGGACTGCATCACCGCCAAGCTGGTGGA
>CANPFP010000185.1 GCA_947573385.1 uncultured Bacillota bacterium | reverse complement strand
AGTCGAACACGTCGGTGCCCCACTCCTTATGCTCCCCCTTCCGGGGGTCGGCGTATTCGTAGGTGGGGGTGCCGTCGAAGTTGTACAGGCCAAAGGCGTCCCGGGGGAAGTGGGCGGGCACCCAGTCCATAATCACGCCGACGCCCGCCTGGTGGAGCTGGTCAATGAGATACTTCAAATCGTCCGGGGTGCCGAAGCGGCTGGTGGCGGCGAAGTAGCCGGTGCACTGGTAGCCCCAGGAGGCGTCCAGGGGGTGCTCGGTGACGGGGAGGAGCTCCACATGGGTAAAGCCCATCTCCTTTACATAGGGCACCAGATAGCCGGTGATGTCCCGGTAGCTGAGGAATTCCCCCTCGCCGGTGCGCCGCCAGGAGCCCAGGTGGCACTCGTAGATGTTCATGGGCCGGCGGTAGGGGGGATTTTTGGCCCGGAAGGCAAACCAGTCCCGGTCGCCCCACTGGTAGCCGGTGTCCAGGTCGTAGAGCTTGGTGGACACGTCGGGCCGGGTGGCGGCGTGGAAGCCGTAGGGGTCGCACTTGCCCACGAAGCCGCTGCCGTCCGCCTTATGTATGGCGTACTGGTAGGCGTCGTAGCGGTTCAGGCCGGGGACGAAGACCTCCCAGATGCCCCCCTCTACCTTGGTCATGGGGGTGGCCTCCAGGTCCCAGTTGTTGAAGTCGCCGATGACGGTGATCTTGGGGGCGTTGGGGGCCCAGACCCGGAACAGATAGCCGTCCACGTCGTTTTCATCCTTGGCGGGATGGGCGCCGAAGCACCGCCAGGCGTGGGTGGAGCGGCCCTCGGTAAAGGCCTCAAGCTCTAAAAAAAGGTCGTGGGAGGAGAGTTTTTCCAGATATTTAGACATATTTATCACCTCGTGGAATCTTTTGGAAGTTCTATGTCGGCTAAAACCAACAAGGAGCCGCGGCGCATACTTGGGTATATTTATCAAAATTATACAACAATAGGGGAGGGCCGTCAAGTAAAATAGTGGAAAACCGGAGGGAATTTGAAAAGAATTTCTTAGAGCGGGAAGGGATGGGAGATGTAGGGGTGTGAATGGGACACACCTCGGTAAACGACGGAATCCCCCCGCCACCGGACTTTGTCCGGCGGCCCTCCCCCCTTTGGCAAGGGGGGCTTTTCGGCGCTGGCTGGTCTGTTTCTCCTCCAAAGGCCCCCTTGCTAAAGGGGGCTGGCATTTGCGAAGCAAATGACTGGGGGATTCCGCACCCCCATGACCGGAAAGGCGCGCCCCCGTCTTCCCCTCTCAGTCACGCTTCGCATGACAGCTCCCCCACAAGGCCGACACTCCGTAAAGAAGTGTCGGCCTTCCGGCTAACCTGTAAAGAAATTCTATCTATTGGGGCGGTGTAGCTATGGCTACGCTGTCTTTTTGCGCCGGTCTGCAAGATGCTCTTGGAACAGCTTCTCCATTTCTTCCGGGGGCGGGGCACACCATAAACCAATGGTGTTGTAGTGGATGTCCACTCGCTGGTGCCGCTTGCCGTCTACCTTGTCGGGTTTGGACACCACGATTTTCTCAATGAACTCGTGAACGATTTCAGGCGTCAACTCCGTCAGCCGTGTCACCTGTCTGGCCCGCTCAATGAACCGTTGCAAGTCAGCGGCTTTGTCCGTGGTGGCCTCCAAGCTGGTTTCCATTTCAGGAATCGCCGCTTTCAACTGCTTCTGTTCGGCTTCCAGCGACACGGATAGCGTGGCAAAGCGTTCCTCGGATAACAAGCCCTTGCTCATGTCCTCATAGCTTTTCTGGATAAGCTGGTCAATCTCCACCACCCGCTGTTTGGCCTTGTCCAACTCCCGGCCCCTGGCGGTCAACTCCTTTTTCTCTCGCAGTCCAAACCGTTCCATCTGCTCCTGAGCAAACCGCTTTTCATAGACCTGGATGTACCACAACAGCCTTTGCAGGCCCTCTAACACCAACTGCTCCACGGTACGTTCCCGAATATAGTGAGCAGAACATACACTGGAATTTTTACGATAGCTGGAACAGAAGAAGAAAGCTCCCTCTCGCTTATAGTTATTGGTACTGCTGTAATACAGCTTCTCACCACAGTCGGCACAGTAGAGCAAGCCAGAAAACATACTCACGATGCCGGTACGATCTGGCCTGCGGCGGTGTTGCCGGAGGTCTTGGACGAGGGCGAAAGTCTCCCGGTCAATGATGGCGGGGTGGGTATCGGGAAATATCTTCCATTCCTCCTGGGGCTTGTCCAGCCGCTTCTTCAACTTAAAGGATTGTCTGAATGTGCGGAAATTCACCGTGTCGCCGGTGTACTCCTGCCTGTCCAGAATAGCGGCCACGGTGGAGGAACACCAGTTATGCGGGTACACAGGGGGCTTAACAGGGCAGTTTACGCCAATGCTGTGAAGATACTCGCTGGGGGTCAATACGCCCTCAGAGCGCAGTTTCTTGGCGATTTGAGTAGGCCCCAGGCCGGATACGCTCATTCGGAAAATCCGCTGTACCACCTCTGCCGCTGGTTCATCCACAATCCACCTGTTCTTGTCTACCGGGTCTTTCTTGTAGCCATAGGGGACGTTGGTGGTGAGCGGTATCCCGGCGTTGCCACGGCTCTGCATGACCCTCCGTACCTTGTCGCTCGTATTTTTCGCGTGCCACTCATTGAACAAATCTTGCATTGGAACGATGTCGCTGACGCCATTTGCGGTGTCGATGTTGTCCATGATGGCGATGTACCGCACATTCAGCTGGACAAAATCTTCTTCCAGAAGCTGGCCTACCACAAGGCGGTTCCGGCCCAGTCGGGAATGGTCTTTAACCACCAAATTTGCCACAAGCCCCTGTTCGGCTAATTCCATGATCTCCATAAAGGCCGGTCTTGTGAACGAAACGCCTGAGTAGCCGTCATCAAAGAAAAATCTTGGATTTGGCAGGCGGTTGTCGCTGGCGAACTTCTCCAAAATAGCCCTTTGATTCTGGATGCTGCCTGAGATACCCTCTTTCTCGTCGTCACGGGACAATCTGGCGTATAACGCTGTAATTCTCTGATTATTTGGCTGCTTTTTCTTCAAAATGCGCTCCTTTCCGCAGCCGGATGTGATATGAATTGCAGGGTATTATTATCATACCACATCCGGCGCAAGACTTCAACACTTTACAGTGTGATATTTTGATTGAGAATGCGATTTACTTTCCCGTCTGCGGTTTCAGCGCCCTTGCTGAAATGGGCGTTGACGGTGTAGACGGTGCCACCGATCTCCCGCTCAAAACTGATAGGGCGGGGATATTGATGCTCTCGGAACCATGCAAGGCGCTGCTCCCGACTCAATGTAGCGAGGTGCGCCATTTCCTTTTCCACGCTGGCCCATACTTCCTCAACGATTTCCCACTGTTTTTCTGTCAATTCAATCTGAAATACGCTCATCTGGCAACACTCCTTTCACGTTTCCTGTGCGACGCTCGGCCCATGCGCTGGGCCTGCATTTCCTGTTCCAGCTTTAAATTCTCTTTCAGCTGGTCACTCCGGGAGAGTACGCTTTCGGCGGTTTTGATATTCTTTCGGCAGGCGGCCATCGCCGCCGTCAGCCGGTCACGCTGGGCCTTGATTTGGGCAATCTCCGC
>CANPFP010000184.1 GCA_947573385.1 uncultured Bacillota bacterium | reverse complement strand
GGCGAGCGGATGGCCCAGTTTGAGCTGACGCTGCTGGACTGGGCGGAGAAGCACAGGGGGGCCCGGAAGTACGTGGCCTTCGCGGACAAGTGCTGGCCCGCGTTTCCCAGCCAGTTCGGCTTTGAGCCCTGCTATGTGAACTCCCGTCTGGTGAGCCGGGGCATCCCGGTTGCCTGTGAGGTGGACATCTACGGCGCGCTCAGTGAGTACATCGGCATGTGCGTTTCCGGGGACACGGTGACTCTGCTGGACATCAACAACTCCGTCCCCGCCCAGTTGTGGGCGGAGCAGATCAAGGGTAAGTTTGACTATCAGCTGACGGATACCTTCATGGGCTTCCACTGCGGCAACACCCCCGCCTGCAAGCTGTGCGCGGACCGGGCCGTCAAGTATCAGCTCATCCAGAACCGCCTGCTGGAAAACGGCGGCGAACCCGACTTCACCCGGGGCACCCTGGAGGGCGACATCGCCGCCAGCGATATCACCTTCTACCGCCTCCAGTGCGACAGTGACGGGAATCTCCGGTCCTACATCGCCCAGGGCGAGGTGCTGCCGGTGGCCACGGGCAGCTTCGGCGGCATCGGCGTGTTCGCTATTCCCGAGATGGGCCGGTTCTACCGCCATGTGCTCATCCAGAAGCGCTATCCCCACCACGGGGCCGTGGCCTTCGGGCACTATGGCAAGGCGCTGTTCGAGGTGTTCAAGTTCCTTGGGATTCAGGATATCGCCTACAACCAGCCCAAGAGCCTGCCTTATCCCACGGAGAACCCCTTCCGCTGAGCATCGTGATTCCGTTTCCCGAGAGGGTGTGCAAATAAAAAAGGGTCGGCACGCTGCTCCACGCTTACAGCGGCCGGCGCCTGAAAAAGGAGGAAGACCGCGGCGGCTCGCGGTGCGGCAGTGTGGAGACCTGTCGTAAAGCCCCTTGGCCGGGGCGAGGCGAAGGCGGCGGAGGCCCCTTCGCCAGGGCCGAGAGTTATGGCAAGTTTGAATTTGAAGGGCATCACCAAAATCTATCCCCACAGCGGCGGACAGAAAAAAGGCAAGAAGAAGGCCGGAGACACCGAGAAGAAAGTCAACCTCCAGGTGACCGCCGAGGGTGTCATTGCCGTCCAGGAGTTCAATCTGGATATCAAGGACAAGGAGTTCATCGTCCTTGTCGGCCCCTCCGGCTGCGGCAAGTCCACCACGCTGCGGATGGTTGCCGGCCTGGAGGAGATCTCCGGCGGCGAGCTGTACATCGACGGGAAGCTGATGAACGACGTGGAGCCGAAAAACCGGGACATCGCCATGGTGTTCCAGAGCTATGCCCTCTATCCCCATATGACGGTTTACGAGAACATGGCTTTTCCCCTGAAGCTGCGGAAGGTGGACAAGGCGGAGATTGACCGCCGGGTCAAGGAGGCGGCGGAGACCCTGGACATCACCCAGTACCTGGACCGCAAGCCCAAGGCCCTCTCCGGCGGCCAGCGCCAGCGGGTGGCCATCGGCCGGGCCATCGTCCGGGAGCCCAAGGTGCTTCTCATGGACGAGCCCCTCTCCAACCTGGACGCCAAGCTCCGCAACCAGATGCGCGCCGAGATCATCAAGCTGCGCCAGAAAATCAACACGACATTTATGTACGTGACCCACGACCAGACGGAGGCCATGACCCTGGGCGACCGGATCGTCATCATGAAGGACGGCTTCATCCAGCAGATCGGCACCCCCCAGGAGGTCTTCGACCATCCGGCGAACCTGTTTGTGGCGGGCTTCATCGGAATGCCCCAGATGAACTTCTTCGACGCCAAGCTCCTCTGCGAGGGCGGCAAATACTTCGTCAGCGTAGGCGGCTGCAAGGTGGAGCTGTCCGGCGACAAGCAGAAGAACCTGGCGGCGAAAAAGGTATCCGCCCAGGCCATTACCCTGGGCGTCCGGCCCAGCCACATGGTGCTGGCCAAGCAGCCCGGCAACACCCTTGCCGCCAAGGTGGAGGTTTCGGAAATGATGGGCAGCGAGGTCCATTTCCACGCCAATGCCGAGGGCCGGGACGTGGTAGTGATTGTGCCCACCATGGACGCCACGGGAACCCACATCGACTCCTTCCGCGCCGGGGACCAGATGAACCTGACCTTCAGCGGCAACGTGTGCCATGTCTTCGGCCAGGACGGAAAGAACCTGGAGTTTTGACCATAGGGGCGCTTGACCGCCCACAGACGGTGTGATATACTCTGCCGCGTCAATGATTCCCCCAGGCTGGCTCTCGCCCGCCTGGGGGAACTGGCAAATTGCGTTTATCTATATAACGAAGAAGGAGCTTGATCCATGGGATTTCCAAAGGATTTTATTTGGGGCGCCGCTTCCGCCTCTTATCAGATTGAGGGCGCCGTGAGCGAGGACGGCCGGGGAGAAAGCATTTGGGACGTTTTCTCCCACATCCCCGGAAAGGTCAAATGGGGCGATACCGGCGACACGGCCGCCGACGCCTATCACCGCTGGCGGGACGACATCGCCATCATGAAGGAGATGGGCCTCCAGGCTTATCGATTCTCTATTGCCTGGCCCCGGGTAGACCCCAAAGGCGACGGGCATTGGAACCAGACGGGGCTGCACTGCTACAGTGAGTTGGTGGACGGCCTTCTGGAGGAGGGAATCCAGCCCTGGGTGACTTTGTTCCATTGGGACCTTCCCCAGGCATTGCAGCGGCAGGGCGGCTGGCAGAACCCGGAGACCGCCCGGCGCTTTGAGGCCTACGCGGAGAAAATGGCGGAGCTGTTCCGGGGCCGGGTGCGCCGGTGGTTCACTTTTAACGAGCCCCAGTGCTTCATAGGAATGGGCTATGGGACGGGAGAACACGCCCCGGGCCTGAAGCTGGACGACGACAGCCTCAGCGCCTGCTGGGAGACCTTCTGCCAGGCGCACTCTCTGGGACAGAAGGCTCTGCACCGGGCGGACGGCGGAAATCTGGTGGGTGTCGCCTCCACGGGGGCGGTCTGTTATCCCGCCAGTCAGGCTCCCGAAGACGTGGAGGCGGCCCGGCAGGGGACCTTTGCCCTTCCTCTGGGGCCCAGGACCTTCTCCCACACCCTGGCCCTGGACCCCCTGTGCCTGGGGGAAGAATACGAGAAGCCGGACTTCATCGGGCTCAACCTCTATCAGGGCGCACCCGTCCGCGCGGGAGAAAACGGGCCGGAGACGCTTCCCTTCCCGGCGGGCTTCCCGCGGACCGCCCTGGGCTGGCCCATCACCCCGGAGGCCCTGGAGTGGGGCCCGCGGTTTTTAGCGGAACGCTACGGTCTGCCGCTGGTGGTCAGTGAAAACGGTCTGGCCTGTACGGACCGGGTTTTCCTGGACGGCGCCGTACACGATCCTCTGCGGATCGACTTCCTGACCCGGTATCTCCGGGCGCTGGAGCGCGCCATTGACCAGGGCACGGATGTCCGGGGGTATTTCCAGTGGTCCCTGACGGATAACTTCGAGTGGGCGGAGGGCTATGACCCCCGCTTTGGCTTGGCCTATGTGGATTACGCCACAGGGGACCGGATGCTGAAAGACAGCGGGCGGTGGTACCGGGAGGTCATTCGCTCCAACGGTGCGGACTTGTGAGAGGGCTTGTATCAATCCCCCTGACAGATCCAAGCGGGGAAT
>CANPFP010000183.1 GCA_947573385.1 uncultured Bacillota bacterium | reverse complement strand
GGCCAATGCCCAGAAGCTGCTCAAGGAGATTGAGGCGGGCAACGCCTATTTCGACCTGGTGGAGGTCATGACCTGTCAGGGCGGCTGCGTGGGCGGCGCGGGCCAGCCCCACGGCATGAAGCAGGACAAGGCTGACCGGGCCGAGGGCCTGTATAACCTGGACCGCATGGCCCCCTTCAAGCGAGCCGAGCGCAACCCGGTAGTGGGCACCTTCCTCCAGAACCTGAACGCGGAAAAGCGTCACGAGCTGCTCCATGTGGACTATGCAAAAGAATAAAACTCAGCCGCCGGCACTAAAACGCCCCCTGACGCAGGCATCTGCGTCAGGGGGCGTTTGTACAATCCATGTAATATTGGTTTACCGAAGGAGGAAACCTCCCTTTCCGCTGTGTTTCACTTGATACATGGCCTCGTCGGCGGCCTGGCTGAGTGTCTCGTAGGTCCGCCCCAGAGCGGGGGCGCTGGCCGCGCCCACACTGACTGTTACCGCAGTCGTGATGCCGTCCACCTTCAGATCCTGCACCCGCTCCAACAACTCCCTGCCCTTTTGCTCCGCTGTAATCCTGCTGTCAGAGCCAGACAGAAAGGCCACAAACTCATCGCCGCCTACCCGGGCCACAATATCGTCGGTGCGGAATGTCTCCCGCAGCACCTCGCCCATGGCCATCAACAGCCGGTCGCCGGCGGCATGGCCGTAGGTATCGTTGACAAACTTAAAATCGTCCATGTCCAGCATAAACAGGATGCCCCTGGATATCTGCTCCAACCGGGCGTTGATGAGCTTGACGCCCGCCCGGTTATACACTCCGGTGAGCGGGTCCTGCTGGGCCTGATTGCGCAGCTCGATCTCCCGGTCAATTTGGGCGCTGATATCCGTCAGCGTTCCGATCAGCCGGATGACCTTACCCTCCGAATCAAACACCGCTTTATACTGGCTGCGATACCAGCTGTACGTCCCGTCCTTTCGCTTCATACGGATACGGTCGTGCTCCACCTGCTCCTTGCCCATAGTCTCGGAGTCCCACAACACTCTCCGCACCGCCTCCAGATCGTCCGGATGGAAAACTGGAAAGGTGTTTTTCATATCCGTGACATCCTCCAGGCGGACATCGTCCAGGTCCAGGGTATCCAGAGCATTGGAGGTAAACTCCATGCTGTCCTTCTGGCAGTCATACTCAAAAATCAGTGTATCCTTAAACTCTGCCAGGGCGCTGTACCGCAGCTTTTCCGCCGCCAGCCTTGACCGCTGCCACCAGTTCAGTCCGGCCAGAGCGGCGCACACCAGCAGGCTTATGAGCATAATCAGCGTCTGCACCAGATTGGACTGCTCCACCCGCAAATCAGGTGACTGGGAAAACTGCACCATACGCCAGCCGTTGTATCCAATGGCCGACCATGCGGCATAGCCCTCACCCTGCTCCGTCTCATAGCGGTAAGAGCCGCTCTCGTCCATATGATAGGCCGCAAGAAAGCTATCTATTGACTGCTGGCTCAGGCCGTCCCGCCTGCTCAGCTCCGCCAGGGAAAGCCCCCTGTGCTCTGCGGCGGAACCACAGACAACCCGATTGCTGTCATCGGCAATTATCCGGTGTATGCTGTGGAACAGAATCGAATCGTGCCCCTGGCTGAACAGCAGGTCGGCGTTCACCTTGGCCCGCACCGCACCCATAACTTCATTATCCCACATCACTGGCCGAACCACCAGGAAGTAGAATTCGTCCTGATCAGAAACTACACCGCCTACCACACTTGTTCCCTTCTGGATCTGTTGAAACACGCGTTTCTCCTCGCTGCCCAGCTCGGCCAACTCCAAATCGTCCTTATCCAGATAGTTAATCTCCATCTGTTGACTGCCCAGCGCCAACGACTTCAGCAACGGATCTGCCCAGCTCTTCTCCAGAGGGCGTCCGTCCTCCTCCAGCATTTGAACAGAGTCCTCCAGCAAAGTCTTGGTGTTGTCGATCAGCTGCCTGGCATCATCTCCGCTCTCTATGGTATGAGACATCATGCTCTCCATAAACATCTCATTCAGCCGCAGTTCCAGCATGCGGCAACGGATGATCAGTCCCCCTACTCCAAATATTAAAAGGAGTGCACCACAGACAGTGAACAGCATAGCCAATCGGGTAACATCCTTTTTTTTCTGTATCGACATGTGCGTTCCCTCCTCATAGCCCGCACAGACGCGTTTTTTATAGTTTACCACCGGATAGTGTTTTTTGTAAATACCGAAATGAAAAAAATAATTATTACTGTTTCTGCACCAGATTTTCCCCCGCCAAGTAGATATCCCCCGCGCCCACGGTGAGGATCAGGTCTCCAGGCCCGGCCATGTCCGCCAGCTGGGCCGTGACCCCCTCCAGATGGGGGCAGTAGACCGCCCCCGGGATTTTCCGTACCAGATCCAGCGAGGAGATGCCCAGAGTATTCTGCTCCCGGGCGGCGTAAATCTCCGCCACAACGGCCGCGTCGGCCAGCTTCAGCACCTCCACAAAGTCGTCAAAGAAGGCAGCGGTCCGGGTGTAGGTGTGGGGCTGAAAGGCGCAGATCACCCGCTGGTAGCCCAGAGTTCTGGCCATGGTGAGCAGAGCCCGCAGCTCGTCGGGGTGGTGGGCGTAGTCGTCGTAGACATCGGCCCCGTGGTAGGTCCCCTTCTTCTCAAACCGCCGGCCCGCTCCGGTAAAGGAGACCAGTCCCTCCTCCACCGCGGTCCCGGGCACCCCCAGCACATAGGCGGCGGAGGCGGCAGCCAGGGCGTTGGAGACGTTATGGATTCCACCCACCCGCAGGGACACACGGGCGTACTTCTCTCCATGGACCACAATGTCAAAGGCGGGCAGCCCCCGCTCCCAGGTGAGGTTTTGGGCGGTACACTCCGCCCCCTCCTCCAGTCCGAAGGTGAAGGCATCCAAACCGCAAGCCACTGACCGGGCCCCGGCGTTGTCGTTGTTGACAATAACGCTGCCGGTAGAAGGCACCAGTTCCGCGAATTTTCGGAATGAGGCCTTAATGTCCTCCAGGTCCTTGAAGAAATCCAGGTGGTCGGCCTCCACATTGAGAATCACCGCCACCGTGGGGGCGAAGGACAGGAAGGAGTTGCAGTACTCGCAGGACTCGGCAATGATGGTGTCCCCGTGTCCCACCCGGTGCCCCGCCCCCAGAATGGGCAGGGTGCCGCCGATCATCACCGAGGGGTCCCGGCCGGCGGCCAGAAAGATGTGGGTACACATGGAGGTGGTAGTGGTCTTGCCGTGGGTACCCGCCACGCACAGGGCATTTTTGTAGTGGCCCATGATGGCCCCCCAGGCCTGAGCCCGCTCGAAGACGGGGATGCCGGCCCTTAAAGCGGCGGCGATCTCCGGGTTGTCGTCGTGGACGGCGGCGGTGCGGATCACGCAGCCCGCCCCCTCCACGCTCCCGGGCAGATGGCCGATGATCACCGGGATGCCCAGCCCCCGGAGCCGCTCCACCGTCCCGCTCTCCCGCATGTCGGAGCCGGTGATATCGACCCCTTTCCCCTTCAGCACCTCGGCCAGGGGAGCCATGGACACCCCGCCCACGCCCACCAGATGGGCCCGGGCACCCGGCTTAATGTAGTCCTCAATATTCCGATTCATGGACAGCACCTCTTTTACATGGT
>CANPFP010000182.1 GCA_947573385.1 uncultured Bacillota bacterium | reverse complement strand
CCCCGGAGCAGGCCCTGGAGATCGCCACAGAGTTTGCGAAAGAGCATCTGCCGGGATACGAGACGGTGATCGGGGTCCATGTGGACAAGGAGCATATCCACGCCCACCTGGTTTTCAACTCTGTGAACGCCGACACCGGGGAGAAGTACCACAGCAACGCCCAGAGCTACTACCAGCAGATCCGGGCCACCTCGGACCGACTGTGCCGGGAGCATGGGCTGTCCGTCATCATGGAGGGTGAGTCCGCCCAGGCGGTCAGCTACATCGAATGGCTCCGCCAATCCAAGGGCCAGCCCACCTTCCGCTCCATGCTGGAGGCGGATCTGCGGACGGCCATTGAGGACGCCAACGACCTGGGCCACTTCTTCATGCTCATGGAACACAAGGGCTGGGAGATCAGCCACGGCAACCGCCTGGGCTTCCGCCTGCGTGGCCAGGATCGGTTCATGTACCCAGGCCGGAAAAATCCGCTGTTCACCGAGGAGGGCATCCGGGCCGCCATCCAGAGCGGTCTGGAGGACATCGAGGCCGGACGCAGGCCCGCCGTCATTTACCGGCAGCAGTACAAGCCCTTCAAAAAACATCCGAAATATACCGGAATTATGGCGCTCTATGTCCACTACCTCTACGTCCTGGGCAAGATCGGGCAGCGGCAGTATCCACCCAGGATGACGCCTCAGCTCCGGCAGGAGGTGATGAAGTCCGAGCGATACCGGGAGCAGTTTGACTTTCTCCGGGAGAACGATATCACCACCCAGGGGAACATGGCCGCATTCCAGGCCCGCACAGAGGACGCGCTGGCCAATTTGATGAAGCAGCGGACGATCCTCAATGTGCGAAAAAAGAAGCGGAAGAAACTGTATGACGCCCTGGCGGATGTGTCCACCCTGGCCCCAGCCAAACAGCTCTACGAGGACGGCCTGTCCGGGATGGAGGCTGAATACGCCCGGTACATGGATGCGGTGGCCGTACTGGATCAGTGCGCCATTCCCAGAGAACGGCTGACAGCGGAAAAGGCGGAAATTTATGAACAGGTGGCGGAGGTCAACCGGCAGATCCGTGTGGAACGGAAAAAGCTGGCCCTCTGCCGTGACATTTTGGGCAGGCTGCCCCAGATGGAACATGACATTGACAAAATTGAAGAACGTGAAAGCGAGGTGAAGCACGATGAACGTAGGAGGCGGTGAGGCCGCTGACCAGATGGTGCGCATGATGCTCTCCGGCACGGAGGTGGCGGTGCGGCTGTCCGGTTCGGCCCTGAAGAACCTGCTGGCCCTGACCATGGCCCTGGCCAGTAACCGCAAGACCCTCTCCGGCAAGGTCAACATGGGCAAGATGCTGCGGGAGACGCGGGATCTGCGCCGGTTCCCCATGACGCCGGAGCAATACAAGCAGTTTAAAAAGCTGGCAAAAAAACACAAGCTGCTGTTTTCGGTCATCAAAGACAAGGATGACAAGGGCAAGGTGCTTGATGTGATCCTGCCGGTGACGGAGCTGGATCGGGCCAACGCCATTTTTGAGCGCATCCTCTACACCCTGCCCCCGGAGCCGGAGCGCAGGCCCGCCAAGCCGCTCCAGAGGGGGCGTGAGGTGTTCCGTGAGCGGCAGGCCCCGGAACGTGAAGCCCCGGAGCAGACGCCGGTCAGGCGGCAGGAGCGGCCCAAGGACAAACCGCGGGAGCGTCAGCCCCCGGAGCGGAAGAAGCCCGTTTTACAGCCCCAGGAGGCCCCTGTGAGGCCGCCCCAGCCCCAGCGGGAGGTGTCCCAGCGGTCGGAGGAGCAGGGCCGCCAGCAGGCCCCTGTGGCCCAGCGTCAGGAGAACAAGGGAAAAAACGGTTCTCGGTCGGAACGAGACTCGCACGTTATAAAAATCAGCTCCTCTATACCCAAAGAGAGCGGCACTACGAGGGGGACGAGTGAGCGCCCCTCCATCGCGGCGCGTCTGGAGGGTTATCGGGGACAGGGGAAGAAACAGTCCGCTCCGGCCAAGGTCAAAGCCAAAACGAAAAACCAGGCAAAAGCAAGATGATCGATGAGAGGGCCGCTCCCCGCTGTTTTGCCGGGAGCGGCCCTCTGATTTCCCAGGAGGTGATCTACTGAAAAAACAATCACAGGTGGGTATCGCGGGGTATCTGTTCTTCTACCCTCTGGTGGTCTGGGCGGCGCTACTGCTGGCCCAATCCCTGGGCGGCGGTCTGCCCGACATCATCGCCAACCTGACGGCGGCTATGGAACACCCCTTCCGCATCCAGTGGACGGATCACAGCCTCGTGACCATCCTGGCCTGCACCGGGGCCTACATCATGGGCATCTGCCTCTACGCCGACCAGCAGGGCCGAACCCGTGACGGCGAGGAACACGGCTCCGCCGCCTGGGCCTCCCCCCGGCAGGTCAACGCCATGTTCGCTCAAAAACAGAACAAGCTGCTGACCAAAAACGTCCGCCTGGGGCTGGACACCCACAAGCACCGCCGCTCCCTGAACGTGCTGGTCATAGGCGGCTCCGGCGCGGCCAAGACGAGGAGCTATGTGAAACCCAATATTTTGGAGGCCAACACCAACTATGTGATCACAGACCCCAAGTCCGAAGTCCTGCTGGCTACGGGTGGATATTTGAAAAGCCAGGGCTACGATATCCGGGTGCTGAACCTCGTCAACCTGGAGGAGTCGGACGGATACAACCCCTTCCGCTACATCCGGGACGAAAAGGACGCCCTTCGGCTGGTGAACAATCTCATCCAGGCCACCACCCCCAAGGGCAGCCACGAAAGTGACCCGTTTTGGACGAAAGCCGAAACGGCTCTGCTCCAGGCCATCATCCTCATGCTGTGGCAGGAGGCCCCGGAGTACGAACAAAATTTCTCCATGGTCATGCGGGTGTTGGAGTACGCCGAGGTGAAGGAGGAGGACGAGGAGTATGTCTCACCGCTGGATCTGCTCTTCCAGTCCATAGAGCGGGAGAAGCCCGACAGCGTGGCGGTGAGGCAGTACAAAGTATTTAAAATGGCCGCCGGCAAGACCTCAAAATCGATTCTCGTGTCCACCGCCGTCCGGCTGGCCCCATTCAACCTGCCCCAGATCAAGGCCATCACCGACAGGGATGATATGGACCTCTACACCCTGGGGGAGCGGAAGTGCGCGCTGTACGCCGTGATCCCGGACAATGATCAGACGTTCAATTTTTTGGTGAGCCTGCTCTACTCCCAGGCGTTCCAGGCCCTCTACTACAGCGCCGACCAGATCCACCACGGGGCCTTGCCCTGCCATGTCCACTTCGTGCTGGACGAGTTCGCCGCCATGCCCCTCCCAGGCTTCACCCGTGAGCTGGCCACCATGCGCTCCCGCAACATTTCGGCAAGCACCATTATTCAGAACATGGCACAAATCAAGGAACTTTATAAGGACAGTTGGGAGACAATTCCGGGCAATTCGGACACAATTCTGTACCTGGGCGGCAACGAAGCGTCCACCCACAAGTACATCTCCGAGGCCCTTGGGAAAGCCACCATCGATACGAAAACGCATGGCCAGACCAAGGGGAAATCCGGCTCGTACTCCACCAATTTTCAAATGAGCGGCCGGGAATTGTTGACCCCAGATGAGGTGCGTGGGCTGGACAACCGCTACGCCATCCTGTTCATCCGGG
>CANPFP010000181.1 GCA_947573385.1 uncultured Bacillota bacterium | reverse complement strand
GGCCCAGCTGGCCAGCGAGCTGAGCAGCCCCTTCCTCCAGGGCTATGTCCGCCTGACGGTAGACGTGGCCAACCTGCGCGCCGCCGTCCGGGTGGCCCGCATGGGCCGTGAGGGCGAGTTCCTGCGCCAGGTGCTGCTGCCCGGGGGCAATGTGTCCGAGCAGGCCATCGCCGCCGCCCGGGGAGACGCCCTGGGCGAGGTGTTCCGGTCCGGGCCGCTGGCCCAGGCCGCAAGCCTGGGGGCCAAGCTGGCCCAACCGGGCGGGGAGTCCCTCACCGCCTTCGAGCGGGAGTGCGACAACGCCCTTACCGCCTACCTGGCCGCTGCCCGCCGCGTCCCCTTCGGGGAGGAGACAGTCATCGGCTACCTGTACGCCAAAGAGCAGGAGTTCACCGCCATCCGGGCCATCTTCGCCGGACGTGCGGCGGGGCTGGATGGGGACACCATCCGCGCCCGGCTCCGGGAAACCTACGTGTAAGGGGGATTGCAGATGTATAAAATCGCCGCCATGGGCGACAAGGACAGCGTACTGGGCTTCAAGGCCCTGGGGCTGGAGGTCTGCCCTGTGGACTCCCCCGAGGCGGGCCGGGAGACCCTCCACCGGATGGCCAAGGAGAACTACGCCATCATCTATATGACCGAGCAGCTGGCAGCCCAGCTGCCCCAGGAGGTCGCCCGGTATAAGGACGCCCTCACCCCGGCCATCATCCTGATCCCCGGTAAAGAGGGTTCCCTGGGTATTGGTATGGCCAACGTCAAGACGGCGGTCGAACGGGCCGTCGGCGCGGATATTCTGTAACAGGAATGCAGGGGCGGATATCATCTGCCCGCCCTGGTCCATTTATGTGGTAGGGACGCATCACGATGCGTCCGCCCGAAAAAAGAAGACGGACGCTTTGTGAAGCGTCCCTACGGTTCGCAAATATAAGAAATTTACCCAGAAAGAAGGTTTTAACGCCTATGGGAAAAATCGTTAAGGTCTCCGGCCCGCTGGTGGTGGCCACCGGCATGGAGGAGGCCAACATGGCCGACGTGGTCCGTGTGGGCGAGCAGCGCCTGATCGGTGAGATCCTCACCATGACCGGCGGCTCGGCCTCCATCCAGGTCTACGAGGAGACCTCCGGCCTGGGCCCCGGCGCCGACGTGGTCACCACCGGCGCCCCTCTGTCCGTGGAGCTGGGCCCCGGTTTGATCGAGAACATCTACGACGGCATCCAGCGCCCGCTGGAGGTCATCATGAAGAAGGTCAAGGGCAACAACCTGCCCCGCGGTGTGGAGGTGCCCGCCCTGGACCGGGAGAAGAAGTGGGACTTCACCGCCACTGTCAAAGCCGGCGACAAGGTGGTGGGCGGCGACATCATCGGCACCGTCCAGGAGACCAACTCCATCCTCCACAAGATCATGATCCCCCCGAAAATGAGCGGCACCATTGAGTCCATCCAGTCCGGCTCCTACACCGTGCTGGACAAGATCGGCGTTCTGGTGGACAACAAGGGGGAAAAGCACGAGCTGACCATGATGCAGAAGTGGCCCGTCCGTGTGGGCCGCCCCTATAAGCATAAGTACCCCCCTGTGATTCCCCTCCAGTCCGGCCAGCGGATCGTGGACACCTTCTTCCCCGTGGCCAAGGGGGGCACCGCCGCCATCCCCGGCCCCTTTGGTTCGGGCAAGACGGTGATGCAGCACGCCCTGGCCAAGTTCTCCGACGTGGATGTGGTGATCTACATCGGCTGCGGCGAGCGTGGCAACGAGATGACCGACGTGCTCCGGGAGTTCCCCGAGCTGATTGACCCCCGCACCGGCGAGACCCTGATGAAGCGCACCGTGCTCATTGCCAACACCTCCGACATGCCGGTGGCCGCCCGTGAGGCCTCTATCTATACCGGCATCACCATCGCCGAGTATTTCCGGGACATGGGCTACGCCGTGGCCGTCATCGCCGACTCCACCTCCCGCTGGGCCGAGGCTCTGCGTGAGATGTCCGGCCGTCTGGAGGAGATGCCCGGCGAGGAGGGCTACCCCGCCTACCTGTCCTCCCGTCTGGCCCAGTTCTACGAGCGGGCCGGCTCCGTCTCCTGTCTGGGGTCCGACGAGGACCGCCGCGGCTCCCTGACCGCCGTGGGCGCGGTCTCCCCCCCGGGCGGCGACCTGTCCGAGCCCGTCTCCCAGGCCACCATGCGTATTGTAAAGGTGTTCTGGGCTCTGGACGCCTCCCTGGCCTACCGCCGTCACTTCCCGGCCATCAACTGGCTCACCTCCCATACCCTGTACCTGGACTCCCTGCGCCCCTGGTATGACGAGAACCTGGGCAAGGACTTTCTGATTAACCGGGAGTGGGCCATGTCTACCCTCCAGGAGGAGGCCAACCTGAACGAAATTGTCCAGCTGGTTGGTAAGGACTCCCTGTCCGCCAAGGACCAGATCACCCTGGAGATCGCCAAGATGCTCCGGGAGGACTTCCTCCAGCAGAACTCCTTCGTGGACATCGACTGCTATTCCGAGTACGACCGTCAGGCCCAGATGCTGGCTATCATCCGCCGCTACGAGGACCTGTGCCGGGACGTCTCCGCCAAGGGCGGCAGCCTGAACGACCTGTTTGGCGTGCCCGTGCGGGAGAAGATCGGCCGTGCTAAGTCGGTGCCCGCCGACCAGTATAAGAGCGCCTACGACGCCATGACCCGGGAGATGGAGGACCAGATTACCGCCATCGCCGAGAAGGGAGCGGATGAAGCATGATTCGGGAATATAAGACAATCGAAGAGATCTCCGGCCCTCTGATGGTGGTCAGGCGGGTCCAGGGCGTCACCTACGACGAGCTGGCCGAGGTGGAGCTCACCGACGGCACCGTCCGCCGCTGCAAGGTGCTGGAGGTCAACGGCGACTCCGCCGTGGTCCAGCTGTTCGAGGCCTCCGCCGGCATCAACCTGGCCGAGTCCAAGATCCGCTTCCTGGGCCACCCCCTCCAGCTGGCCGTGTCCGGCGACATGCTGGGCCGGGTCTTCAACGGCATGGGCCAGCCCATCGACGGCGGCCCCGCCATCTTGGCCGACGAGTACCGTGACATCAACGGCCTGGCCATGAACCCCGCCGCCCGGAATTACCCCAACGAGTTTATCCAGACGGGCATCTCCACCATCGACGGACTGAACACTCTGGTCCGCGGCCAGAAGCTGCCCATCTTCTCCGGCTCCGGCCTGCCCCACTCCGCCCTGGCCGCCCAGATCGCCCGCCAGGCCAAGGTGCTGGACGGCGAGTCCAACTTCGCCGTGGTCTTCGCCGCCATCGGCATCACCTTCGAGGAGTCCGAGTTCTTCGTCCAGGAGTTCCGCCGCACCGGCGCCATCGACCGCACCGTGCTGTTCACCAACCTGGCCAACGACCCCGCCGTCGAGCGTATCGCCACCCCCCGTATGGCCCTCACCGCCGCGGAGTACCTGGCCTTTGAGAAGGGGATGCACGTGCTGGTCATCCTCACCGACATCACCAACTACGCCGAGGCCCTGCGTGAGGTCTCCGCCGCCAAGAAGGAGGTCCCGGGCCGCCGCGGCTACCCCGGCTACCTGTACACCGACCTGGCCACCCTCTACGAGCGGGCCGGCCGTCAGGTGGGCAAGGAGGGGTCCATCACCATGATCCCCATCCTCACCATGCCCGAGGACGACAAGACCCACCCCATCCCCGACCTGACCGGATATATCA
>CANPFP010000180.1 GCA_947573385.1 uncultured Bacillota bacterium | reverse complement strand
ATTTCTGGCGGGTTGGCGGCGGGTACGCCAGAAAGCTGGAGGCCCATGGCATCTATACCATGGGCGATGTTGCCCGCTGCTCCCTGGAGAACGAGGATCTGCTCTATAAGCTGTTTGGGGTCAACGCAGAGCTGTTGATTGACCATGCCTGGGGCTGGGAACCAGTCACAATGGCGGACATCAAAGCATACACGCCGGAGTCCAAGAGCATCGGCTCCGGGCAGGTTTTGCAATGTCCTTACGGTTATGACAAGGCCCGGCTGGTGGTGCGGGAGATGGCGGATCAGCTGGCGCTGGATCTGGTGGACAAAAGCCTGGTCACAGACCAGCTGGTACTGACAGTGGGCTATGATATTGAAAATCTGAAAGGCCGCGGGTATAAAGGGGAAGTGATCAGAGACCGCTACGGCAGGGCCGTCCCCAAGCATGCCCACGGCACCGCCAATCTGGAGGAGTACACCGCTTCCACCAGGCGCATCATCACTGCCGCTCTGGAACTGTTCGACCGGATCATTGACCGGAGCTTGCTGGTGCGCCGGCTTTATCTCACGGCCACCCGCGTTTCGGACGAGAAATCTGCGCCGGATAAGAAAGCCTTTGAACAGATGGATTTCTTCACTGACTATCACGCTGTTGAGGAGAAGCGGGCCAAGGAGACAGCGGAGCTTGAGCGGGAGAAGAAGGTGCAGCGGACGGTGCTGGACATCAAGAAGCGGTTTGGGAAAAACGCCATTCTCAAAGGCATGAATCTGGAAGAGGGCGCGACAGCAAAGGAACGCAATCGCACGATTGGAGGGCATCGCAGTGGGGAGGTATGACGATATCATCAACCTGCCGCACCACGTCTCCTCCACCCGCCCTCAGATGCCAATGATCGACCGGGCGGCGCAGTTCCAGCCCTTCCGGGCCCTGACCGGCTATGAGGACGCTGTCCAGGAGACGGCCCGGCTGACCGATGAGCGGCCCGAATTGACGGAGGATGAGAAGTCCATTCTGGATAGGAAGCTGCAAAGCCTGGCAGACAGGATTTCCTCCAAGCCGCAGATCACTGTGACCTGGTTTCGTCCGGACCAAAAGAAAACCGGGGGCGCATACGTCACCACCACCGGCCAGTTGAAGAAAGTTGATGATTTTGAGGGTGTACTGATTTTTCTGACAGGAGAGCGGATTGTAATCGAGGATATTCTGGACATCCAGTGACTTACCGCCCACCTGCCTTTCCGAACAGCTCCGCCTTGTGGGGCGGGGCGTGGACTTCCAGGAGATACCGCTCATTGCCGCACTTGTAGAGGCAGACGCCCCGCTGGGGGTAGCGGATCAGCTCAAATTCGGACTCCTCCAGCTGGAGGTTGTCCATATAGAACCGCTTATCCACACTGCCGGCGTTGAAGAGGAACTGGTGGGTGGGGATGGCGAAGAGAGGCCGGGTCAGCTCCCGGATGCCGTCCACATCGAAGTCCTCCAGATTCTGACTGGCGAGGATGAGGGCGGATTCTTTCTTCCGCACCCGCTTGAGGGTGTTGCGGATATACTCAATGGTGGTCACGTTGGAAAGCCAGATGTACAGCTCGTCCAGCGTGGCCACGGTGTTTCCCTCGGTCAGCAGTTTGTCGCTGAGGTAGGACAGGACATTGAAGAGCATGGCGTCCTTGACGTTCCGGCTGGCCTGGAGGAGACCCTTCACGCCGAAGACCAGGAAGCGGCTGGACGTGATGTTGGTGTGGCCGTTGAAGAACTTGCTTTCGGCGCCCCTGCACATGGAGTGGAGGCCCAGCAGGACTTCCTGCAGCAGTTCCCGCGGGTACAGCGGGTTTTCCTCTCTGTCATAGTGCTGGTAGGCGTCCTCGATCACATCGTAGAGGTCGGAGAGGATGGGGAAATCATCGGGCCGCATGGACTGGAAATCCGTGTGATTGTTGAGTCCCCACTTCCTGTACAGCCGTTCCAGCATCAGCTCGATGGTGTCGATGTGGCGGTCAGAAAAGTCCTTATAGGCCCGGAAAAAGTCCTTGAGGAAGGAGATGTGCTGGCTCAGGCGGGTGCGCTGCCGGAAGGCGGCTGGTGCTTCCGGATCGTCCTCACCATCGGTATCCCACAGCTTGGGTTCCAGGGGGTTGATGATGTACTGCCCGCTCATGAGATCAGCGAAGCAGCCGCCCAGGTTGGCGCACAGGTCGATGAGCTCATGCTCAGGATCGAGGCAGAGAGCGGACTTGCCGCTCTCCAGGATGTTGCACAGCAGGAGCTTCAGCAGGTAACTCTTTCCCTGGCCGGAGTTGCCCAAGATGAGGACACTGGCGGTAGTCTTGTCTTCGGCACGGCGGTCCAGGTCTACGATGATATTGGAGCCGTAACGGTCCCGACCTACATAAAAGCCATTGGGATCGTTCTTGCCGGAGTAGTTGAAGGGGAACAGATTCGCCACGCTGGAGGCGGGCAATACCCGTTCGTAGAGGGAGCCGAAGACGTTGCTGCCGGCGGGGTTGGAGGCGAGGAAGCCATCCCGCTGGCGAAGGAGGACACGGTCGGCGTTCAGCTTGGAGCGGGTCAGCTCGGCGGTCACATCGTCCCGAAGGGTGCGGAGGCTGTCCGAGTCCCTGGCGGAGAGTTCGATGAACACGGCGCAGTGTACCAGCGGCTCCCGGTTGCGGTGCATGGTGGTGATGAGCGCGGCCACGTCCTGGAGGTTGGCCTCCGCCGTAATACTCTGCTTCATGTCATTGGTGTTGCCGCGCTCCATCCTGCTCTTATTGGTGGCGTTGTGGAGGATGGCGTTCTCCTCGGTCGGCGTGACCTGGCGGGTGTAGATCCGCAGAGTGACGCCGCTTTTCTCGCCCAGATGCCGGAGCAGGGCCAGTTCCTCGGTGCTGGTGGGGTATCCGCGCAGGGCCAGGGTGCAGTGATACGCGCCGCCCAGGATATAGCTGTCCGTGTTGAACTTCACGGCGGCGGGGGCGATCATGTCCAGGAAGTCCTTGGGCGGTACAGCTTCCGGTTTTAATGCTGCTTTTTTCTTCCTTTTTATCTGCTTTTTAGCCATTGGCGCTCCTTTCCCCGTCAAAGCGGTCAAACTGCTCCGTGGTCACGTCCTGCTGGTAGTACACCGCCAGCAGACGCATCATGTCCTGCTCCTCCGCCATGCGGACGTGAAAGCCGCAGTCCCGGATGCGCTTCTCCAGCTGTTTCAGATACCCGGTGTCTTCGCTGGACTTTTCGTCTCTGCGGTAAACGAGGGCGAATTCCCGCGCCGAGGCGGTGGTGGACTGGATCTCGTCCAGATGGCCCATGTCCTGCCGCAGCAGCTCCCGCAGGGCGGGGAGATCCTCCTGCTCCAGCCGGGCCTGATAGTGGTGCTTGTTGCTCTGGAAGGATTCGCGGGAATCCAGGGCCAGCAGCTCCACTGCTTCCATACCCCGCAGCAGCTCCGTCAGGGCGCGGACGCGGCCCCGGACCCCCTCGGCGGACAGGACGGAGAGGTTGTCCGGGCTGACCAGATAAAAAACCAGCTCACCTCTGGCCGTCTTCAGGCCGTGATCGGTGAGCTGGTCAATCCCCATGAGCTGCCGGGTGGACAGATGCCGCCGCAGCTCTTTTTTCTGTTTTCGGTTCAAGTGGATACCTCCTACATCATCTGCATTCCCATACCGGGAGGTGCAGGAATTTCAATAAACTCCTGGGAAGGCTTGCTGGAAAACATATCCTGCAAAAACTGCCGGCCTCCCAGTTGTG
>CANPFP010000179.1 GCA_947573385.1 uncultured Bacillota bacterium | reverse complement strand
CACTCCCGCTCGGTCTTGCCCGCGTCCAGGAACTGCTTGTAGCCGGTGCAGTAGGTCTCCATAGCTTCCAAATCGCCGGGAATCAGCCGGTCATAGCCGTTCTTTTTGTCGTAAAGCAGCGCCTTGCGCAGCTGCTCGCCTCGGGTCTGTTCCTTCTTTTCCTCGCTCATGGGATGTTCCTCCTTCTTCGTAGGGGCCGCCTCCCTCGGCGGCCCGGGGTTACCGGTCAGCGGACCGGCCCCCTGCATTTTATCATAATGATTGTGTGTAGATTGGTTCCAAAAATTCCTGGGCTTTTTGCGCAAATTCCTCTGCCGTCTCGCAGTCATTCACCAGAACATGGTCACAGTTCTCCACAAAATACCCGTCCGGCTTCTGGGCCTTGACCCGCGCCCAGGCGTAGTCCTGGGAAATGCCCTCCCGGGCCATGATGCGGCGCACCCGGACCTCGGCTGGAGCCAGGACAGCCACTTTCAGTTCACATAATTCTTTTATTGGGCTCTCCAGCAAGGCAATGGCGTCGATGGCCACAAGGGCGCTCCCCTGTCTCCGGTACTCCTCCACCAGCGCCTCTGTTCGGGCCGCCACCATCTCCCAGGCGATGGCGTTGAGGGTCTCCAGCCGCTCCGGAGCTGAAAAGACGATGGTCCCCAGCTTCTTCCGGTCGATGGCTCCCGTCTCGTCCCGCAGGGGGCCAAACGCCTGCTCCAGTCTGTTCTGTAAAGCGGTATCCCTTTTCAGCAGCTCGTGGTAGACGGCGTCGCAGTCGATCACTCCACCGCCCAGCTTTTCCACCTCCCGGAGGAGGGTGGTCTTCCCCGCCCCGGTGGGGCCGGTGATGCCGATAACAGTCATGGTTACCTCCTCTACAGCTGATTCCACACCGGATTTTCCCGTTCCATCCGCCGCTTCCACAGCCGGTTTTTCAGCCGGCCCGCCCAGATCAGGTTGGCCGCCGGGAGCCACAGCAGCAGAAGGGCGTACCGTCCAGCCAGGTCGGGCTCCTCCTGCCTGGCCAGCCGCAGGCCCCGCCAGAACATCCGGCACTGGACCAGGTGGAGGGCCAGCAGCCCCAGCAGCAGCCCCTTTATCCCGCCGTAGTCCAGCAAACCGTTCCGGGTGGAGATAAGACCTCCCACGATCAGAGACAGCAGCAGGCCAAAGGTTGACATAAAGAGGACCGCGCCGGCTATCAGCATCAGCCAGACCGCAATCACCACCCCCAGCATACTCCCCTGCTCCAGCAGGGTCTCCGCTTTGTTTCGCGGGGCGGCCGATTTCTCCTCTCCCAGCAGGGCGTACCCCGCCAGCAGAAATGGGGAGAAGACCCACGCCCAAACTGCCGGTGGAGCGTCCAGAACGTATTCATCCCAAATCAGCATCTCTCCGCAGCTGCACAGGAGGGGGAACGCCAGGGCGGCCAGCATCTTTCCGCCGCTCCCCCGCAGGGTGAGCCGGCCGGTCAGGTCCAGGGCCAGCAGGGTCAGGCATACCCCGGGGACGGCCCAGGCCCATAGACCGAACCGCTGTATTCTGATCAGATCTATCTCCAGAAACGTGGAAAAGGTTGCGGCGGCGGTGTGGGCCGCGGCGCAGGGAATCCAAAGCAGGTTGCCCCAATTCATACGATCCGCTCCTTTCTGCCCCTTCAACATAGTGAAAAAAATGGAACAATGCAAGGGGTTTGGGACAGTCGGTCGTTTTTGGGGGATAATCGGTCCAAATTCAGGCGTCTACAATGTGAAAGCCCGCGGCCTTGTTCAGCCGGTTGACCACCGCCAGACCCATGCCGCCGGTGTCGGGGCACTGGGCCCAGATGTGCTTGACCCCGTTCTCGTCCATGGCCCGCAAAGCCCGGAACAGCCGCCGGGCGTGCTCAAACCGGTCCAGCGAGCCCCCCAGCTGTTCCACCGGGTGGTCCTCAAACCAGTGGGCAAACTCGTTGAAGCAGATGACCCCCTCCCAGTAGCTGTCTGCAATGTGGTCCAGGATATACTGGGCGCTGCGCAGGGGGTCCCCCCGGACCACGGTCACCGGGGCCTTGGGGGCGTAGTGGCGGTATTTCATGCCGGGAGCCCGGGGCTTCTCCCCCTCCTCCAGGGGGCGGACCACGGCGGGGTCCACCTCCACCTCCCCCAGCACCGCCCGCAGCTCCTCCAGCGGGACGCCGCCGGGCCGCAGCAGCCGGGGGGGCTGGCAGGTCAGGTCGATGATGGTGGACTCCACCCCCACCTGGCAGTCGCCGCCGTCCAGAATGGCGGTGATCTTCCCGTCCATATCGTCCAGCATATGCCGGGCAGTGGTGGGGCTGGGCTTGCCCGACAGATTCCCCGAGGGGGCGGCGACAGGCACTCCCGCCTCCTGAATCACCGACCGGCAGACCGAATGAGCCGGACACCGCATCCCCACCGTGTCCAGCCCGGCGGTGACCACATCGGGCACCACCGGCTTCCGGCGGAGGATCATGGTCAGCGGCCCGGGCCAGAACCGCTTGGCCAGCCGCCAGGCCGATTCCGGGATGTCCTGACAGTAGCGCTCCAGCCAGGCGGCGTCTGGAATATGGAGAATAAGGGGGTTATCCTGGGGCCGGCCCTTGGCTTTGAAGATACGGGCCACCGCTTCGGGGTCCAGCCCGTTGGCCCCCAGGCCGTATACCGTCTCGGTGGGAATCCCCACCAGACCGCCCACCCGGATGATTCTGGCGGCAGTCTCAAACTCATTGACCTTTAACAGATTCGTTCTCATAGCAGTTCATCCATTTCGTTGCAAAATCAGCTCCCCCAGCTCCTCCGGGGTCTCCACGATGCGGTCCGCCCCCTCGGTCTCCAGCTCGGCCCGGGTGCGGAAACCCCACAGCACGCCGCAGCTGACCAGCCCGCCGTTTTTGGCGGTGCGGATATCCACACTGCTGTCCCCTACAAAGAGGGTATCCACCGGCGACGCCCCCATCTCCCTCATCAGCCGGTGGAGCAGGGTGGGGTCGGGCTTGGTGGGCACCCCCTCCAGCGCCCCCTGGACAAAGGCAAAGACGCCGGGAAAATAGCCCTCGATGATGGCAGGGGCCAGGGAATGGGCCTTGTTGGACAGCACCGCCATCCTCACCCCCGCCCCCTTCAGCCGGTCCAGCAGCGCCGCGATACCGGGATAGGGGGCGGTTTTGTCCTCCTTGTGGGCGTTGTAGTAGGGCATGAACTCCTCCAGAAGGGCGGCAATCCGCTCCGGGGTCCGCCAGTCCTCCGGGGCAAAGCGTTCGGCCAGCCTGGCCATGCCGTTGCCCACGAAATATTTGTACTCCTCCACCGTGTGGACAGGCCAGCCGTGGTTCCGGCACACCCAGTTGCCCGCCGCCGCCAGGTCGTCGATGGTGTTAAGCAGGGTGCCGTCCAGGTCGAAAATAACGTGTTTATACATGTGAAAACTCCTTATGTAGGGGCGGACATTGTCCGCCCGCAGGAATCAGGGCCGCTCACCGCGGGCGCACAATGCGCGCCCCTATTCATATACTCCAATCTCCATGCCGCCGATTTCCACAGCGGTGTCCCGGGGAAACTCCACCCGCTGGAGATAGGCCTTCACCGCCACCTGGGCGTGCTTGGGGTTGGCCCGCTCGTCCTCCAGGTCCAGGTCAATCCGCCCGGCCTCACCGCCGCAGACGGAGCCCACGTCCTCCAAAACCTCGTTCAGCTCCCCCACCACGTCGGTCAGGGTCTTGCCCTCGGGGAGGGAGTTATAGTGAATATACATTTCCATGTCAATCGGTCTCCTT
>CANPFP010000178.1 GCA_947573385.1 uncultured Bacillota bacterium | reverse complement strand
GCGGTCCTTAAAAAGGTCCTCAAGATCATCCAGGAGGGCGGTGTGTAATTCTCTTGTGTTCATGTGCGCATTACCCTCCTAATTTCCTTGTTCACGTTCTCCAGCAGGGTGTCGTAAATATCGGGGGCCAATTCTCCCAAAACCGCCGAGCCGCCGACCATTTTCGGGAAAGAAATGGATAGGAGCTTTTTTATACGGGTCATATCAATATGACGGCCATATTTTGCTTGACGCTTTGCGCCGTCCCGCCGGTATGTTTCCCCGTCCTGCCTCTGAACGATGGCCGAGTGGCCGCTCTCAAAGGTGGCAAGAAAGGCTTTCGCCTTGCTGCCCTTTTGGGATTGAATGAGCTTTAGGGTGCTGCTGTTTAGAATTTTGGCCTTTGCTCCGCTTTTGGGGGCGGAGGTCTTAAACTCCCGCAATTCTAGCGTAGTGCCTTTTACTCCGATGGTGGCCTCCGGTTTTGAATCGGTGGCCTTTTTTATTTCAGAGGCGGCTTTTTTGAGAGGCCCCTTCTTTGCGGAATATTCCGCTTGCGCCTTGTCCACAAGGGCGGCTTGCGCCTGTTTGGCGGTGGCGTTTACGGCGTTCTTTAGGACCTTGAAACGCTGGCTTTTCAAGTCCCCCAGGGCCGCTCCTACGGCGTCAACGAGTGCGCCGTCGTACTCAATGACCAACAGGCCCCGGTCGGTGTCGATTTTCTGCCTCATGCCCTGCGGCCCCCGTGGCTCTTGTTGGCCTCCATCGTTATGGCGAAAATTCCGCATTCGTCGGTGGCGTCCACAACGATGTATTTCTGGCCGTCGAGGTCAATCATGCCGCCCTGTTTGGGTAGGGGGCCAAAATCGGCGGAGGCAACGTAAAAGAAAACTTGCCGGGTATAAATGCCGTCCATGTGGGACTTCATTTTCTTTTCCCGCTCTATGTTCTCTACGTCGTCCAGGACGATGGTCATAGGCTCCCCGTTGACAAGGTGGGTTTCCCCAAATTCCGCCGGGTTCAAAAAGACCTGTTTCACGTCCTGCGCCAGAATTTCCTTAAAGCTCAAGCCCACGGGCGTCGCCTCCTTTGCTCTGTCATGGGTACACGGCCCACCAAATCCTCCCCGGTGGCCTCCCCGCCTACGGCGGTACCGGGGAGGCCGGGGGTAGCTGCTGCCCTCTTTGCCCTTACCCACGCCGGGGGCCGGTAGTCTTCCGGCCTCCAGGTGGCGGCTCCGCTCTCTACCCAGGCGGCGGCGTCCGGGTGGTCCGAGGGGAGGGTATCCCCTGGGCCGTACTCCCGGAAACCGACCTTGATGCGGTCAAGGGAAACCAGCTTATCAGCCATTGATCTGGACCAGGATGGTATCATCACCGGCGGCGGCGGGGGCGGCGGCGTAGCCAGCCGCAACGTTGGCTTTGGGATTCGACTCCGCACCGTCATTGGCGGCGTCGGTGATGCCGGTACCGTCGAAATAGACGGCCTGTCCCATCTCAACGGCGGCGGTGCCGCTCTTTGCGATCTCGAAAACGCCGACAACGTGGAGGCTCCCGGTCTTGCCGGGGGGAATGGGGCAACCCGTGACGCCGATACGGCTCCCGATGGTTACGACCGCCCCGTCGGGGATGGTGTCCTCTGTGACGTTGGTGTAGTCGAGGCTTTCGCCTCTCTGGAGGTATTCCGCTTTTGTCATGGCTGTTTAGCTCCTTTCTGCTTTAGCCCAGGGGGCTGTTGATTTTTACGCCGGGGTTCTTGATGCAGCCCCGGTAATCCATCACGTTGATGCCCCAGTCAAGGTAGATGTCCCAAACAAAACCGAGCTGTCCGGGCGTCTCCATCCGGCGGATGGTGGGGACCTCCTGGCCGTTGAGGTAGTCAACCTCAATAAAGCTGCTGTCCGCCGTGTTGGCGGTCATAAACCAGGGCATGACGTTCCCAAAACCGCCAGCCAGGGCGTTAATGGTCGGGTCTGCGATGATCTGGAGGTCCCGGTACTGATACAAGGGGTTGACGGCCTGGGTGTTGCCCTCGGCGTGGATGGTGGGGCTGTTGAACAGAGTGTAAATGTCAAAGTCCAAACCGGCGGGAACGATGATTTTACCGGGCCGCACGATAATGGGCTGGTCAAATTCATCCTTCTGCGTGGAAAGGGCCAGGATCATGGCCTGGACCGCCGCCTGGGTGATGCCGGTGCCGGTGGTCAGGATGTTCTTGTGGGCGGCGTTGAAAAGGGGCTTGCCGTCATAGATCACCTTGTTTTCCATGAGGATGGTGTAACACTGGGTGTTGATCGTCCTCCGGGCGGCGGCGGCGTAACGGGCGGGGATGCGGGTCACGAGGTCGATATCGTCGTTAATAAAAGCCTGCCGGGAAAGGGTGAACTGCTTGCCGTAGGTCTTGATTTTCCGGGTGGGGAGCTTGGCGTCGGTGGGCTTGTCGTTCTTCAGCTCTCCGCCCTCCGGGACCTCCAAAAAGTCACCAATGGGACCGGCGAGGTAGTTGTTGTCATGGGTCTTGAAATCCTTCAAGCTGCCCTTACGGGTCCACTGGTCGAAGGTAACGGCGGCGGTGCGGTGGCCCTGGACATACGCCTTTTCGATGGCGTTGTCCAAAATGGAAGGAAAGGCCGCTGTGGGGTTGAAATACTGCCGGGAGAAAAGCTCCTGCAGGAGGCCGTCGTTGCTCATGCGGCGGGCGTCCGCCACCCCGGCCCTCTCCAGGCACTCAATGGCAAGGTCCCGGAGGGTCATGTGGGAAAAATGGGATGCCCCCTCGGAGGGCTTCTCAATTTCAACGCCGCCCCGGAGCAGGAGGCCCTCGGAGGCGTCCCGCCTAAATTCATCCTCCCCGCTCTCCGTGACGTGGATGCCGGTGGTCAGGGGTGGCTTGTCCTGCCGGAGCTTCTCAATGATAAAGGCCCGGACTTGGTCCTCGCAGGTGCCGTCCTTGATAAACCGCTGGAGGTCCGTGTCCTCAAGGCCGAAATCCCGGCACATGGTGGTAATGTTGAGGGTGCGGGTCCGCTCCGCCTCGATCTGCCGCTGCCCTTCATCCTGTCCGCCGGTGGGGGCGGGAGGGGTGACGGGAGGCGTGGGGGGTGTCGGGGGCGTTCCGCCACCGCCGCCCAGGCTCCGCTGCTGCTCCTCCTCGGCGGCGATCTCCGTGGCCAGCCGGTCAATTTCCCGCTGGAGGGTCTGCACCTCGGCCTCCTCCTCGGCGGTCAACTGCCGCTTGCCGTTCTTTGCGGCGTCCACCAGGGCCTGCTGACGCTGGATAGCCGCAAGGCGCTTTTTCTGCTTCTCGTTCATGGTCTTAACCTCCTGCTAAATTTTTGTTTATTTGAAGTTGGCTTTCCCAGACGCTCAAGGGAATTTTCCCTTGCTGCCCCGCCTCACGGCCAACGCCGACGGTGGCGTCTGCCGGTACCGAAACAATGGAAATTTCAAAGGGCCACCACTTCCTTGCAATTTCACAAGGTCCGGTAAATCTGCCGTCTGCGCTTGTCTTTCCAGCCTGTACTTCCTCAAGTGAATCAATGCGGTATCCGACCGAAACCCCTTTAAGGGTCCCGCTCTTTACCTTCTGAAAAATGATCTCCGATTGTTCGTCGGTATCAAATTCAACCTCCGCCATTCCCCGGTTGCCCTCCAACCATGCCCGGTTGACCTTGCCGATCACGGCGTCCCGGTTGTGGTTGAAAAGCAAGCAGCCGATTTCATTTATCCGCTGGAGGTCTACGGCTCCGGGGGCGTGGTCCAAAATCTCAAGGCCAAACCACCGCTCATAGGGTTCCTC
>CANPFP010000177.1 GCA_947573385.1 uncultured Bacillota bacterium | reverse complement strand
CCCATTGAAGTATCGGTGCGGCCCATTGAGCCGCAGGGGAAACTGATCGGCTTTGCCAGCGTAACCATCGGCGGTGTTGTGATTGACGATTTTAAAGTGGTGGACGGGAAAAACGGGATTTTTTTAGGGGCTCCCTCAAAGCCCGATCCCACCAGCAGGACGGGCTACCGCTCCACGGTGCGGGTTCCAGACCAGGCCACCCGGGATCGGATCAATGAGATTGCCGCCCAAGCGTACCATGTGGCGGTGGAAAAATTGATTGCAAGAGCCGAGGCGGTGCGGCCCGCCCCCATAAGGGAGCAGATGGCCCAGGCCGCAAAGGAGGCGGGAAAGGAAAACGCCGCCCGGCCTGCCCCGGCAAAGAAAAAGGAGGCCCGGGATGACCGCTGAGAGGACTTTGGGACAAAGTGTCCCGAAGTCTGCGGAGCTCTCCGAGGGCCTGTTCCTTATGGACGGCATCGAGGGCCTGCGCTCCCTGCCGAAACACTCGGTTGATATGCTCTTAACCGACCCGCCCTACGGCACCACCCGGAACTTTTGGGATGTGCCCCTGCCGCTCCCGGAACTGTGGGAGGCGGTCAAGTGGGCCGTCAAGCCCGACGGGGCTGTGCTGTTCTTCGCACAATGCCCCTATGATAAAGTGCTGGGGGCATCCAACCTTGCCATGCTCCGCTATGAGTGGGTATGGTACAAAAGCCGCTGTACCGGCTTTCTCAACGCAAGGCGGGCCCCCTTAAAGCGGACGGAGAATATTTTGGTATTTTACCAAAAGCTCCCCTATTACAATCCGCAGTTTGAACAGGGCAAGCCCTATAAGAAAATCTCCCGGGAGGGGAGCAACAGCCCCAACTATGGAAAATTCCTGCGTTCCAGCAGCGGGTCGGAGGACGGCCTGCGCTTTCCCGGAAACCTGCTTGCCTTTTCCTCGGTACAGCGCACCGTCCATCCCACGCAGAAACCCGTGGAGCTGTGCGAGTATTTCATCAAGACCTACACCCGGCCCGGGGAGGTGGTGGCGGACATCTGCGCCGGGAGCGGCACTACCGCTGTTGCCGCCCTCAACACGGGCCGCCGTTTTGTATGCTTTGAAACAGCCCCGGCCTTTTATGCCGCCGCCAGCGAGCGCATCCATACCGCCCGGGTGTCGGTGGAGTCCGGGGAGAAAGGAGTGTAACTATCGGAGACTATTCTATCATTTATGCCGATCCCCCCTGGCAGTACCAGCGGAGTAAAGTCCAGGGGGCGGCACAGAACCATTACCCCACAATGGGGATCGATGAGCTTTGTGCGCTCCCGGTGGCGGATCTGGCCGCCAGGGACAGCGCACTTTTTTTGTGGGCCACTTTCCCCCAGCTCCCGGAGGCCCTGCGGCTCATTAAGGCGTGGGGCTTTCAGTATAAGTCCGTGGCCTTTGTCTGGCTGAAAAAGAATAAAAAGGCGGACAGTTGGTTTTACGGGCTGGGCTTTTGGACGAGGGGAAACGCCGAGGTCTGCCTGCTGGCAACAAGGGGCCATCCCAGACGGCAGGCGGCAAATATCCATCAGTTTATCATTTCCCCCATTGAGGCCCACAGCAAAAAGCCGGACGAGGCCCGGGAAAAGATTGTGGCCCTTATGGGCGACCTGCCCCGGGTGGAGCTCTTTGCCAGACAGTCCCCGCCCGGCTGGGATGTGTGGGGAAATGAAGTGGCAAGCACCGTCCCGGACTTTGGGACAAAGTGTCCCGAAGATACCGGGGCCGGAAAGGAGGTCAAGCAGTGCCTTATGTAAATGTCCCCAACGATTTATCCAAAATCAAAACCAAAATGGCCTTTAACCTTACCAAACGCCAGCTTGTCTGTTTCGGCTGTGCGGCGGCGGTGGGCATCCCGTCCTACCTGTTCGCCCGCAGTTCCATCGGCAACACCGGGGCCATGTTCGCCATGCTGGTGATCATGCTCCCGGCCTTTCTGCTGGCCATGTATGAGAAAGACGGGCTCCCGGCGGAAAAGGTGGTAAAAAACATCATCCGGGCCCGGTTTACCCGTCCCGGGATAAGGCCCTATCAGACACAAAACATTTACGCCCCGTTTACCGGGCGGGGCCCTGTGAGAAAGGAGGATGCGATTGCAGACCACAAAACAAAGACAGCGGCGCAGGGCCGCCAAGGGCAGAAAGCGGGCGGCCCTGTCCGCCCAGCAGTCAATCCCTTATACGGTGATGCACCCGGACGGGGTGTGCAGGCTCCCCGGCGGGCTTTACACAAAAACCGTGGAATATGAGGACATCAATTATTCCGTGGCAAGCACCGAGGATCAGACGGCGATTTTTGGCGGCTGGAGCTCATTCCTCAATTACTTTGACAGCTCCCTGCCGTTCCAGCTTTCTTTCATTAACCGCCGTTCCCATTCCCGGAGCCGCTACCGGGTGAATATCCCCCAGGGGGATGACGATTTCAACAGCATCCGGGAGGAATATACCGGGATGCTGAAAAACCAGATCGCCAAAAGCAACAACGGCATTGAACGCTCCAAATATATCACTTTTGGCATCCCCGCCGAGGGGATTGCCGAGGCCCGGCCCCGGCTGGAGCGGGTGGAGGCTGATGTGATGGGGAATTTTAAGCGGCTGGGCGTTCCCTCCGAGCCGATGGACGGACGGGCAAGGCTGGCCTTACTCCACAGCCAGATGCACCCGGGCAACCGGGAGCCGTTCCGCTTTTCGTGGAAAGATATTCCGCAGACCGGGCTGGGGACAAAGGACTTTATCGCCCCGGACAGCTTCGACTTCCGCCAGTCCCGCTCATTCCGGGTGGGCCGGTATTGGGGAGCCGTGTCCTACTTGCAGATTTTAGCGTCCGAGCTCTCGGACAAACTGCTGGCGGAAATTTTAGAGCTGGATGCGGAAATGACCGTGACCCTCCATATCCAGACCGTGGATCAGCTAAAGGCCATCAAAACCATTAAGGGGAAACTTTCCGATATTGGGAAAATGAAAGTGGAGGAACAACGGAAAGCCGTCCGCTCCGGGTATGATCCCGACATCCTCCCGCCCGACCTCATTACCTTTTCCAAGGATGCGGCAGAGCTCCTTGCCGATCTCCAGTCCCGCAACGAGCGGATGTTTCTTCTCACTTTTACGGTGGTAAACCTTGCCCCTACCCGCCAGCGGCTGGAAAACGATGTGTTTACCGTGGGCGGCATCGCACAGAAATACAACTGCGCCTTAAAGCGGCTGGACTGGCAACAGGAGCAGGGCTTTATGTCCTCCCTTGCTCTGGGCTGTAATGAGGTGGAAATTAAACGGGGCATGACTACCAGCTCCACGGCGATTTTCATTCCCTTTATGACAAGGGAGCTTCGGATGGACGGGCAGGCCCTCTACTACGGCATGAACGCCCTTTCCCACAATGTCATTATGGCCGACCGGAAAAAGTTAAAATCGGCCAACGGGATGTACCTTGGCTCAACTGGCAGTGGCAAAAGTTTTGCCGCTAAAAGAGAGCTCTTAAATGTATTTCTTGTTACCCATGACCGCATTATCATTGTTGACCCGATGGGCGAATATGCCCCGCTGGTGCGGCGGCTGGGCGGGCAGGTGATCGAGATTGCCCCGGACAGCCCCCACCACTTAAACCCGATGGATGTGGAGCTTAACATGACCGCCGGGGAGAGCCCGCTTTCCATGAAAGCGGATTTTCTTTTGTCCCTGTGCGAGCTGGTGGTGGGAGGCCGTGACGGGCTCCAGCCCATTGAGAAAACCGTCATTGACCGCTGTGTGCGGCTGGTGTACCGGGAGCAGGC
>CANPFP010000176.1 GCA_947573385.1 uncultured Bacillota bacterium | reverse complement strand
CCCTTCACGCCGGGGTAGTTGTCGGAGGAGTCCCCCATGAGGGCCTTCAGGTCGATAATGTTTTTGGGGTCGAAGCCGTATTCCTTTCGGAAAAGCTCCGGAGTTACGTCTTTGGTGGTGGTGCGGCCCATGCGGGTGGAAACCAGCTTGACGGTGGTCTGGTCCGTCACCAGCTGGAGGGCGTCCTTGTCTCCGGTGACGATGGCCGTCTCCCAGCCGGCGGCCTCGTCCAGCCGGGCGATGGTGCCCAGCAGGTCATCGGCCTCCCAGCCGTCCAGCTCGTACATGGGTATGTTCAGGGCGGACAGTACCTCCTTTAAAAGGGGCATCTGGCTGGCCAGCTCCTCAGGCATCCCCTTGCGGTTGGCCTTGTAGCCCTCGTAGGCCTGGTGCCGGAAGGTGGGAGCGGAGCGGTCGAAGGTGACGCACAGGGCGTCGGGGGCCGTCTCGTCCAGCAGCTTGTTTAAAATGTTCAGAAAGCCGAATATGGCGTTGGTGGGCTGGCCCTCCCGGGTGGTCAGGCTTTGGCTCACCCCGTAAAAGGCCCGGTTGACAATGGAATTGCCGTCGAGAACCATCAGTTTTTTCATGGCGGATGTCTCCCTCAGATGTTACAGAATTTCAAGGGTATAGTATAGCAGATTTTGCCCAGTTAAACAAGAAAAAAAGAAGGAACGGGGGTGCACTACAGGAAAAGATGCGCAGGGGATGCTTCTTTGACGAAAACTTAGCTTTCCTTTTGGGGGTCATTGTGCTATACTTGTCCAGAAAACATTTTCTCCAGGAGGCCCGCTATGCTGTTTAACTCCCTGCCCTTCCTGATTTTTTTTCCCTGTGTCTTTGTGCTGTATTACGCCCTGCCCTTCCGGCTCCGGAAGTATATGCTGCTTATCGCCAGCTACTACTTCTATATGTGCTGGAAGCCGGAGTTTATTGTGCTTATTTTGTTATCCACCCTGGTGGATTACTTTTGCGGCCTGGGGATGGTGCGGTATCCTGAACGAAAGAAGTGGCTGCTGGCCGTCAGTCTGGCTATGAACCTGGGGCTGCTGTTCTTCTTTAAGTATTTAAACTTTTTCGGCGAGACCCTTACCGCCCTGTGCCGGGCAGTGTCCATCCCCTTCTCCGCCCCAACGCTGAATATTATCCTGCCGGTGGGCATCTCTTTCTACACCTTCCAGACGCTGAGCTATACCCTGGACGTTTACAGGGGTAAGCTGGAGCCGGAGCGGGACTTTGTTACTTTTGCCCTGTTCGTCTCCTTCTTTCCCCAACTGGTGGCCGGACCTATTGAGAAGGCCGCTGACCTGCTGCCCCAGCTGAAAGAGGAGCACCCGTTTACCTATGAGAACGCCGCCTGGGGGGCCAAGCTGATGGTGTGGGGCTTCTTTAAAAAGATGGTGGTGGCTGACCAGCTGGCCGTGCTCATTGTGGACCCGGTGTATCAAAATCTGGGCAAATATGAGGGCGGAGCCCTGGTCCTTGCCACCTGCGCCTTCGCTTTTCAAATCTACTGCGACTTTGGAGGCTACTCTGACATCGCCCGGGGAGCGGCCAGAATGATGGGGGTGGACCTGATGGTCAACTTTAAATCCCCATACTTCTTCTCCCACTCCATCGGCAACTATTGGCAGCGCAACCATGTCTCCCTGAGCCGGTGGTTTACGGAGTATGTGTATATCCCCCTGGGGGGCAGCCGGAAGGGGAGGGTTAAGCAGTACTGGTTCACCACGGTTACGTTCTTCCTCAGCGGCCTGTGGCACGGGGCGGAGTGGTCCTTTGTGGTGTGGGGGCTGCTTCAGGCGGTGTATCTCAATCTGGAGCGGGCGTTCCACCGGGGCAAGGAGCCGCCCAAGTCGCCCCCGCTCCATCTGTTGGCCATTGTGACCACCTTTGCGCTGTCCTGCTTTTCCCTGATTTTCTTCCGGGCGGCCAATATCGAAGAGGCACTGTATGTGGTCCGCCACCTGCTGTGGGGGATCGGCAGCCCGGCGCTGTATGTGAAAACGGCCCTGTCCGCCCTGAATCCGGGGATGATCGAGACGGCTGTGCTGGCCGGGGCGCTGCTGCTTCTGTTCCTGTTCGACCTGGCCGACGAGAGGACAGACGCCATCGCCATGGTGTCCCGCTGGCCTGTGGCGATACGGTGGGCCTGTTATCTGGGCCTGGTGATGATTGTGCTGGTCTTTGGGGTTTACGGCCCGGGTTACGACGTGAAGGCCTTTACCTACTTCCAGTTTTGAGGTGAAGCCATGAAGGATACGCAGAAATTTTTTGTGAAAACAGTTGCCTTTCTGGTTCTGCTGGGATTGATTCTGTATCCCGTTCAGAAGGTGATGGCCCGGAAATCGCTGGACAGGCCCTGGGATATGACCAACAAGGTGGGCGGCTTTTACAATGAGGAGGACCGGTTTGAGGTTATGTACTTCGGTCCCAGCCACGCTTACGCCGCATTCAGTCCGCTGGCCATCTGGGAGGAGACGGGCGTTAAAAGCTATGTCTTTGCCACCCAGCAGCAGCCCATGTGGGCCACCTATACCTATGTTAAAGAGGCGCTGAAGACTCAGTCTCCCGCCTTGGTTGTGGTGGAATTCCGCATGGCCTTCAGCGATCAGGAATATTTTGCGGAGAAGGACACCATCCCCGTCAGCTACGCCTATATGGACGACCTGGCTCTGTCCTGGGACAAGGTGAAGCTGGCAGGGCAGTCAGCCCCCGATTGGGAGAGCCGGTTCGGGCTGCTGTTCAACTTTATGATGTACCACAGCCGGTGGAAGGAGATGCACAGGTCTGATTTTACCTTCCGCCGGTCTCAGGTTCGGGATCCCTATAAGGGCTTTGTCATGCTGGCGCCCCAGGAGACGCCCCAGCCCCGCCCACCCATTGAGACAGTGGGCGGAACGACCCCTCTGCTGGAGAAAAACCAGTACTGGCTGGAGGAAATTATAAAACTGTGCCAGGAGAAGGGGGTTGAGCTGTGGCTGATTAAAACGCCCTGCAACTTGGAGCTGGAGGAGAAGCCCATGCTCAACACGGTAAAGGCTACCGCAGAGAGATACAATGTCCCATTCCACGACTTCAATGAGGACTATTACTCCATGGGGTTGACGCAGGACATGTTTTATGACGCCCACCATCTGGATGCCCTCGGCGCAGACCGGTTCAGCCGATATTTTGCCGGCGTTCTGGCGGTGGCCCGGCCCAACCTGGAGACTGACCCGGACGACGCGGCCTGGGCGGCGGACCTGGAGGAATACAAGGCCGCTCTGGCAGAATTTCAGTCGTGATTGAACAAGAACACCCGGACTGTCCCTGTATTTCGACTAAAAACAGCGGGAAACCGAAAAGGTTTCCCGCTGTTTTGACCATTGACTTCCTCAATGTGGATGCTATAATACAGGAACGCCCGGAAATCCGGGCGGTTGTTTTGGAGGGAAGCGTGAATGGAATCTTATACATATCTTTTGCTGTTGGCGATTATCTTGCTGTCCACCAAGGTGTTCGGTCTGCTTACTGAGCATGTCCACCTGCCCCAGGTGGTTGGAGCGCTGCTGGCGGGCATCGTTATGGGTCCCAGCGGCTTCGGTGTGCTGGAGAGCACCGACTTTCTGGTGAAGGCTGCGGAGATTGGTGTGATTATGCTGATGTTTACCGCAGGCATCGACACGGACATGAACGAGCTGAAGGAGACAGGGCTCCATGCCAGCGTTATTGCGGTGTTGGGTGTGTTTGTGCCGCTGCTTCTATGCGGCGGGCTGTACCTCTTTTTCTTCTGCAGCGGGGAGTTTACCCCCTATAACCTGCTGAAATCCGCCTTTATGGGCTC
>CANPFP010000175.1 GCA_947573385.1 uncultured Bacillota bacterium | reverse complement strand
TGCTGGCGGCCTGTTTCTTCTGCGCCTGCTGTTCCCGCCGTTTCCACTTGGGGATATACTTGACCACCCGGCGGGATTTCAGCGAACCATAGTCTGGAAGCTCCTCCGGGGCCAGCTTGTAGAGCAGGGCGGGCTTATGTCCCTGGAAGAGGGCAATGCACTGCCGCCGGTCCAAGCGGAGAATTTCGTCCGGCTGCATAAGTTCCCGCTGGGTGTTACTGCGGGTCTGGGAGTAGGGCCGGGTGGAGGTGTAGACCGGGGAGAACAGGGGCATGAGGGGCATCTGATTGTTGGTCACGGAGATGGTCACCTTGCCGCACTTTTTGGAGATATAGTCCGCCGTGGTCCAGTCGTTGGCCCCCATGTAGAGGGTCTGGTCGAAGGTGGCCAGCTGGTTCTCCCACTCCTTGCCGGGGTACTTTTCCTGCCACTGGCTCAGGCTCTGCACCACAATCTGACAGCTCATGTTGAAGCCCCGGATGCTGTTCAGCGCGTCGGCAATGCCGTCCATGTAGCCAATATTGCAGTATTCGTCCAAACAGAAGTTGACCAACACCGGCAGGCGTCCGCCCTTGCCCTTCAGCCGGGCGTAGTCGGACAGCCGGGGCAGGGCCAGGGAGAAAAACAGGGAGCTGAGGAAGCGGTAGGCGCTGTCCTGGGCGGAGATGATGACAAAGTAGGCGCATGGTTTCTGCCCAGGGAGCAGCAAATCTACATCATGGTTGCGGGTGATGGTATCCACCAATTTATTTTGAAAAATAGCCAGACGGTTGCCCAGACCAATGGCGATGTTGCCCCAGAGATTTTCCCGGGCCTTTAGGAACAGGCCGTGGTGGCCCTTGGCCGGGTGCTCCGGGGGCAGCTGGGCCAGGGTGCGGTTGATCTCCTGGATGCTCTTGTTGGCCAGCAGCTGGTACACATCCCCCAGCCCCCGCTGTTCGATGGGGAGCAGCTTGCCGTTGGCGTCCTTCAGATTGCAGACGTAGTGGATGAGGGCCATAAGCAGGTTTAGCTCCGCCCGGCTCCAGAAGTCGTCCGCCTCCTTGGGGCCGGAGGTGTTCTGGATGATGGTGTTGGCCACCGTCTGCACCAGCTGGGTCTCCTGATTCAACGAATATAGGCAGTTCCAGCCGTCCGAGTGGGCCATGTCCAAGAAGTTCACCGCCCGGACACAGTAGCCGTGTTTGGTAAAGTAGGGGGCCATTTTTTCAAAAAGTTCGGCCTTGGGATCGGTCACAAATACCGATTCCCCCCGCTGGGCACAACCCAGCAGGAAGGGGATAATAAAGCCCCTGGATTTCCCACTGCCTGGTGCTCCAATGCACAGCAGATTGTTGTTGTCCCCAGGTACCATCCGGTGGGCCACATAGGCGGCATATTTGTCCGGGTCTTTTGCCCGCTTCTTGTACTTCCCCAGCATCATGCCCTTGACCTCCGTGACACTGCCCAGCTCCAAAAACTCCTCCAGCTCCTTTTTTGTCAGGAAACCGGAGGAACCGTGGGTGGCGTCCGGGAGGATATCAAAGCCCCGGGGATCGTGGATAAACTTGTACCCCGAGAACCAGATGTAACCCTTTTTGGTAATGAGACAGATCAGCAGGAGAATGACGATGGTAGTACCTAACCCAAAGGGAGTAAACAGCACCAGCCAGTTGCGCAGGGGATTGAAGACCCAGATACTGCCTACCTCCTCCCCCTCGGTGTGGAAGGTGGCGGCGGTGCCCAGGCGGATGGAGTTGAGAAACATCCCGTAGAAGTACCAGCCCAGCAGTCCAAGGGGGATGTAGACAGGAAATTTTGCCTTGTGCTGTTCAAACCAGGGGCCTAGCTTTTCGACCAGTTTGTCCTCCAGCTTTTCCAGGTATGCGGATGGGCGGAGCATCGACAACGTCTCCTTTCTCAGTGAGGAATTGAGTGCGGGGCGGGGTATAGGGAACCGGTGGCCGGCCAGTGACTGCCGAAATGACCTCGTGGGTCAAGGCGAATACTCTGGCGTGACCGGTGGATTGCCAGCGGGGAATCAGCACACTCCTGGCCTGCCCCTCCAAAGCAGCGACGGCAATCTTCTTTATCCCCCGACCCCGAGCGGCCTGAATGGCGGCGTCCAAGCGGCGCAGATCCATGTCGGCGGCGATGACCAGGGGGCGGTCCCGATAGATAGCGTCCCAGACGGGCACGTCCAAGGGCGGGGGCTGGTACTCCTCCTTCAGTGCTGCCCGGGCCAGCCGGGTGCGGTAGTCGGGCTGGGCCATGATCTGAAGCTGCACCGCCCCAGTGTCGTCGCAGGAGAGAAGGTGGACCGGAAGCTGAAGACACTGGTATGCGCCCCCGTAGGAAATGAGTTTGGTGTCGGTCCGGGCATCGGTCTCCAGTTCCGTGAGGATATCCTTGTAGCTCTCGCCGGCGAAGATAAAGGCCCGCTTTGTATCCGAAAACCGGGCGGTCTGGTTGGAGAATGCAGTCAGTTCATCCGTCAGGGCCAGCTTGCCGATACCGGGGCAGACATAGTGGACAGCACACAACAGGTCTCCCAGATGGGCAATGGCCGCCACCCGGGTACTGCCCCATGGGTTGGCCCCACGCTCTCGTGTCAATGTCGATAAAAACATGGACGGAGTATTGTTCAGCAGCTCATTTCGATCAAGAAAAATATCAACATTCCCACGGTAGGCAGTCAGCACCAGTTTGGACAGATGCAGACGGCGTTGGATGATTGCTGTATGATATGATGGCGGATAATGAGGCGCTTCTTCTGTAAAGAATGTTTGCAGCAGCAAAACTCCCTTTTTGCTCATAATCAAAGCTCCGCTTCTTTCATGCCGACGAATCAGTCCCAGGGCCACTAAATTTCTCACTTCTGTTTCAGCGGTCAGTACATTCATATCTTCTGGCATAATAAACTGGCACCAGCGGATCAGTCTCAAAATATCTATATCCTGTTGGTTGAAAATCACTTGTCACTCCTCCCTTTTCCTTTATTCCTGCGGGCACCGAAACCGCCCTTGCGCCGGTTCCGGCGCAAAGGCAATTTCGGCGCTTCCCGTCCTCTATGTGGGGTCATTTCTGATGCCCCCACATAGTAGACAGAAAAAATAAAAATCTGAATGGTGTTTCTTTGTATAAAATCCTTGTCCCGCATAGCTTTTCGGGCTAAACACCCATCAGAAAATCCCCTGTTTCTGAAAAGTAAAATTTAGGCCAAACCTGATATCTTTCTGATGGGTGTGTTAGAGTCCCCAGCTGCCGCCATAGAAGTCGGGGACGGCGTAATCGCCAGAGCGATAGGCAAAGAAATCAGCCGCATCCACTATGTCCAGCAGGGTGATGTGGCACACGTCCAGCTCGCTCCGGGTGGACAGCAGCGACAGTGCCAGAGTATGCTGGTCATCGTCAGGAATCAGCCGGCCCTTTATGGCGTTGCTCACCGCCTTGTAGCCCTTGTTGTCCTGATCGAAGATGTGGCGGCCCTTAATCCCGCAGTGTTCGTCGATCACCAACATGGCCTCCTTGAAAAAGGGCAGCTTGCTCCCGCCGCTCTCGTATTCATCCAGCAGACGGTGGATGGTGTCGCTAAGCCAGTCGGAGGTCTGGTAACGGCAGTGGGGCAGCAGGGTGTTCAGCTGTATGTGGAGCCAGCCGTAACCGAACTGCTCCACAAAGCCGGCCGTCTCCATCCGGGGCAGGACCGGCCGGTTGCCGTACCCACCCACTCCAGGGCTGTGGCGTTCACACAGCTGTCGTACCTCCAGAGTGGAGCGTTCAAATTGCCCGGAGGCCTGTTCCAGTGTCTGTTGCAGCTTGTCAGGTACTATATTGCTGTCGGCCAGCGCCGTAAGAAT
>CANPFP010000174.1 GCA_947573385.1 uncultured Bacillota bacterium | reverse complement strand
AGGAGCCTTGCCACCCTGCCGTTCCCGTCCTTGAACGGGTGGATGAACACAAACCTCTTGTGGAGCTGGGCGGCAAATTCCACGGGATGGTATCCCTCCCGCTCCGCCAGTATCCACTGAAACAGTTTCTCCATCTCTCCCGGCACTTTCTCCAGGGCTGCCACGGGATAGCGCGACCCCGTGACGATGACCGGGACATTCCGGTACCGCCCGGCATACTCCGGCTCGATATTCTGATAAAAAAGTTCATGCATCTTAAGCACCGCCAGCTCGTCTATGCGGCGGTCCCTGAACAGGGAAAACATGAAGTCATAGGCTTTCGCATGGTCCACCGCCTCAAACACATCCCTGAGCGGCTTCCCGCCCACCGTCAGGCCGTCCTCCAGGAGTACCTTTGTCTCGCTCTCCGTCAGGGAATTCCCCTCCAGGGCGTTGGACGTCCACGTCAGCCCCACCCGGTAATAATCCTGTATCTGTCCCAGCATCCCGCCCTCCATCGGGCGCAGCGCATTGATCTCTTTCTGGAAAAGGTCTATTTTATTCAATATTTCCACCTTGCCACCATCCTTTCAAACACACTGCCATCATACCACAAAACACGCAGAAATGATAGGGTGAAAACAGATCCTGTCCCATTTTCCTCTCAGTCCTCCGGCATGATCCACCGCTCCCCGTCAAAGTCCTCGAACCGCTCCGTGGTCACGTTCTGCTCATAATACACCGCAAGGATGCGCTTGATGTCCTCCCGGTCCGCCCTCTTTACGGAAAAGCCCTGCTCCTTTAAGGACTTCTCGATGCGGGACAGGTAGGGGAACACCTCCGACTCCTTTTCCTCCCACAGCCGCACCATGATCAGGAATTCGCGGGCTGTCGCCATCTGCACCTGTATCCGGTCAAGGTGGGCCTGGTCTTTCTCCAGGAGCTTTCGCACCACGGGGTTTTCCTCTTTCTCCATGCGGGTGCGCAAAAACCGCTTGTTGTCCTCAAAGCTCTCCCGGCTGTTTAAGCACAGCATCTCGATCTCCGCCACGCCTTTTAACACCGTCATCAGCGCATAGATCCTGGCCCCCACGCTGGACGGCGAGAGCACGGAGATGTTGGAGGGCTTCACGATAAAGTACACGATCTCCCCCTGCCCGTAGGTCACCAGGCTGTAATCCGTGACCTCCCTTGCCCCGATGAGCTGGCGGGTGGACGCCCTCTGCCTTTCCTCCCTTTTTTCTTTTCTGCTCATTTAGTATACCTCCATTCAAAGAATTGCTGGCCCGCGAAAAAGAACGCGCAGGCATACCTGATGAAGTCCAGGATGCTGGTGTCCTCAAAGCGGATCGTCAGAAAGGCATAGACCGCCGTGAACACGATGGGCACAAAAAAGCCCGCCTGCGTCAGCGCCAGGATGGAAAACAGCGCGCACACGCCGATGATCCCGATATCCTTAAGCTGCCAGAGCCACATCGTGGCTTTGGCCTTCAAATTGTCAGGGTAAATGTACAACTGACCGCCTCCTTTATAAATTCATGAATAATATCCGGCTTCTGCACAGCTTTCCTCCCGCCGCCTGTTCCCTGCGGGCATCCGTCCTGTGCATCGGCCCTGTCACGGAAAAACCGCCGCGCCCTGTGGCGCTGGCGGCCTCTCCTGCATCCGTATCCTTCCCTTTGGTCCTTTCCCTGTTATGCAGGCTCCCCCTGCGCATCCTCCTGCGGGGGTTCTGCCTCTGCCTGCCCTGCCGTTCCCTGTTCCGGCTGTGCCTTCGCCTCTGCGCCCTGTGCCGTCCTTTTCTCCGGCTGTGCCTGCGCCTCCGTGCCCTGTGCCGCCTCTTTCTCCGGCTGCGTCCCTGCCTCCGCTTCCTGCAGCGCCTTCTCAATCAGGCCGATCACGAATTCCTTCTGGCTTAAGCCCGTCACCTTAAGGTGTGCCTTGACCCTCTCAAAAAGTTCCTCCGGTACCTGGAATGCCAGTGTCCTTGTTGTCCCGTTTGCCATGTTCTTTCCTCCATTCTCAAAGTGTTGTTTCAGCACCATCTCCATATACTGGCTGAGTGTCAGTTCCATCTGTTCCTGCTCTGTCCGGACCTGCGTGTGCAGGCTCTCCGGGATCATCGCGCATAAGTTTTTACGGTTTTCCATGCTCCGTTTCTCCTTTCTCCGTTTTCTGTAAGCCAAGTATAAAGGCAATGCATGGGGAAAGCTATACCAATACCCAACAAGGATTTCCCGCAAAAGGATGCAGGACCACCAATGTTATACATCCCCAGGGAGCCTCTCCCGCCTGCGCAGGAAGTACGCGATCCCCCGCAGCACGAAGTCCACGCAGGGGATCGCCACGCTGTTGCCCAGCGCCTTGTACCGCGCGCTGTCCGATGCGCCGGGGATATCCGTCCAGCCGTCCGGGAAACCCTGCAGACGCTCGCATTCCAGCGGCGTCAGGCGCCGGATCAGGTTCCGTTTCTCCACGATGCATTTGTCCTCGCTGACATACTGACTGTTTATGCCCTTGTGGTCGCAGCGCCCCAGCGTACCCACCGTTTCCTGGTAAGGCTGGCAGACCACGTCCGTGGCATCCTTGTACTGCCTGGCACTCTGTGCTGCCGTCACCGCATCCTCCCTGAGTTCATCGCTGCGCTGGCGGGAGAACACTGCATGGTGGTCCGTGGCCGTCAGCGTATAGGAAATGTCCGGCTGGCATCCCAGGCCGTTCCCCCCGTTCTTGGGCTGCCGGTCGATGATGTTCCCAGCGATGCACAGCGTTTCCTGGAGGATGGCGATGCCGCCCTGGTTCCTGCTGGGGTTCGGGATCGTAGTGTCTATGGTCCCCGCAAGGTCCGTTTCCCTGCACCCGGAATGCGGGTTGGCCGACTTCATGCTGTTGGATTCCTTAGAGTCTAAAGAAAACACAGCCGGGGCAGGCGCCGCCCCGATATCCCTGCCTGGCCTTAAATTATCCCCCTCCGTGCCCCGGTTCTCGAACAGTACCGGCTGGTTGTTCCCGCTGGTTCCTGCTGCGCTGGTGATGGTCGGGCATATCCCCTCCACGATCCCTGCGTGGCCCTGCTGGGAGCCCAGCACCAGAGGCTGGTTGTTGCCCCCTGTTCCAAAACTTGCCATGACCGTCTGCGAGGCCCTTACCGGGCCTCTGAACCGGGAATCCTGCCCGTGGTTGTCGAACACCAAAGGCTGGTGCCCGTGCTCCTGTGCCCGCAGGGTGCCTGTTTTTTCTTCTGTCAGGTGCATCTGGCTGCCGCCCTGGTCATTCAGGCACAGCACACAGGAATACCCCTGCCCCACCTGGCCTCCCCCGCCCGTAAGCGAGGTATGGCTCTCCGGTGTCAGGAAACAGTCCCCGTTCCCTTTGCTCACTATCCCAAAGGCCGGCTGGCATATGGTTTCCTCCCCCGGCTGCGCCACCAGGGGCTGGTGGCTGCCCATACCTGCCCGCAGGGTAGACGCCACATCCTCCGTGATGTCCATCCTTTCCCCACCCTGGTCGTTCAGGCACAGCATTGGCCCTTTTTCCTCTTTCGTCTGCAGATACCCATGTCCGCCTCCATCCCCGCCGTATAATGCCGGCCATGTGCCGGACTCCCCGAAGATCCTGCGGCTCTGTACATCCCAGGGTGTCAGGCAAGATGCGCCTGCACCATCAGCGCCTCCTTGAGCTGCGCCGGCAGCTCCTTGCCCCTCTCCGCTGCCCGCCGCAGTATCCCCCGGCAGGCTGTCCTGCTTAAATAGTATTTCGGGTGCGGTGAGCCCTCCAAAATCTGCGACAAGGAAGATGCGGCGGCGTCTCTGGGCGACTCCCCAGAATTGAGCTAATGTAAAGTGAAAAATAATGTAAAGTCACCTCCTTAAATGCCGCA
>CANPFP010000173.1 GCA_947573385.1 uncultured Bacillota bacterium | reverse complement strand
TGTGGGTGGAGCCGCAGTGGTCGTTGATGTTCACCCCGTCGGGGTCGGCGTTGATCACGTCGGTGCGCAGCTTGGAGAAGCGGTCGAACAGCCGGGCGGCGGTGGCCGATGCGGCGCCGTTGGCGCAGTCCACCAGGATGCGCAGGCCCCCCAGGGTGGAGTCGATTGTGGACTCCAGGTGGTCGATGTAGTCCTCGCTGGCCTTGGGCGCCCTGTAGCTCACCTTGCCGATGTCCGCCCCCGTCTTCATAGGCACGTTGTTGGAGCCGAAAAGGACGATATCCTCGATTTTCTCCTCCAGCTCGTCGGAGAGCTTGAAGCCCTTGCCGTTGAATATCTTGATGCCGTTGTGTTCGAAGGGGTTGTGGCTGGCCGAAATCACGATGCCCGCGTCCGCCTCCTCGTCCACCGTCACCCAGGCCACGCCGGGGGTGGGCAGGGTGCCCAGGTCCAGCACGTCCGCCCCGGCGGTACACAGCCCGGAGATCAGGGAGCCCTTGAGAAGGTCCCCCGAGATACGGGTGTCCTTGCCGATGGTCACCAGGGGTTTGCCCCCCTTCTTCTTGGCCAGCACCGTGGCCGCCGCCAGACCCACCTTGTAGGCCAGGTCCGCGTCCAGACCGGCGTTTACCACGCCGCGAATACCGTCCGTTCCAAATAATTTGCCCATTTTGATACACCTCAACTTCCCATTGATCGGGCGGCCGAAGGCCGCCTAAAAGCCTCCCTTGCCAAAGGGAGGGGGACCGCCGGGCGCCAGCCCGGTGGTGGAGGGATTCCGTCCAAGCAGAACGTATCTTGAGAACGGAATCCCCCAGTCACCGCCTGCGGCGGTGCCAGCCCCCTTTAGCAAGGGGGCCTTTTTTGCGCTCACCTGTTGACTTCCCGCTTATCGGTACGCCCCAGTAAATAATCGATGCTGACGTTGAAATATTCCGCCAATGCGTACAGGCGGGGGACGTCCGGGTAACTTTTTCCCTGCTCATAGCATTGATACCCACTCGGGGACAACCCGAGGTCAGCAGCTATCTCATGTTGTTTCAGTCCAAATTCTTTACGGATTGCTTTCAACCGGCCGGGAAATTCCTTCATGAAATGTCTCCTTTCCCCTTGACAAAGGGGCGTGATAAAGCTATAATAGTCGCATAATTACTGCGAGTAGTAATATTGCGATAATTGGAGGTATTATTTATGAACTCACTACCATCTCTATTCCTCAACGACACCATCGTCACTGAAATTGAGACGTTCTGCGCCAGTGATCCGGAATTTATGCGTACGAAGCAGGAATTTTATAAGATTACAGATCAAATCGAAACGCTGGCGAGCCCTGACCTGTACGACGCATTTGAAAAAGGTCTATGGGCCTATCTGTACCGTACCGCCGACCTCTATTATCTCTATGGACTGGGTCTTCGTCAAGACATTTTGCGGGCGATGAACAAATAATTACCGCTTGGCCGCCGCAAAGTCATAGGCCTCCCGGACCCAGGCCATGAGCTCATCGTCGATCTCCTCCGGGGAGCCAATCACCAAGTGGTGGGTCCACCTTCCAGGATATGGCTCGGAGACCTGGTCAATGCGGGGGGAGGACTCCCGGCGGTTCAGCCCCAGGGTGATGGTGATGTAGGGGTCGGGCCGGTCTTTGGCTTTCCGGGCGGCGAGGAAGGACACCGCCCCGAACACCCGCCGGTTCTTCAGGGTGATCTGGCTTTTCTGGGGCTGAATAATTACCCCCTCCAGCTCGGCTAAAAGCCGCTCCTCAAAGGCTCTATAAAGTGGAAGTGCCTCCGGGTGCCCGTTGAAAAAGAACAGGGTGTTTGGGTCCATATATCCTCCTTAAAAGCTCAGCTGATCCAGCCCGCCCGGCTCGCCGGGGACGGGCAGGCCCAAATGCGCATACGCCTTGGGGGTGACGCACCGGCCCCGGGGGGTTCTTGTCAGGAAGCCCAGCTGCATGAGATAGGGCTCGTAGACATCCTCCAGGGTGATTGCCTCCTCGTTGATGGTGGCGGCCAGGGTGTCCAGCCCCACCGGGCCGCCCCGGTAATTTTCCATAATGGACCGCAGCATCCGGTGGTCGATGGCGTCCAGGCCCAGGTGGTCGATCTCCAGGGCGGTGAGGGCCTCGTCGGCCACCTTTTTGGTGATGACGCCTCCCGCCCGCACCTGAGCGAAGTCCCGCACCCGGCGGAGCATCCGGTTGGCGATGCGGGGGGTGCCCCGGGAGCGGCGTGCAATCTCCATGGCGCCGTCCGTCTCGATGGGCACCTCCAGAATGCCGGCGGAGCGGGTGACAATCCAGGAAAGCTCCTCCGGGCTGTACAGCTCCAGCCGCAGGGTCACCCCGAACCGATCCCGCAGGGGGGCGGACAGCTGCCCCGCCCGGGTCGTCGCCCCGATGAGGGTGAACTTGGGCAGGTCCAGCCGGATGGAGTTGGCCGAGGGGCCCTTGCCGATGATGATGTCGATGGCGTAGTCCTCCATGGCGGGGTAGAGAATCTCCTCCACCGCCCGGTTGAGCCGGTGGATCTCGTCCACAAAGAGGATGTCGTTCTCGCCCAGGTTGGTCAGCAGGGCGGCCAGGTCCCCCGCCTTCTCGATGGCGGGACCGGAGGTAATGCGCACGTTGACCCCCATCTCGTTGGCGATGATGCCGGAGAGGGTGGTCTTGCCCAGCCCCGGCGGGCCGTGGAGCAGCACATGGTCCAGGGGCTCGTTGCGCATCTTGGCAGCCTGGATAAAGACCTCCAGGTTGCCCTTGGCCTTCTCCTGGCCGATGTACTCCTTCAGCGTCTTGGGGCGCAGGGAAAACTCCCCCTCGTCCTCACGGGTCAGGGAGGTGGTTACAAGGGGCTCCAGCTCCTCAGCGTCCAGCCCGCCGCCGGAAAAATCAATGCTCAAAACGTCACTTCCTATTTGTGGATTTTATTTTTGATGTAACTATCTGGTCAATATATCCGCAAGTATCCGCAAATTGATCTCTCACCGCGCCGTTTGGAAACCGGATAACCTCTATTCCCCACGCCCGAAGCAGTTTATCCCGTTCTTCATCATACTCAACTCCGGCCTGCGTGTAATGCTGAGAACCGTCCAATTCAATGGCAATTTTGGCGCTGGCACAATAGAAATCCACGATGTATCCATCAATCACCTTTTGCCGCAAAAAGCGAACGGGATAATCTTTTAGAAAATCGTACCACAGGTGCCGTTCCTCCGGCGTCATATTTTTGCGCAGCTCTTTTGCTCTTGGTGTCAACACTGGTACATGTTTGCGTCTCACGGAATCCCCCCGCCACTTCGTGGCCCTCCCCCCTTTGGCAAGGGGGGCTTTTTATGTGGAACGTTGTTGTTCTCCTCCAAAGGCCCCCTTGCTAAAGGGGGCTGGCACCGCCGTCAGGCGGTGACTGGGGGATTCACCACCTCTGCACCAATTCCCTGAGGGTATCCAAAAAGGCCTCCTCGCCGAAGGTGTTGAATTTAAAGATCATCCCCTGGCTGCCTCCAGCGGTGATGCCGGAGAGATAAATCTTGTCCCCGTCCCCCACCAGGGTGAGGGTCATGGACAGCCGGTTGCCGCCGGTCATGCTGTAGCGCTCGTAGACCCGGACGGTGACCCGCACGCCGAAGGTCTGGAAATAGCTCTCGTCCTCGAAACTGGCGGACATGCTGCCATTGAGGATGCCATCGTGGAAGTAGCGCAGGGCCTGGTCGTAGTCGCCCTGGAGGGTACACTCGAATTTTGCCATGAAATCACCCCTTCACCATCTTTTTCAGTGCCTGTTTGATAACCTGCTCCAGACTTTGCCCGTCCAGGTCGATGCCCTTGAGGGCCAGGTTGATCTCCCCCTGGGAGTAGCCCA
>CANPFP010000172.1 GCA_947573385.1 uncultured Bacillota bacterium | reverse complement strand
TCCTCGGTGGACTGGGTGAGGGTGAGGCCGGGGAAGGTGAACAGGTTTTCGCCCCCCTGAATGACGGCGATGGCGTCGTCGTCCAGGTAGCCCTTCAGGTTGCCCGAATAGATTTTGGTGGCCTCGGTGGCCAGTGGGGAGTCCACATAGACCTTAAAGCTGGGCAGCGACTGGACCAGACCGTCCCGCTTGATCTCCCGCAGATAATACAGCAGCTCCTGAGTCCTCCCTACGGCGAAGGAGGGGATGATGATGTTGCCCCCCTTGGAGAAAACCTCGTCAATAAGGGCGGCCAGGGCCCCAGTGTAGCTCTCCGGGGGCTCGTGGTTCCGGTCACCATAGGTGGACTCCATCACCACATAGTCGGCGGTGTCCACAAAGGAGGGGTCCCGAATAATAGGTTGGGCCTCGTTGCCCAGGTCGCCGGAGAAGACGATTTTTTTTGTAACCCCGTCCTCGGTGGCCCAGAGCTCCAGAATGGAGGAGCCCAGCAGGTGGCCCGCGTCGTTAAAACGGACCTGCACCCCCTCGCACAGGTCAAAGCGCCAGCCGTACTCCACCGTCTCCAGCATGTGGATGGCCTCCTCGGCGTCCATCAGGGTATACAGCGGCTCCACCGGGGGCAGGCCGGCCCGTTTTCCCTTCTGGTTGTGCCACTGGGCGTCCCCCTCCTGGATGTGGGCGGAGTCCCGCAGCATCACGGACATGAGCTGCGCGGTGAGACCGGTGGTGAGGATGCGGCCGTTGAAGCCCTCCTTCACCAGCAGGGGCAGCCGGCCGGAGTGGTCGATGTGGGCGTGGGTGACCAGAACGTAGTCAATGTAGTTGGGGGCGAAGTCCAGGGTGTTGTCGTCGTGCTCGTCCCGGCCCTGCTGCAAGCCGCAGTCAATCAGAATTTTCTTGCCGTTGACCTCCAGGCAGTGGCAGCTGCCAGTTACCGCATGGGCGGCGCCGAAAAATGTCAATTTCATAGGGCGGCCTCCTTATGTCGAAAATGGTTGTTTCTATTGTACACCATCCCCCGGGAAAAAGCTACAGGAAATTGTTAATTTTTACTGATAACGTTTTAGCCCTTCTCCGAAGGGTTTATGCGGGGTAAGGTTTCTGTCCTTACAATAACAGGCATACCCCCCGCCCCACCCCCATAGAATGGAGGGAAAGGGGGAATTTTCATGGCGTTTGTGGACGACCGGGCCCGTCCCGAAATGGCTCACCACATTATTCTGGAGGAGCGGGAGCAGCTGTCTATCTCCGGCGTGGAGGAAGTGGAGAGCTTTGACGAGAGCACCATCCTGCTCATCACAGCCCAGGGAGCGCTGGAAATCCAGGGGGAGGGACTGCACATCGAGAAGTTGTCCCTGGACGGGGGCGACCTGCGGGTGGAGGGCCGGGTGAATGCCCTGCTGTACGAATCGGATGAAGGACACCGGGGGGGCGGCTTCTTTTCCCGGCTGCTGGGCGGATGAACGTCGATGTATTGCAGCAGGGCCGCGCCCTGTGTCAGGCTCTGCTGCTGGGGGGCGCTATGGGGGTGGTTTACGACCTGTTCCGTATACTGCGCGTGCGGGTAAAGGCGCCGTTGCTTGGGCCGCTGCTGGACCTGCTGTTTTGGCTAACCGCCACAGCGGCCCTGTTTCTCTGGTCCCAGAGCGCCTGGGGCGGACAGGTAAGACTGTACGGCACAGCCTTCTGTGTGGTGGGCGGAGCCCTCTATTTTGGTACAATCAGCCCCTGGCTGCTGCGTTTGGGCTACCTGGGAGCCGATCTGATGGCCGCACTTTTGGGCATTTTGACCTTTCCGCTGGGGGTGGCGAGGGCAATTCTGAAAAAAATCAGAAAAATTGTAAAAAACATCTTCCTTTCCGGAACGAAATGGTATAGAATAGGGACGATAACAGAGCAGTTGGATGCTGCCGCCCGACGCCGTGTCCTTCGGGAGAGAGGAGAGAGTGCCCATGACCTTCAAACGAGCCGGTTTTTTGACCAAGATTGTGGTCTTGGGACTGCTGATTTATATGGCCACCTCTCTGCTGGACCTGAGAGGAAAAATACAGGACGTTCAAACCCAACGGGACGACCTGGTCCGGCAGGTGACCGACCAGCAGCTGGAAAATCAAAAGCTGAAAGACGCCATCGCAAACAGCGATGACCCTGAGATGCTGGAGCAGGTTGCCCGGGACCGGGGCTATGTAGAAAAGGACGAGACTCTGTTCATCGACGTGGCCAACTGACCAACTGCAGTGTGTGCTGTGAAATTTACAAGGGAGGATTTGTCGCTTCAATGGAGTTAGGAGTAGGGGCCATCGTGGATGGCAAGGTGACAGGTATTACTAAGTTCGGGGCTTTTGTGGCCTTACCGGAGGGAAAATCCGGGTTGGTCCATATTTCGGAGATCGCCTATTCCTATGTGAATGAGGTGAGTGACCATCTGCGCGAGGGGCAGGAGGTCAAGGTGAAGATTATCAGCATCGACCAGGCCAACCGGATCAACCTGTCCATTAAACAGGTGGAGCCCCCGCCCCAGCGCGCTCCCAGATCGAGCGGCGGCCCCCGCCAGGGGGGCGGTGGACGTCCTCCTCGCCAAGGCGGCGCCCAGCGTCCCATGGGCTTTGTTCACCAGGCCCCCAAGGAGCCCACCGACTTTGAGGACCGCCTGAAGCAGTTTATGCAGTCCTCCGACAGCAAACTGTCGGAGTTGCGTTACATCGAGAAGAAGGGCGGAAACCGCCGCGGCGGCGGCCGCCGGTAATCCTGCGCATTTTCCAGGGGGCCGTCTGCACAGACGGCCCCCTTTCCGTAATGCAGGGGTCTCCCCTCGCATCGGTAGGGACGCATCATGATGCGTCCGCCCCAAATGCAGCATACGCTGCCGGTTGAAAAATGCGCCAAAAGGCCCCCTTGCGAAAGGGGGCTGGCATTCGCGAAGCGAATGGCTGGGGGATTCCGTTTTCATGAGACGTCCTGCCTGCACGGAATCCCTCCATCACCGCCTTCGGCGGCGGTCCCCTCCTTTGCAAGGGAGACAAAAAAGACGCCCCTTTTCGGGGCGTCCATGTGCGGGGAGAGACTCGCACAAAGCATATTGGTCGAGCTGGGACAAGTCTACCATAATTTCCCAATTCAGTCAATGGGAACCTTTGTCGAATTTCACCGGCCGATAGAAAAGAGGGAGTTTATCCATGACAGAAGAGGAACGAATTTTCAGCGGACAGCTTTTCGAGCCCAGATCCCCGGAGCTGGCGGAGAAGAAGCGGAGAGGCCACCGGCTCAGCCAGGAGTACAACGCCCTTTACGAGGAGGACCGCCAGGCCAGAGAGCGCATCCTGGCCGAGCTGCTGGGAAAAATCGGTGAGGGCTCCACCCTGCTGGGGCCGATCCGCTTCCACTACGGCTGTCACACCGAGATCGGGAGCCACTGCTTCATCAACTTTAACTTCACCGTCCAGGACGACGCCCGGGTGAAGATCGGCGACCACTGCAATTTTGGGCCCAACGTAACCATCGTCACCCCTCTGCACCCCATGCAGGCCGACGAGCGTCGGGGCATCCTTTGCGGCGACGGGGTGGAGCGGTTCCTGTGCTACGCCAAGCCGGTCACCATCGGGAGCAACTGCTGGTTCGGGGCCAATGTATTGGTCTGCCCGGGAGTGACAATCGGGGACGGCTGTGTCATCGGCGCGGGGAGCGTGGTGACGAAGGACATCCCCGCCAACTCCTTCGCTGCGGGGAACCCCGCCCGGGTGATCCACCCTATCACGGCGGAGGATACCATCCACAATCTGTTCAGCGAGCTGTACTAACCCCGGCTCGCGGGGGAGGGAAAATGCTATGCCCACCTGGAACGGCACAAGAAAAAAGCTGGAGACGGACTACCTCTGCCCCGCCCTGCGGGGGAGGGTGC
>CANPFP010000171.1 GCA_947573385.1 uncultured Bacillota bacterium | reverse complement strand
TTCTCACGCAGCTTTGCCGGGTCATCCTCTGCAAGACCTTCTTTTAAATCCCTGATAACCATTCGCAGAAAACCGTTGAATTGCTTGTCAGTCTGGCCCATACAGCTACCTCCTATTATAAATTATGGGTTCATTATACCGCAAATTCAGGCTCTTTGCAACCGTTTTTTAAAAATTCAGCACCTGTCCGGTCGCCAGGGCGTGACAGCCGGGGCCGAAGCGCTCCTGGAGGAGCTCCAGGGCCGTTTCTCCGGTGCAGTGGCCGGTGTAGATCTCCTCCACCCCCAGCTCTTTCAGGGCGTCGGCCACCCGGAAGACATACTCGGGGGTACAGTTCATGCCGCTCTTGCCCCGACTGAACATGTGGAAGCCGCCCAGCGCGGCGAAGACCCTTTTCCCGGGAAACTGCTCCAGAACACTCCGGACGATATTGACGATCCCCCCGTGGCTGCACGAGTTGAAGACCACCAGTCCCCGCTCCCCCTCCAGCACCAGGGACTGCTCATGCCGGTAGTCGTCGGGGACAAAATCGTCCTCCCCCCGTTTCACCAGCAGGTCGGCGGCCTGGCCGGCGAAGGCGGGGTCGTGGACGGTCTCGGGGACCAGCCAGGCCCCCTCCAGCAGGGGGTACAGGTCCTCCACCTCCACAAAGCGGTCCCGGGTGTTCTCCCAGATATCCCGGCCGATGCCGATGAAGCGATAGGCGTCCGGGTCTTTGGCGAAGTAGGGCCCCGCCGCTCCGGGGCGGAGGTACACTTTGGCCCGGTCGTTGACCTGGAAGAACCGGCGCAGGCCGTCGGCGTGGTCGTAGTGGCCGTGGGACAGGGCGGCCAGCTCCACTCCGGACAGGTCCACCCCCAGGGTCCGGGCGTTGTCGGCAAATTTCCCGGAGGAGCCGGCGTCCAGCAGCAGCTTTTTCCCCTGGTACTGGATGTACAGGGACAGGCCGTGCTCCGGCGTCAGGCCGCAGCCCTCCAGAGCGGTGTTTTCCATCAGAACGGTGATTTTCACAGGGGTCCCTCCTTCTTTACGATCTCGTCAGGTCCCGGACCCAGCGCCCCGAGCGCAGACGGTGGATACCAACGAAAAATTTCACGGCCTGTTCCAGGGGAAAGGCCAGATAGACCCACAGCACGGTGGTTTTCAGCACCAGGCCGCACAGGGCGGCATAGGGAATGGCTACCCCCCACAGGGGGCTGATATCGATGAGGGTGGCCGCCTTCACGTCGCCCCCGCCCCGGAGGACACCCACGATGTTCACCGTGTTGAAGTCCTTCAAAGGCATGGACAGGGCCATGACCGTCATCATCATGGAGGCCACCGAGGCCGCCCCGGGGGACAGCTTGAACAGGGGATACACCCAGGCCGGGGCGGCAAACCGGACAAAGAGCAGCAGCAGGGCGCCCAGCGTCAGCCCGCTCATCACTGCCAGGGTGTTCAGGGCCTTGCCCACGTCCAGAATCCTGTCCGCCCGTCCCGCGCCCACCTCCCGGCCGATGATGATGGAGGCGGTGGAGGCCAGACCAAAGGCAACCACCATGGTAATCTTCTCCACATTGCCGGCGATGGTATAGGCGGCCAGAATCTCGGTGCTGCCCGCCATATGGCCCATGATGGTGGGAAAGACCGAAGTGCCGATGCCCCACATGGTCTCGTTGCACACCACCAGGCCGCCGTATTTGAGAAAGCGGCGGGTCATATCCAGCCCGGGCTGGAGCAGCAGGTGGAGCTGGACCCGGAAAAACCGGTTTTTCATCATGTGGAGGATGACAATGGTGATCTCCAGCAGCCGGGCGATGAGGGTGGCCGTCGCCGCTCCCCGCACCCCCATGGCGGGAGCTCCCAGCTTGCCGAAGATAAATACCCAGTTCAGGAAGGTGTTGGCGGCCATGGAGACCACCAGGATATACAGCCCCAGCTGGGGCCGCTCCATGCTGCGGTAGGCGGCCACATACATCATGGTAAAGGCGTTGCACACATAGGAGAGACCCGCAATGGAGCCGTACTGGGCGGCCAGGGCGATCACCTCCGGCTCGTTGCCGAACAGGCTGAGAAATTCCACCGGGCACACCAGCAGCACCCCGGCAAAGAGGGCGGACACCACCAGCACCACCCACAGGGCCACCCCCAGCACCCGGTTGATGGCCTCCATCTCCTGCTTGCCCCAGTACTGGCTCACCAGCACGGAGGAGCCGCTCTGCACACCGAAAATGAACATTTGCAGGGCAAACAGGGGGATATTGGCCAGCGTCACCGCCGCCATGGGAACCTCCCCCAGCATCCCCACCATAAAGGTGTCCGCCATGCCCAGGGCACTGGTGATAAGGTTTTGCAGCACAATGGGCAGGGCCAGCATGACCACCTGCCTGTAAAATCCCGGTTTTTGCTTCATGTACGCGAACATCGGAAAATTGCTCCTTTTCTATGATAACGTAGTAAAAAGCTGCTCCTTTGCCCCCTTCAGGCCGTCTATGAGGGCGTCCACGTCCTCCCGGGACGTATCATAGGAGAAGCTGACCCGCAGAGCGCCGTCCAGCAGGGCCTTGGACAGCTTCAGAGCGGCGAAGACGTGGCTGGGCCTGCCCCGGTGGCAGGCGGAGCCGGAGGAGAGATACACCCCCCGGTCGCTCAAAAAGCGGACCACTACCTCACTCTTGTAGCCGGGCAGGGAGATGGGCAGGATGTGGGGGGCTCCTCCGGGGGCCAGGACCTCCGCCCCAGGTACCTCCTGGGCCAGCCGGGCCACGGTATAGGCTTTTATCTCCGCCATGCGGGCGGCATCCTCCTGAAAGGAGACGGCTCCCAGCCGGGCGGCGGCGGCGAAGGCGGCAATCTGGGATGTGGCCTCGGTGCCGGAGCGCAGGCCGCCCTCCTGTCCCCCGCCCCGGATGAGGGGGGGCAGCCGCACGCCCTTCCGCACATACAGCGCCCCCACCCCCTTGGGGGCGTGGATCTTGTGGCCGCTCACCGACAGCAGGTCCACCCCCAGCTCCTTGGGGGTGAAGGGCACCTTTAAAAAGCCCTGGACCGCGTCGCAGTGGAGCAGGGCGGGACAGCCCGCCTTTTTAATAGCTTGGGCCGTCTCCTTCACGGGCAGAACGGTGCCCAGCTCGTTGTTTACCAGCATCATGGATACCAGAACCGTGTCCGGGCGGAGGGCGGCGGACAGCTGGGCGGGGTCCAGCTCCCCCCAGCGGTCGGGCTGGAGACAGGTCACCTCATACCCCTGTTTCTCCAGCGCCTTGAGGGGCTCCAGCACAGCGGCGTGCTCCATGGCGGTGGTGATGATGTGTTTCCCCCGGCGGCGGTTCAGCTCCAGCGCCCCGAAGATGGCCCAGTTGTCGCTCTCCGAGCCGCAGGAGGTAAAATAGACCTCCTCCGGCATACAGCCCAGGGCCCCGGCCAGGTCGGCCCGCCAGCCCTTCATCCGCTCCGCCGCCTGTTTCCCCAGGGCGTACTGAGACGAGGGGTTGCCCCAGCCTTGGGTCATGGCCTCCACCGCCGCCTGAACGGCCTCGGGCCGCACCGGCGTAGTGGCGGCGTTATCCAAATAGTGGAACATGGCGTCCACCTCCCGAAATTGTAGTCAGTATCGGCTATTTTATGCCCTTCCCGGGGGAAAGTCAATCCCTTTTTGCCCGCTTTTCCCCCTGGTTTCCGGTCCGGCCACAAAACACTTGCCAGGGTCGAAAAAAGACAGTATAATATCTCAGCGAAAAAATTTTTTCAAACCCGGGAACCTTTTTCGTTTTTGCTCGTCAAACCTCACAGAACCCAAAGAGGGTCAATTATAGCCCAACAGAAAAGGAGTTTACTTACTATGAAAAGACGTATCTTTGCGGCGGTGCTGGCCACCGCTATGGCCCTGTCCCTGGCCGCCTGCGGCGGCGGAAACGGCGGCGGCAGTTCCTCCT
>CANPFP010000170.1 GCA_947573385.1 uncultured Bacillota bacterium | reverse complement strand
GAAAGGATGTATTCACTATGGTATCCAAAACAGTCAAGGTCATCAATCCCCAGGGTCTGCACATGCGCCCCGCCCAGCTCTTTGTGGCCGAGATGGGCAAGTACGACAGCACCGTCACCATCATCTTTGGCGAGAAGACCATCAATGCCAAGAGCATCATGAACCTGATGGCCTCCTGCATCAAGATGGACAGCGAGATTGAGATTCGCTGCGAGGGCGCCCAGGAGACCGAGGCCCTGGATGCCGCCGTCAAGCTGGTGGAGTCCGGCCTGGGCGACCTGTAAGGGGAGGGCGCCATGGTTCTGAAAGGAATCAACGCGTCAGACGGCGTCGGCCTGGGCTGCGCCGTCTGTGTGCGGGAGGAGAGCCTGGACTACTCCGACGTCCCCTACTCCGGCAAGGAGGCGGAAAAGGCCCGCCTGCAAAACGCCATTGACGAATTTAACCGGCGCACCGCCGCCATGGCCGACCGCATCCGGGAGCAGACCGGCCCCAAGGAGACGGAGATTCTCACCGGCCAGATCACCATGCTGGCTGACCCCTTCATGCTCTCCCAGATGCAGGAGGCCATCGACGGCGGCTCCTGCGCCGAGGGGGCGGCCGACGCAGTGTGCACCATGTACGCCGACATGTTCGCCGGTGTGGACGATGAACTGATGCGCCAGCGGGCCACCGACGTGCGGGACATCCGCGCCCGGCTGCTGTCCATCCTTATGGGGGTCACCGGCATCGACCTGAGCGCCCTGCCCGCCGGCACCATCCTGGTGGCCCACGACCTCACCCCCTCTATGACGGTGGGGCTGAATAAAGAGAACGTGGCCGGCATCATCACCGAGACCGGCGGCCGCACCAGCCACTCCGCCATCCTGGCCCGGGCCCTCCAGCTCCCCGCCGTGCTCAGCATCGCCAAGGCCCTGGAGCTTATCAAGGACGGCGACGGCCTGATTGTAGACGGCGGCGCGGGCGTAGTGGTCCTCAGCCCCGACGCCCGCACCCGCAGCGAGTACCTGGCCAAGCAGAAGGACTATCAGGAGAAGACCGCCGCCCTGGAGGTCTATCGAAATAAGCCCACCGCCGACGCCGACGGCAAGTATTACCACCTCTACGCCAACATAGGCTCCGCCGCCGAGGCGGAGGCCGCCGCCCAGTCCGGCGCGGAGGGGATCGGCCTGTTCCGTACTGAGTTCCTGTTCATGGACCGCACCAGTCTCCCCGATGAGACGGTGCAGTATGAGACCTACTACGCTGTCTCCAAGACCATGGCGGGCAAGGAAGTAATTATCCGTACCCTGGACGTGGGGGGTGACAAGGCCATCGACTATCTGGGGCTGGAGAAGGAGGAAAACCCCTTCCTGGGCCACCGGGCCATCCGCTACTGCCTGGACCGCCCTGAGCTGTATAAGGTCCAGCTCCGCGCCCTGCTCCGGGCGGGGGCCGAGGAGCAGAACATCAAGATTATGCTCCCCCTGGTCACCTGTGTGGAGGAGGTCCGCGCCGCCCGGGAGCTGCTGGAGCAGTGCAAGAAGGAGCTGGCCGAGTCCGGCGTGCCCTACGACAAGGACATCGCCCTGGGGGCCATGATCGAGACCCCCGCCGCCGCCCTCATCGCCGACCTGCTGGCCCAGGAGTGTGACTTTTTCTCCATCGGCACCAACGACCTGACCCAGTACACCATGGCGGTGGACCGGGGCAACGCCAAGGTGGAGAAGCTGTACAGCCCCTTCCAGCCCGCGGTGCTGCGCTCCATCCGTAACGTAATCTCCGCCGCTAAACGGGCGGGCATCCCGGTGGGCATGTGCGGCGAGGCCGCAGCCGACCCAGGGCTCATTCCCCTGCTCATGTGCTGGGGCCTGGACGAGTTCTCCGTCAGCTCCGCCTCGGTGCTGGCCACCCGGGCCCAGATCCACCGCTGGCACGAGAAGGATTTCCGCCGGGTCACTGACGAGGCCCTGGGGCTGTCCACCGCCTCCGGCGTGGAGGGCTACCTGAAGGCCACGGTGAATCAATAACCTCCCGCAATTATGTAGGGACGCATCACGATGCGTCCGCCGGCACAGGTCTCGGGATACGTTCTTCGGCGTGAGTCTCATGTTGCCCGGACGCTTCGTGAAGCGTCCCTACGTTCCGCGATTTCAGCGACCTCATCCCTACATTGTGAAAGGAGATACCCCCTGTGAAAGAACGCGTACAGAAATTCGGGCGCTTCCTCAGCGGCATGGTAATGCCCAACATCGGGGCCTTCATCGCCTGGGGCCTGATCGCCGCCCTGTTCATCCCCGACGGCTGGTTGGGATGGTGGGGGCCTGCCGCCACTATTAACATGATGGTAGGTCCCATGCTCAAGTACCTGCTGCCCATCCTGATTGGCTACACCGGCGGCAAGGCTATCGGCGGTCAAAAGGGCGCCGTGGCCGGTGCCTTGGCTACCTTAGGCGCTATCGTTGCTACCGACCAGTCTCTGTTCTTGGTTGCGGCCCTTGATAACGCAACCAGCATTGAGTCTGCTCGCGAAGCTGTTGCAAATATCCCCAACAGCACCATGTTCATCGGTGCCATGATCTGCGGCCCCCTGGGCGGCTGGTGCATCAAAAAATTTGACCAATCCATGGAGGGCCACATTCCCGCCGGCTTCGAGATGGTGGTCAACAACTTCTCCGTGGGCATTATCGGCGCACTTTTGTCCATCCTGTCCATCTTTGTGATCGGCCCCGCCTGTGTGACCATCACTGACATTCTGGGCGCTGGCGTCAAATTCCTGGTGAATCACGGCCTGCTGCCCTTCACCGCCGTACTGGTGGAGCCCGCCAAGGTCCTGTTCCTGAACAACGCTATCAACCACGGCGTTTTCACCCCCATCGGTACCGAGCAGGCCGCCGAGCTGGGCAAATCCATCCTGTTCATGATCGAGTCCAACCCCGGCCCGGGCCTGGGCCTGCTGCTGGCCTACTGCGTGGCCGGCAAGGGTGAGACCCGCTCCTCCGCCGGCGCCGCCGCCGTCATCCAATTTGTGGGCGGCATCCATGAGATTTACTTCCCCTATGTCCTGATGAACCCCATTGTGATTCTTGGCCCCATGATCGGCAACATGGCCGGCATTTTCACCCTGTCCATCCTGGGCGGCGGCCTGGCGGCGGCGGCTTCCCCCGGCTCCATCATCGCCGAGCTGCTCATGACCCCCAAGGGCGGCTACTTCGCCAACATCGTGGGCATCGCCGTGGCCGCGGCGGTCAGCTTCGCCATCTCCGTGTTCCTGCTGAAGTTCTTCGGCAAGGACGCCAGCCTGGCTGAGGCCCAGGCCCAGGTGGCCGCCTCCAAGGCCGCTTCCAAGGGTCAGGCCCCCGCCGTGGAGTCCACCACCGGCGCTGAGGTGGATATCAAGTCCGTCAAGAAGATCGTCTTCGCCTGCGACGCGGGCATGGGCTCCTCCGCCATGGGCGCCACCATGCTGCGCAACAAGCTGAAGGACGCCGGCATCACCGGCATTGAAGTCATCCACCACCCCGTGTCCGAGATCCCCGGGGACTGTCAGATCGTGGTCACCCACCATGAGCTGTCCGGCCGGGCAGCCCAGCGGGCTCCCCAGGCGCGGATTATCCCCATCCACAACTTCATGGGCGCGCCGGAGTACGACGCCCTGGTGAACGAGCTGCTGGCGGCCCGGAAGGGCTCCGCCGCCCCCGCCGCCCCCGTGGAGACCCCCAAGGCTGAGGAGGCCGCCCCCGCTCAGGGAGATACCCTGCTGGAGCGGAAGAATATCGTGCTGGGCTGTGCCCCCGTCACCCCCGAGGAGGCCATCAAGGCCTGCGGAAAGCTGATGGTGGCCAGCGGCTATGTGGACGAGGCCTATATCCAGGGGATGCTGGACCGGGAAGCCAGCTTCTCGGTGGCCATCGGCAGCCATGTGGCCATCCCCCACGGCACCAACG
>CANPFP010000169.1 GCA_947573385.1 uncultured Bacillota bacterium | reverse complement strand
TGTACGATACCGCCGACGCCATGAAGCTGGTGGTGGACACCGCCACCGCCAAGTTTGACGAGACCGTGGAGCTCCACGTGAAGCTGGGCGTCGACTCCCGCCACGCCGACCAGCAGGTCCGCGGTGCCATCGTCCTGCCCCACGGCACCGGCAAGACCCAGCGTGTGCTGGTCTTCGCCAAGGCCGCCAAGGCCGACGAAGCCAAGGCCGCCGGCGCTGACTTCGTGGGCGAGATGGACCTGGTGGAGAAGATCCAGAAGGAAAACTGGTTCGACTTCGACGTGGTGGTTGCCACCCCCGACATGATGGGCGTGGTGGGCCGTCTGGGTAAGGTGCTGGGCCCCAAGGGCCTGATGCCCTCCCCCAAGGCCGGCACCGTCACCATGGACGTGACCAAGGCCGTCAACGAGATCAAGGCCGGTAAGGTGGAGTACCGCCTGGACAAGACCAACATCATCCACTGCCCCATCGGCAAGGTCTCCTTCGGCCCCGAGAAGCTGAGCGAGAACTTCGCCGCCCTCATGGGCGCCATCATCAAGGCCAAGCCCGCCGCCGCCAAGGGCCAGTATATCAAGAGCTGCACCGTGGCCGCCACCATGGGTCCCGGCGTCAAGGTCAACGGCGCTAAGCTGGTGTAATTTGATACTTCGACATAGAAATCCCCCGGCCACCGAGGTCGGGGGATATTTTACATTAAAATGCCCGCTTCAGTCCGAGAAGCCAAGAAAATAATCGGAAGTTACCCGGTAGAATTGGCACAAAGTGATCAAATGCCGGATAGGAAGCTCGTTGATTCCCTGCTCATACCGCGAATAGGTCTGCTGTGTGGTTTTAAGCAGTTTGGCAATGTCATACTGGGTTAAATCATGGTCTTCGCGCAGCTCCCGCATGCGGTCGATGTAGGTTTTCATAATAGGTCAGCTCCATTGTTCGGATAAATCTATTATGACAACACTAGATATGATGTATTGACTTCACACTAAATATGGTGTATGATAATTGGACAAAAGGGAAGCGGCGCTGTGGAAATATGGGGTTGCTTACAGATTCCCATTGGGTTACAATAGGCTTACATTACTCTGTGTAAGGAGGTATTTTGATGGATGAAAAAATTCCCGGCCTGTTCCGGAGTCGCCAGGGCCAGTGCATGAAGTGCCAGACCATCGGTGAGCTGAGAGAGTACCACGGCCTGGACCTGAGCCGATGCCCGGACGGAAAAGAGAAGCTGCTGGAGGGGAAGTTCTTCCAGTGGCGCTGCCCCAAGTGCGGCCTGGAGGCGGACACCGCCTGGCCCTGCTGGTATTTTGACCCGGAGGCCAAATTAGGAGTCGCCCTGGTCCCCGGCATCGACTCGTCCGACGCCGGCGAGGCCCTGCAAGTGATGAACCGGAACCTGGAGGGTCTGGAGCTGCCCGGCATGAAGCGCCGGGCGGCGGGCAATTTCTATGCCGTGCAGGAGCTGGTCCGGGCACAGGACGCCGGTTTGGACGAGCGGGTTCTCCAGCTGGTCAAGCCCCTTATCATCGGTCAGCTTCAGTCTCAGGGCGAAGTGGTCTGGAACGGCTTCTTTCAGGGGGTGTCCACCCCGGACCCCGCCGAGGAGCCCCTCCACGCTGTCCTCTACGCCTCCATCGGCCCGGACAAGGCCCCGGAGTACGGCCAGCCTATCTACTGGTATGACATCCACCTCACCAACCGGAACATCGTACATACCGGGGTGAACCAGGTGGTCTTTGACATGTGCCGCCAGATGCTGGACCGGCTGGGGGAGGAGCCCGACGACGGGCGCTTCCGCCTGTATGATCTGAACTGGGCGATTAGCTGTCACAACCGGACGCAAAACGGCTAGGAGGGGACAAGAATGTTTGGACTGTTCAAAAAGAAAGACAACGGAAACGCAGGCAGCCAGGGGGAGAAGACCCGGTCCGTCCCCCGCCCCGGCCCCTGGGGGGAGGCCTCAATCCTGATGGACCAGGGGCGGGTGGCCGAGGCCCTGGAGCACTTTGCCCGGACCGCCATCCAGACCCGGGACCTGTCCCACATGGATATGGCGGAGCGCTGGCTGGGCAGCCAGGCCCTGCTGGACAAGGCGGGGGAGGAGGCGGTGTGCCTCTTTGTGGCCTACCTCACCCAGGTGCTGGACCCGCTGGAGCCGGTCCGGCGCCAGCGGCTGTGGGAGGGCTGTCTCAACGCCCTGCGGGCCCTGGGGGACAACACCGCCCCCCGGCAGGACGCCACCAACCGTTACACCGCCGAGTGTATCCTCCTGCGCCACATGGGCCGGAACGAGGATGCCCTGAAGGCGGCTCAGGAGGGGATATCCCGGCACAAGGCGGCTTCCTGCTACACCTTCGCCGGCGTGTGCTGTCTGGATCTGGACGACCCCGATGGGGCGGAGGACTATGTGAAGGAGGGCCTGGAGCGCGACCCCAGGAATCTGGCCCCCTGCAACGACCTGGCCGACTATTTCCTGCGGGTGAGGAACCTGTCCAAGGCCATTGAGTATTACGCCCTGGTCACCGACCGGGGAGACCAGCAGGATGCGGAGTGGGCGGAGCCCTCCCTGCTGTTCTGCCGCTGGCTGGACAGCGGCGACCCCGCCTGGCTGGAGCGGCTGGTGCTGTGCGCCGCGTCCAAGCCCCAGAATCAGCGGGGGAGCGAGCTGTGCCAGTGGGCCCGGGAGGAGCAGCTGGTTCCCTATGTGGAGCGGTTCTTCCCCAGCTGGGACGCCACCGTGAAGATGATCCCCAACTTTATCGCCAAGGGCACCGGCGGGGAGGTCAAGCTGGTCCTCAGCTGTGAGGAAGCGGCCAGCGCCGCCAATGCCGTGCGGCTGGCCGTCACTGAGTACGGGAAAAAGTCCGGCGGGATTCACCTCATTGTCAACGCGGTATCCGACCCGCCCCTGGACAGCAGCCTGATCCCCGACGGGGTGCGGCTGTGGAACTACAGCCCGGACCACAACCCCAGTCCGGCGGTGGAGCCGCCAAGTGACACCGCCCGGATGCGGGTCAAGGAGCTGGCCCGGTCCCCCTTTCACCTGGGGGAGTGGTACAACCGGGCGGGGTCGATGTGCGAGGGGCTGTCCTTTGACGACCTGTACGGCTGCATGGTCTATCCCCCTGAGCCCGACGACATGCGCATCCCGGCGGACCAGTGGCTGCTGCGGGTGCAGTTTGCCGCGGTGTGCCTGCTGGCTCAGCTGGGGAAGGACGACAGCCGGATGCCCTCCCCGGAGCTGATAGTTTACGGGGGTAAGCTGCCCTCCTATGAGCTGACCCGCATCTGCCTGGGCCAGCTGGACTGGCCGGTAATCCCCGCCCTTACCCTGCTGGCCTGGCAGGCCAAGGAGGGTCTGGCTGACCGGGAGCAGGCCCTGGGGGTGCTGTCTCTGCTGAAGACCCGGGTGCCGGAGCACGACTACTGCTTCTTCGAGCACGCCCTGGCCTGTGCCCTGTCCTGGTTCCCGGGGGAGAGCGAGGAATTTCATCAGAAGATGCACCACTGGCGGCGTATGCTGGAGGAATAACCGAATCAGGAAGGGGCCGGACTTTTGTCCGGCCCCTTTGCCGTCAATCCGCTTCCAGCGCCTGGAACACCCGCCGGGACCGGAGGGCCACCAGCGCCGACAGGACAGCCGCACCCATCAGCACCGCCCAGGGAGACAGGCGGTCGAACAGGATGCCGTATCCCGCCTGCCCCAGAGGGGAAGCGCAGTTGGCCACCGCCTGGATGCAGGCAATCACCTTGCCCAGCAGCTGGCCGGGTACCTGGGCCTGGACCAGGGTGAGCATCACCACAGTAAACAGCATGGCGGCGGCCATGGCAGCCATAGCCATCCCGGTAATCAGCCAGTAGCTCACCGCCGCGGGTACCCCGGGGAGGACAGCCAGCCCCATAACGCCCGCCATCCCGGCGCAGGCCAGCA
>CANPFP010000168.1 GCA_947573385.1 uncultured Bacillota bacterium | reverse complement strand
CAGACCGGGGCCTCCGGCCAGTTCTCCGCCATCCCTCTGAACCTTATCAGCAAAACGGGAAAGGCGGACTACGCCGTTACCGGCAACTTCTCCAGCCTGGCCTATAAGGAGGCCACCAAGTATGGAAAAATCAGCCTGGCCTGCGACACCGGCGACCGCAGCCACTGCTATATCCCCCGGCAGGGGGAGCTGAAGCTGGACCCCGAGGCCAGCTACTTCTACTACTGTGCCAACAACACCATCTACGGCACCGAGTGGGACTACATCCCGGAGACCGGGGATGTGCCCCTGGTGTGCGACATGTCCTCTGACATCCTGTCCATGCCGGTGGATGTGTCCAAATTCGGCATTATCTACGCCGGAGCCCAGAAGAACATGGCCCCCGCCGGGCTGACGGTGGTTATCATCAAAGAGGACCTGGCCGGCCACGAACTGCCCTACACCCCTCTCATGATGAATTACCAGACCATGATCGACAAGGACTCCATGTACAACACCCCACCCTGCTGGTGTATCTACATGCTGGGTCTTACCCTGGACTGGGTGACCGAGAACGGCGGTCCGGAGGGGATGGAGCGGCTGAAATGGCAGCGGGCCAACATGCTCTACGATACCCTGGAGTCCTCCCGGCTCTTCCAGCTCCACGCGGACAAGGACTCCCGCTCCGGTATGAACATCACCTTCCGCACCGAGGACGAAACACTGGACGCCAAGTTCGTCAAGGAGGCCACCGCCGCCGGCTTTGTCAATCTGAAAGGCCACCGGAAGACCGGCGGTATGCGGGCCTCCATCTACAACGCCATGCCTGTGGAGGGTGTGGAAAAGCTGTGCAGCTTTATCCAGAACTTTGACAAGAGCAACTGATCGGAGAAAGGACATCCCATGTCTCAGAGAGAAAATCTGCGCCAGCTGACAACAACTGCGCTGTTCGCCGCCGCCATCACCGTCATGACCGCCTACATGCTCCATATCCCCCTCCCCACCGGGGGCTACATCCACCTGGGGGACGCCCTGATCTACCTGGCGGCCTGTCTGCTGCCCGTCCCTTACGCGGCGGCTGCCGCCGCCATCGGCGCGGGGCTGGCCGACCTGCTCACCGCCCCTATGTGGGTGCTGCCCACCCTGGTTATCAAGGCGGTGCTGGTACTGTTCTTCACCAGCAAGTCGGAGCGCATCCTCTGCCCGCGCAACTGGGCCGCTGTGGTGGCCGCAGGGCTCTTTTCCCCTGCCGCCTACGCCCTGGCCAACTGCGTCATGGCCGGGACCATGACCGCCTTCCTGCCCCAGTTCCTGGGCACCTTGGCCCAGGGCATCGGCAGCGGGGCCCTATTCCTGGTGATTGGCCCCGCGCTGGACGGGGTCAAGCTGAAGGAGCACGTGGGTGCGTAATTTTGGGGGTGCTTATTTATGACCAATTTTGAGCTTACCAACGCCATCTGTGAAGATATCCGTGCAGAATACCGTACCCCCTGTCTCTCTTTCTCCCTGGAGGAGGGTGAGCCTGGCCTGACCGGCAGCAAGGTGGGCGGCACGCCCTACCTGCCCAAGGGGACCAGGTGGCCTGTGGACGAGCAGGGGGTTCCCTTACGGTTTCTGGCTCAGATCGACTGCACCCAGCTCATCGCTCTGCCCGACTATCCCCACGCCGGTCTGCTGCAATTTTTCATCGGTACCGACGAGATGTTTGGCTGTGATTTCGGAGCCATGAAGTCAAAAAACTACGCTGTGCTCTACCATGAGACGGTGGACACCTCCGTTACGGCGGCGGATATCCCCCTCCCGGAGCCGCCGGAGGAGGACTGCTCCCCCCTTGAGAAGGGACCCTTCCGTATCGTTTTCGGCGTTCCTGTGGACCAAGGCATGACCCCCGGTGACTTTCGTTTTGACCCCCTGTTCGTCCAGAAGTGGAACCAGCAAAAGCCGGATGAGCCCATCGAGAAAGGCTGGGATGTATTCGAGCTGCTGGACGAGGACGACGATGAAGATGATCTGTTCGGCGGCGGCGAGGATGTCCCCCATCACCAGTTGGGCGGCTACCCTTACTTCACGCAGGCCGATCCCCGCGAGACCCAGCACGGAGACCTGGATACCCTTCTGTTCCAGTTGGACAGTGACACACGGGGCCGGGAGTTCTTTGTCTGCTGGGGCGACCTGGGGGTGGGCAACTTCTTCATCAACCGGGAGGCCCTGAAGCGCCGGGACTTCTCCCGGGTGCTGTACAACTGGGACTGCGGCTGAACAGGTCTCCCCCAAGGGAATACTTATTAAATTAACACGAGGTAATTCACATGTATCGTATTAAAACACTGAACAAAATTTCCTCCGTGGGGCTGGACCGGCTGGACCGGGGCCGTTTCCAGGTGGGGAGCGATGTGGAGAACGAGGACGGTATTCTGGTCCGCTCCGCCCCCATGCACGAGTACGCTTTTCCCGACGCCCTCCGGGCTATCGCCCGGGCCGGGGCGGGCACCAACAATATCCCCATCGACCGGTGCTCGGAAAACGGCATTGTGGTCTTCAACACCCCCGGCGCCAACGCCAACGCAGTGAAGGAGCTGGTCATCGCCGCCATGCTGGTGGCTTCCCGGGACATTCTCGGGGGCGCCGACTGGGTGCAGGAACAGGCCCACACCCCCAAGGTGGACGTGGCTGCCGCCGTGGAGAAGGGCAAGTCCGCCTTTGCAGGTCCGGAGCTGTATAAGAAGACCCTGGGCGTTATCGGCCTGGGGGCTATCGGGGCTCTGGTGTGCAACATCGCCCTGGACCTGGGGATGGACGTCTATGGCTACGACCCCTTCCTGTCGGTGGACGCCGCTCTGCGTCTGGACCGTCACGTCCATGTGGTGAAGGAGGTGGGCGAGCTTTATAAGGTTTCCGACTACATCACCATCCATGTCCCCTACAACAGCTCCACCAAGGACTTTATCAATGCTGAGGCCATCGGCAAGATGAAGGGCCAGGTGCGGGTGCTCAACCTGGCCCGGGGCGGTCTGGTGAACGACGAGGACATGATTGCCGCGCTGGAGGCGGGGCGAGTGGCCAAATACGTCACCGACTTCCCCGATGAACGGATTGCCACAGTGAAAAACGTAATTGCCCTGCCCCACCTGGGGGCCTCCACTCCGGAGAGCGAGGAGAACTGCGCCGTCATGGCCGCCCGCCAGCTCCAGGACTATCTGGTCAACGGCAACATCACCAACTCGGTCAACCTGCCCAACGTGGTTCAGGACTGGAGCGGCATCGCCCGCATCTGCCTGATTCACAAGAATGTGCCCGGTATGCTGTCTCAGATCATGGCGGTGCTGTCTGACGACCATATCAACGTGGAAAACCTGACCAACAAGTCCAAAAAGGACTACGCCTACACAATGGTGGATGTCAACACCCGTCTCACCGAGGATGCGGTGGAGGAGTTGCGGGCCATCCCCAACATGATCCGGGTGCGGGTACTGAATCACTGAGCATTTCACCGTTCCTTCAAAAAAAGCAACAGCGGAGACTGTTTTTACGCAGTCCCCGCTGTTTTATTATGCCCATCGAAATTATTCATGTCCCAGCGGCATTTTTCATATAATCCAATAACGTTACATCCCCTCGGAGGGTCAATCTATTTTAAAATAGGAGTGCTGTCATATGGCAAAAAAACGGGAATCGGTCAAAATATTTCTCATTGAACGTAAATGGTGGACCGCAGCGGTCTGTCTCTGTCTCGCGGCGATCATGTTTTATGTGGTCAACTATCCTGCCGCCGTGGGCGTGTCGGCTGCCGCCCGCCAGCTGCCCATTTACTGCGTTCAACGGGACCAAAAGCTGGTATCCATCAGTTTTGATGCCGCCTGGGGTGATGTTATATTGCGGCAGGGCTTTGAGGGGCCCTTGCTTCAGAAAAGTTAATTTGGGGTAGATTTATCTCCGCCTTTTTGATAGAATTGTCAAAAAGGCGGAGATTTTGATAAAACATCGATGTTTGGGCTTCCCTGGCCTATGGGCTTTTCATGCGAAAGATGATAGATTGTCAGTCGGGAGCATGTACAAAATCCCACTTTCCCAC
>CANPFP010000167.1 GCA_947573385.1 uncultured Bacillota bacterium | reverse complement strand
GCCCTGGGGTCTGTGCCGAAGGCCTGGTGCAGCGCCGCCAGCTTATTCGGGTCGGTGATCTCGAAGATCTGCTTGCCGCCTCCCTGGGGCAGGCTGTCAAAGGTGAGCCGGAAGGCCTTTTTAAACAGCAGGGGCAGCCGCTGGGCAAAGGCCCCGTTTTCGGTCACGATCCGGGCCTGGGCGGCGTGGAAGGTGTTGCAGTAGAGCAGCACCCCATAGGCCTCCGCCTGGGCGCAGCACTTCCGGCTCAGGGGAGCCCGGCACAGCTCGGTTTTTACGTCCACCGAAAAAGACATGTTCAATCCTCCAGTATGTAGCGCCGGGCCCCGTGGAAGATGCGCACCGCCCGGCTGCGGTAGATATCCAGCACCGCCTGGGCCAGCTTATCCGGGTCGTGGCGGGCGTAGTTGCCCTCCTCCGAGGCCACCGGCCGCTCCACCAGCTCCAGCCCCATCGACGCCACCCGCTCCCGGTCCACCGTCAGAGGGACGGCATCCTCCTCCCGGTACTTCTCCAGCAGCCCGGGCCGCACCGGGGCGGTGTTGGCCAGACACAGGTCCACCAGCCCCGGCTCCCCGTGGGCCAGCAGGGCCTCCAGGTGGTCAGCGGCAGTGTAACCCTCCGTCTCCCCGTCCTGGGTCATGATGTTGCAGATATACAGCTTGGGGGCGTCCGCCTGGGCCACAGCCCGGGCCACCCCCTCCACCAGCAGGTTGGGGATGATGCTGGTGTATAGGCTCCCCGGTCCCATCAGAATCAGGTCGGCCTCACCGATTGCCTCCAGGGCCGCCGGGGTGGCCCTGGGGTGGTCAGGGGTGAGAGATACATGGTGGATGCGGCAGTCCTGCTCCTTTTTAAAGGCGGCAATCTGGGACTCGCCGGTTACTCTGGCCCCGTTCTCAAAGACGGCCTCCAGCTGGACATCGGCACTGGTCACCGGCACCACCCGGCCGGTGATAGCCAGCACGTGGCTCATCTCAGCCACTGCCGTTTCAAAGGAGCCGGTGATCCCGTTGAGGGCGGCCAGAATCAGGTTGCCGAAGGACTGGCCGGCAAGTACCCCTTCGGTGAAGCGGTAGGTGAGCAGCTTCTCCATAATGGGCTCGGTGTTGGCCAGGGCCTCCATACAGTGGCGGATGTCCCCCGGCGGGGGCATCCCCAGGTCCTGGCGGAGCATCCCGGAGCCGCCTCCGTTGTCCGCCACCGTGACGATGGCGGTGAGGTTTCTGGTGTATTTTTTCAGCCCCCGCAGCATGGTGGACAGGCCCGTCCCACCGCCGATGGCGACGATCTTGGGCCCCCGCTCCCACTGGTGGAGGGTGGGGTAAGATTCAGCCATTTTCATTCCTTTCTTCCGGCTCCGGCCAGTCTGATCTGTGCTTCTCCAAAATGTCCAGGCAGAACCGCCACACGGTTTCCAGGTGTTCGTCCATCCACTCGGAAATGCCTTGAACCGTGGAGTCCATTCCCTGGCGGTATGGAGCCGCAAGCTCCAAATACCCGTTCTTCTCCAGGAAATCCACCGTTTTTACCTGGATCTCCCGGGGAGAATCGCCGTAGAAGTTCTCATAATAGCCGTCCGCCCCCTCGTGGAAGGTCTCAAACTGCCAGGCCAGCACCTGATAAAGGGCTTCCAGCCAGTCCGGCCGGTTTTGGGCGTGCCAGACATTGATATACTCTATGAACTCGGTGAGGACGGCTCCATCCGGGTCGCCCGGATCGCCGGTCCCGCCGTAGGTGTCGGCCACTGCACCTTTGGACTTCAAATTTTGGATACTCTCATACAGTTGATCAAGTTCCATGGGACCCCCTCCTCAATTTCGCCCTAAATCCCGGTGGCTCTCCGCCACCGGCCAGCCCTGGGCCTTGATTTTCTCCCCCAGAGCGTGGGCGATGGCAACAGAGCGGTGGTGCCCGCCGGTGCAGCCTATGGAGATGACCAGGGAGGTCTTGCCCTCCTCCTCATACCGGGGGAGGAGCCAGCCCACCAGCTCCCACAGCCGCGTCAGAAATTCTGCCCCCTGGCCGTTTTGAAAGACGTAGTCCCGCACTCCGGCATCCAGGCCGGTGAGGGGGCGCAGCTCGGTGACATAAAAGGGGTTGGGCAGGAAACGGGCGTCGAAAATCAGGTCAGCCTCCATGGGCACCCCGTGCTTGAAGCCGAAGGAGGTCACCCGCACCTCCATCCGTCCCTCGGAAGTGCCTGCGCGGCCGAACATCTGACGAAGGACCCCCTTCAGCTTGGCGGTGGACAGATTGGTGGTGTCCACAATCTTGTCCGCCCGCTCCCGCAGGGGGGCCAGCATAGTCCGCTCCAGGGCGATGGCCCCCTCCAGGCTGTCGGCGTCCTCTGCCAGAGGGTGGGCGCGGCGGGTCTCCTTATAGCGCTTGATGATGGTCTCGTCGGCCGCGTCCATAAAGAGGATGCGGTAGGCGCACTTCATGGCCTCCAGAACGTCCAGGGCGTGAAACAGCCCGTCGAAGTTGGTGCCCGCCCGGACGTCGGTGACCAGGGCCACCCGGTCGTACTCCCCGGAACCCGCCATGCCCAGCTCGGCGAACTTGGGAATCAGTGGGGCAGGGAGATTGTCCACACAGAAGTAGTCCATATCCTCCATAAAGGAGGCCGCCTTGCTCTTTCCCGCTCCGGACAGGCCGGAGATAATCACAAATTCCATTGATATCACTCTCTTTTGCAGCACATTTCAGGGGTCAGCCCCGTTCCCTCTCCACCAGGGGGATCAGCGCGGCCAAAATGGCCTCACCCAGCTCTTTGGGGCCGACCCCATCCCGGAGCACTGTACAGGGCTCCAGCTCCGGGACAAAGCCCCGCTCGGAGCGGCCATCCCACCGGGTAATGGACAGCTCTGTCCCTCTCAGCACTACATCCACCGAAGAGGACGCGGCCTGGAAAGCTTTCCAGCTCCGGATACCCGGCTGGAACCAGTAGCCTCTGGCCTCCGGGTCGTACTGGATGCGCCCCGCTTTCAGCTCCTCTAGCAGGTCCAGCACCGCCGCCCCCAGCTCCTCCGCCTGGGGCGGCCAGGGCAGCTTTCTGGCCTCATGGGATGCGCATTTGATGCCCACTGTCGGCACCAGCAGGGTGGTTTTCTCCCGGACGGCGTAAATGCCCACCGGATATCGTTCACTCAGTTTCATCTCAGCACCTTAACCTCCATCTCCAGCTCCACACCGGTCTCGGCCAGGACCCGCTCCTTCACCTGGCGCACCAGCTCCAAGACGTCGGCGCAGGTGGCCCCGCCCCGGTTGACCACAAAGCCGGCGTGCTTCTCCGACACCTGAGCCCCGCCCACGGTGAGCCCCTTCAGACCGCACTGGTCGATGAGGGCGGCGGCGAAGTGTCCCGGGGGCCGCTTGAACATGGACCCGGCACTGGGGTACTCCAGGGGCTGCTTCTCCCTGCGCTTGGCCGCCAGCTCGTCCATACGAGCCTTGATGGCGGCTGGATCACCCGACTCCAGCTGGAAAAGGACCTCGACAACGAGAAAATCACCGCCGGAAAAAATGCTCTTTCGATAGCTGAAGCCGCACTCCGAAGTGCGGAAATTCCGTTCCTCTCCATTGCGGTCCACCGCACAGACCCAGAGCAAATTTTGGGAAATTTCTCCACCGTAGGCCCCGGCGTTCATGGTGACTGCCCCGCCCAGGCTCCCCGGAATACCGCCGGCAAACTCCAGGCCGGTGAGTCCCCAATGCAGCGCCGTTTTGGACAGCGTGGACAGCAACGCGGCCCCTCCCGCCGTCAGTTGGGTTTTTCCCCCTTTCGGAGCGGGGCAGAAGCAAATTTCCTCAAACTCCCCCGCCAGTTTCACTACAAAGCCGGGGTAACCCCCGTCGGCCACCAGCAGGTTGGAGCCGTTGCCCAGGAAGAAAGGCTCCACGTCCAGCTCTGCCGCCGTTTTGAACACAGTCTGGACCTCTTCCATTGTTCTGGGCAGGGCCATCAGCGCCGCCGGACCGCCGATGTGGAAGGTGGTGTGCTTGGACATGGGCTCGTTCACCCGCAGCTCCATTTCAGGACAGCGCTCTCTCAGCAATTTTTCCAGTCGTTCCATAGGCCCTCCAAAATCAAGATCGTTGTATCGTTTGATTATAG
>CANPFP010000166.1 GCA_947573385.1 uncultured Bacillota bacterium | reverse complement strand
TCGACCTGAAGGCCCTCATGGGGGACTCCTCCGACAACTACCCCGGCGTGAAGGGTGTGGGCGAGAAGACGGCCATGTCCCTCATCCAGCTCTACCACACCATCGCCCACCTCTATGACCACATGCCCGACATCTGCTCCGCCCCCAACGTGGATGCCAAGCCCGGCCTTGTCAAGAAGCTGGAGGAGGGCAAGGAGAGCGCCTTCCTGTCCTATGACCTGGCAACAATACGCACCGACGCGCCCATCGACTTTAGTCCCGAGGCCAATCTGCGTCAAGCGCCGGACAACAACAGGCTGTATCAGCTCTTTTTGAACCTGGAATTTTCCAAGCTCATTGACAAATACGGTCTCACCACCCCCCAGGGGGAGCAGGCGGTCCAATCGGACGTCCCCGCCGTGCTGGAGGGGGGCTGCTACCTGGAGACGGACATCACCCCGGAGCACGCCCAAAGCCTGCTGGAGCTGTGGCGGACCAAGGAGGCGGTCCACATTGTCGCACTCCCCTCTCTGGACGCGGTCTGCGTAGAATGCCACCTGAACGACGACTCCTGGAACGCCAGCCTGCTGCGGGCGGACAAGCTGGAAAATTACAACGGAATCGTCCAAACCCTTTTCTCCGACCCCGCTATCAAGAAGGCGGCCCACGGAGTAAAAAACCTGTGTCGGGCCCTGCTGGCCGAGGGCATTTCCCCCGCCGGCTTCGTCTTCGACACCGAGGTGGCCGCCTACCTCCTGGCCCCCAGCGACGGCAGCTATGAGCTGGACAAGCTGGGCCTGGCCTACTACAGCCAGCAGTTCCCCAAGGCGTCTGTCTACCTGGAGGAGGGAGCCTTCGGCCCCCTGTCCGACCCGGAGCCCCCCGCTGAAGCCATGATGCGCCACTGTCTCCTCATCGACGCCCTGCAAGATACCCTCACCGCCCGGCTCCGGGAGCTGGGGATGTGGGAGCTGTATGAAAAAGTGGACCTGCCCCTGTGCCAGGTGCTGGCGGAGATGGAGACCGAGGGCTTCCTCATCGACCGGGGGGCGCTGGTGGAGTTTGGGGAGATGCTGTCCGGGCGGATTGACCAGGTGCAGAAGACCATCTACGCCCTGGCCGGAGAGGACACCTTTAACATCAACTCCACCCAGCAGCTGGGGGGGATTTTGTTTGATAAATTAGGTCTCCCTCCGGTAAAAAAGACCAAAACCGGCTACTCCACCAAGGCCGACGTGCTGGAAAAGCTCCAGGGCCAGCACCCCATTATCGACAGCATTCTGGAGTACCGCCAGCTCACCAAATTAAAATCCACCTATGTGGACGGCCTGGGCAAGGTGATCGGCCCGGACGGGCGGATCCACACCTCCTTCCAGAACACCGTCACCGCCACGGGGCGGCTTAGTTCTACCGAGCCAAATCTGCAAAATATCCCGGTTCGCACCGAATTGGGGGCGGAATTGCGGAAAATGTTCGCCGCCCCCGCCGGAAAGGTGCTGGTGGACGCGGATTACTCTCAGATTGAGCTGCGGCTGCTGGCCCATATGGCCGGGGATCAGGCCATGATTGACGGCTTTAAAAGCGGCGAGGATATCCACACCATTACCGCCTCCCAGGTCTTTGACGTGTCCGCGGAGGAGGTCGCGCCCCAGATGCGAAGAAGCGCAAAAGCTGTCAATTTCGGCATTGTTTACGGCATTTCCCCCTTCTCTCTGTCCCAGGATATTGGGGTTTCCGTCCAGGAGGCCAAGGAGTATATGGACCGGTATTTTGCCCACTATGCCGGGGTGCGGGCCTATATGGACGGGGTGGTGGAGCAGGCCAGGCAGGCCGGGTATGTGTCCACGTTATGGGGACGGAGGCGGTGGATTCCTGAGATCAAATCCTCCAACTTCAACACCCGGTCCTTCGGGGAGCGGGTGGCCCTCAACGCCCCCATCCAGGGCACCGCCGCCGATATTATCAAATTGGCCATGATTCGGGTGAGAAACCGCCTGAAAGAAGAACATTTTGAGGGAAAACTGGTCCTCCAGGTCCACGACGAGCTGATCGTGGAGTGCCCCGAAGGGGAGGCCGAGGCCGTGTGCAGACTGGTGGAGGAGGAGATGGAGGGGGTGGCCGCCCTGGCCGTCCCCCTGCTGGCCGAGACTAATGCCGGGAAGACCTGGGCCGAGGCGCACTGACCGCCGTCCCGCCCTCAGGCGAAAAGCCTCCTTTTGAAAGGAGGTGCCCCAGTGCGCACACTGGGGTGGAGGATTGTATTTTGCGAAGCAAAATGTACGAAGTAAATAAAATATCGCAAACTTGGGTTTACTTCGTATGTTCGCTTCGCGAACGCAATCCTCAGTCAGCCTGCGGCTGACAGCTCCTTTCCAAAGGAGCCTTGTCCGCGCGGCGGGGGACGAGAGATTTTGACCACCTATCCCTCAAAAATGACCGACTATCCTGATTCGCTTGCAGGGAGGGCTTTCCTCTGATACACTGGGGATGACCTGAAACCGGGCCGCCGAGGTCGTCGGCCCCTACAGAGTGCCCACCATACGGGCGGACAATGTCCGCCCCTACAGGATAGGAGGTCATCCCAATGAAAAACCGCACTGACAAAATTCTGCTGGCAGTCTTTCTGCTGTCCCTGTCCGCTTACGCGGCTATGGCCTATACCTATATCACCTACGACTTCGGCCAGTTCAATCCAAGTCACTTCGAAATCTGGTTCGCCCGCCGCTTTCTTTTTTGGATGTCCCTGGGCTTTCACGCCGTCCCGGCGTTCTGCCTACAGCTCCTGCTGTGCCGAAGAATACGGTGCTGGGCGGCCGCAATTCCAGCGCTTGTGATCGTGGGTGCGGTGCTGTTGTTTGCTTACAACTTTTTTACTGCCACCGGCCATGATACCTTGGGATGGGCTCTTCTGATGATCCTGTCCATCGCCCCGGCGGCGGGGTGCGTGCTGGCCTGGGCGGCATATAGCCTTTGGAGGCTGTATCGAAAGGGTGATATCCGTGAAAGCCGCAGCTAATATTCTCCTGTGTCTGGCGCTGGCGGTCAGCCTCTCCCCTGCCCGCTCCGCCAGCTATGAAGCACTCTCCCCGCCCGTTGTGATGGCCCTTTTGGGGAACGTCCACAACTTTCTCGCGTGTGTCAACCTCTGGCCCTTTCTCTTTCTCCAGCTGCTGCTGTGCCTCAACGTTAAGAGCCTCTGGGTTGTGCTGCTGATTCCGGGGCTGTCCGCCGCCGGGCTGCTGGCCGGGTTTACCTTCACCATCGTCTGCGACCTCGGCGCTGGGGGACTGCTACTCATGATCCTGTCTGTCGCCTTTTTTTCCCTTCCTCTCATTGGCTCGCTGCTGGGACTGGCTGTCTGGTCCGTCCTGCGGCGGCTGGGCATCCTGTGAAAGGGGGATACCTGTGTCCCGTAGAGTAAAAATCAACCTGATCCTGCTGGCCGGAATTGTTCTGCCGCCCCTGTCCTACCTTTTCATGAGCTTTGACCTGGGGATAGCCATCGCCGCGCTCCCCTTCCTGGGATATGTTTACCCCGCTCTGCCCTTCGCGTTCCTCCAGCTGCTGCTGTGCTACAACCTCCGCGGCCGGTTCAGCCGGCTGCTGCGGCTGCTGCCCCTGATCGCGGTGGCGCCGTTCCACCTGCTGGGGTTGTATTGGATCGTCACCGCCTCGGGCGCCGGGGGCATCCCCGGCATCCTTCTCCTCGCCTTTACAACCCTCCCGACCCTGGGCCTCGTGCTGGGCTGGGCGGCCTGGGCCGTCCTCCGGGGACGCGGGATACTATAATAAGGAGGGAACTTTTGTGGATCACGCCGTCTATATCGTCTTTTCCGCCACCCCCACCGGCATGGGGAGGCTCATTCGGGGCGCCACCCGGAACCGGTACAACCACGTGTCCCTCTCCCTCAGCCGGGACATTTGCAAGATGTACTCCTTCGCCCGAATCCACCGGGCTATCCCACTGTACGGTGGATTCGTGGTGGAGTCCATCCTGCGGTATCAGTCCTTCGCCGGGGCCGCAAAGGTGAAAATTTGCCGGGTTGAGGTCCCGGAGCCCCAGTTTACCTACCTGCGCAACCACCTGGAACGGCTGTGGAACGAGCGGGAGGAGTACATCTACAACACCCCCGCCGCCCTGGCCT
>CANPFP010000165.1 GCA_947573385.1 uncultured Bacillota bacterium | reverse complement strand
AGGCTTTACAGCTCTGCGGCTCCAGAAGCGGCCGGGATATCGACAAGGTAAAGGAATGCGGCTTTACAGTTCGGGCGGCGGAGTGCGGCGCACCCTACTTTGAGGAGGCCGAGCTGGTGCTGGTGTGCCGCAAGCGGTTTGCCCAGCCCATGGACCCAGACAATATTCCCCAGGAAATCAAAACAAAATGGTATCCTGACAAGGATTATCACACTCTGTATATCGGAGAGATTATTGAAATTTTAGCGAGGTAATATGACAGATAAGATTACACCTGAAAAAATCAACCGCGCCGTCCTGGTTGGACTGAACGCCTTCAGTCTCAGCCGGGAGGAGAACGCGGACGAGGAGAGTATGGAGGAACTGGCCGCCCTGCTGGAGACGGCGGGGGGCCAGTGTGCCGGGGTGGTGACCCAGTCCAAGGACAGCCCCGACGCCCGGACCTTTATCGGCGAGGGCAAGGTGGCCGAGGTGAAGGAGCTGGTCCAGGCTGCCGGCGCTGACATGGTCATCTTTGACAATCCCCTGTCCCCCTCCCAGCAGCGCAACCTGGCCGAGGAGCTGAAAGTGGGCGTTCTGGACCGGTCGGCGCTGATTCTGGACATCTTCGCCCAGCGGGCCCGGACCCGGGAGGGCTGGCTTCAGGTGGAGCTGGCCCAGTACAAGTATCTGCTGCCCCGTCTGCTGGGCATGTGGAAGCATCTGGAGCGCCAGGAGGGGGCCATCGGCACCCGAGGCCCCGGAGAGACCCAGCTGGAGTCCGACCGCCGGGTCCTCCGCCGGAAGATCGCCAAGCTGGAGAGCGAATTGAAGGACGTGCGCCGGGTCCGGGCCACCCAGCGGGAGCGGCGCATTAAAAATGAGGTGCCGGTGGTGGCCATTGTGGGCTATACCAACGCGGGCAAGTCCACCCTGCTCAACCACCTCACCGGGGCGGAGATCCCCGCCAACAACCGCCTGTTCGACACCCTGGACACCACCACCCGGACGCTGGAGATCTCCGACACCTGCACCGTCCTGCTGTCCGACACGGTGGGCTTTATCCGCAAGCTGCCCCACCACCTGGTGGAGGCCTTCAAGGCCACCCTGGAGGAGCTGGAGTACGCCGACCTCCTCCTCCATGTCATCGACGCCTCCAGCCCCCAGTGGCGGGAACAGGCCGAGGTTGTGGACCAGCTCATCCAGGAGCTGGGGGCCAATGAGACCCCCCGCATCGAGGTATTTAACAAGTGCGACCTGTGGACGGGGGATATCCGCCCCCACGGGGAGGGACGGGTGTCCATCTCCGCCAAAACCGGGGAGGGGGTGCCCGACCTGCTGACCGCCATCGGCCGGGTGCTGGACAACGGGGCCCGGCGGGTTACCATCCACCTGCCCTACGACAAGGGGGGCCTGCTGGACAAGCTGTACCTGGAGACCAAGGTGGAGCGTGTGGACTACAGCGAAACCATTGACGTAATTGCCGTCTGCACCCCCAAAGTCATCGGCCAGCTGGGGGCCCTGGTGGAGGGCTGGAAGCCCCATAAAGAATTTTGGGAGGAATAGATATGGACTTTGTCCTGAGAGAGTGGCGGCAATCGGACGCAGCCGGCGTGGCCAAATACGCCAACAACGAGAAGATCGCCTGCAATCTGCGGGACGTCTTTCCCCACCCCTACACCCTGACCGACGCGGAGTATTTTGTGAACAGCTGCCTGGAGGCGGACCAGGACCGCCAGCTGTTCCGGGCCATTGAAATTGACGGGCACGCCGTGGGCAGTATCGCCTTGTGCCTGGGCAGTGATGTATACGCCAGGACCGCCGAACTGGGCTACTGGCTGGCGGAGGAGCATTGGGGAAAGGGCATCATGACCCGGGCCGTCCGGCAGATTTGCGAGGAGGGGTTCACCCAGTGGGACGGCCTGGTCCGCATCTATGCCGAGCCCTTTGCCCACAACGCCGGCTCCCGCCGGGTGCTGGAGAAGGCTGGGTTTACGCTGGAGGGCGTTCTGCGCCAAAGCGTGTTTAAACGGCACAAGGTCTGTGACTCCTGCATGTATGCTCTGCTGCGGGATGAGACGTGAGAAGTTGGCGGAGACAGGCAAAAAACACACCCTGATTCCATTGGGAACCGGGGTGTGTTTTTATTATCCTGCGACCAGATTTTTGTCCAGTACACCGTCAATATAGTCCTTCTGTTCCTGGGTCAGGGGGGCGAAGGGCCTGCGGGGCTCTCCCACCGGCCAGCCCTGCCGGGCCAGCTCATATTTGATGGCGGGAATCAGTCCTACGGCGCACATGGCTTCCATGCAGTTGTTGGCCCTGTGCTGAAGCTCCAGCGCCTCCTCACGCCGCCCCAGATTGAAGAGGTCGAAGATTTTTTTGTAGTGGGGCAGCATCATATTGAAGGTGGACCCGATGGAGCCGACGCACCCCAGGGCCTGCCCCGCCACCATAGTCTCGTCGTAGCCGTTGAAGGCGATAAGGTCGGGGTTCAGATTCAGGATGCGCTCCATCTGGAACAGGTTATAGTTGGTCTGCTTCACCCCCAGGACGGCCCCGCTGCGGAAGAGCTCCACATAGGCCGGGTCGGCGGTGTTGAACTCCTTGTGGGTGTTGCCCGGGAAGTTGTAGATGAGCACCGGAGCACCTGAAGCTTCAGCGATGTCGTAGTAGTACCGGCAAATTTCCCTGGGGGAGAAGCCGTAGTAGAAGGGGGCGGTTGCGGCGGTGAAGTCGAAGCCCAGCCCCATGGCGGCCCTGGCATAGCGCACCGCTTCGTCAGTGGAGATGGCCCCCACATGGGCAATGAGGTTGGTCCTTCCCGCGAAAGCGGCTGCGGCCTGAAAGACCTGGACCCGCTCCTCCTCCGTGAGCAGGAAACACTCCCCGCTGCTGCCTCCCACAAAGAAGCCGGAGGCCCCCTCCTTCAAATTGCGCTCCATCACCCGCTGGAGGGCTCCGCCGTCGATACGGCCCGCCCCATCATACGCCGTGATGCTGGCGGAGTAGATACCGCCCAGCTGTTCTCTGGTTTTCATTGAAATATCCCCTCTCCATAGTTTGAGACCATTATATCACAATGGGTACTCCTGTGCAAATTTTCTTCTTGACAAACTCCGGCTTTTCCGTTAAAATACCCTTCAAGCAAATGCGATGAAGGGGAAAAAGACAGTCTCCTCCCACTCAGAGAACCGGCGGATGGTGCGAGCCGGTGTGTGGAGCGGCTGTGGATAACTGGCCCCCGAGCAGTCCGCCTGAATCTTTCCAGTAGGGCGGGACGGCTGGTCTCGTTATTGACCGAAGCCTTGTTGGAGGCTGTGAGGGCCGACAGGTGACTGCCGGCTGAACCAGGGTGGTACCGCGTGTAAATTGACACGCCCCTGACTTGAAAAAGTCGGGGGCGTTTTTCTGTCCCCTGACGCAATCCAACACACATTTTCTTGAAGGAGGACACCGCTATGAAACCAAAATTTGAAAAGTATATTCCCTTTACCCCCCAGCCCATCCGGGGCCGCACCTGGCCTGACCGGGTGATTACCAAAGCCCCTGTCTGGTGCTCCGTGGACCTGCGGGACGGCAACCAGGCCCTGGTGGACCCCATGAATCTGGCCGAAAAGCTGGAGTACTTCCACACCCTGGTGGACATCGGGGTGAAGGAAATCGAAATCGGCTTCCCCTCCGCCAGTGAGACGGAGTACGAGATATGCCGGGAGCTGATCGAGGGGGGGCATATCCCCGACGACGTGACCATCCAGGTGCTGGTCCAGGCCCGGGAGCACTTGATCAAAAAGACCTTCGAGGCCATCCAGGGGGCCAAGAACGTCATCCTCCACTTCTATAACTCCACCTCCACCCTCCAGCGGAAGGTGGTCTTCCACATGGACACCGACGGCATTACCAAAATCGCCACCGACGCCGCTGACCTGATCTATGAGATGTCCCAGCCTATGATTGAATCCGGTATGAATCTGCGTTTTGAATACTCCCCGGAATCGTTTATGGGCACCGAGATGGACTACGCCGTTGAAATTTGCCAGGCGGTGCTGGACCACCTCCACGCTACCCCGGAGAACAAGGTGATCCTCAACCTGCCTACCACCGTGGAGAACTGCATGCCCAACCAGTTTGCCGACATGCTGGAGTACTTCT
>CANPFP010000164.1 GCA_947573385.1 uncultured Bacillota bacterium | reverse complement strand
TCCGTCCACCTGGAGGCCAAGACCGCCAACCTGGGGCTGGTCCTCCGGGAGGGGGGCGCCGAGGTCCACCTCACCGGCTGCAACCCCCTGTCCACCCAGGACGATGTGGCCGCCGCCGTGGCCGACTCCGGCGTGGCCACCTACGGCGTCCACGGGGTGAGCATGGAGGAGTACGAAAACCTCCTTGTCGAGACCCTGAAGTGCCGCCCCCACCTCATTGTGGACGACGGCGGCGACCTCATCAACCTTCTTGGCGGCAAGTGCGCCCAGTACGGCGACCGGCTCATCGGCGGCTGCGAGGAGACCACCACCGGCATCCACCGCCTCTACGCCCGGGAGCGGGAGGGCATCCTGCCCTGCCCCATGATGGCGGTGAACGACGCCAAGGCCAAGCACTACTACGACAACAAGTACGGCACCGGCCAGTCCACCTGGGACGCCATCATGCACACCACCAACCTGATCGTGGCGGGCAAGACCGTCGTCGTCGCCGGCTACGGCTGGTGCGGCAAGGGCATCGCCATGCGGGCCAAGGGCATGGGGGCCAACGTGGTGGTCTGCGAGGTGGACCCCTTCAAGGCTCTGGACGCCACTATGGAGAATTTCCGGGTCATGTCCATGGACGAGGCCGCCAAAATCGGCGACATTTTCGTCACCGCCACCGGCTGCAAGGACGTGATCGTGGAACGGCACTTCAAGGTGATGAAGAACAACGCCGTCCTGTGCAACTCCGGCCACTTCGACTGCGAGGTGGACGTGGCCGCCCTGCGCGCCATGTCCACGGAGACCTTCCCCCGCCGCCAGAATATCGAGGGTTTCCGTCTGTCCGACGGCCGGGTGCTGAATGTGCTGGCCGAGGGCCGGCTGGTCAACCTGGCTGGCGGCAACGGCCACCCCGCCGAGATTATGGATATGTCCTTCGCCGTCCAGGCCCTGTCTCTGGAGTGGCTGGCCAAGCACCGGGAGGGACTGGAAAAGAAGGTGTACATCGTCCCCGACGAGATCGACGACCAGATCGCCCGGGTAAAGCTGGCCGCTATGGGTCTCACGATTGACACCCTCACAGAGGACCAGAAGGCCTATCTGTCCGGCTGGGAGGCGTAACGTGCATAACGAGCTCACAGCCATCGACCTGCAAAAGATGCAGGAGGAGCTGAACTACCGGCGCATCACCCTCCGGCCCCAGCTGCTGGAGGAGGTGAAGGTGGCCCGGGGCTTCGGCGACCTGAGCGAGAATTTTGAGTACAAGGCGGCCAAGCAGGAGAAGAACAAAAACGAGAGCCGCATCCGCTATCTGGAGAACATGATCAAAACCGCTATCGTGATTGAGGACCGCTCCGCCGACGGCACGGTGGGCCTGTATGACAGGGTGACCATCTGGCTGGAGGAGGACGAGGAGGAGGAGACCTGGCAGGTGGTGACCACTGTGCGCCAGGATGTCTCCCACGGCCTGATCAGCAAGGAGAGCCCCATGGGCTCCGCCCTGATGGGGAAGAAGGTGGGAGACCGGTTCTATGTCCAGGTAAATAAGAACTTTGGCTACTATGCGGTGGTCCGTGCCATCGAGAAGGGCCATGACGACGGAACCGCGGAGCTGAACCGGTTTTAGTGATACAAATAAGACCGCCCGGACGGGCGGTCTTGATTTATTCCTCTTTCATAAGTATCACCTCCAGCTGTAAGGATACCATATTTTTTGGATTACGCAAGCGCGTATACGCATGTGCGGCAAGGAGAATAGCATGGTCCTGAGGTGAGTACATTGACAGTAAAAGATGCAGTTGCGGACCGGTTTACAGAGCTGTGCAGGGTACGGGGGATCAAAGTAAATGAACTGGCGTGTCTCTCCGGTGTTACGCCGTCAACAGTCTACAGCATGCTGGACAGCAGACGCAGGGATGTGTCCATCACTACCATCAAAAAGCTGTGCGACGGATTGGAGCTGACACTGGGCGAATTTTTCTCCGCGCCGCAGTTCGACAATTTGGAGCAGGAAATACAATAACCATTAGGTCAACATTTGCAACATTTAGGCCCATTTACGCGGAGACCTGCGGCGGTTGATATGCTAAGATAGGCCCATCCGGGTGCCGCAGTTGGAAGGGCGGAGCCGGACCGAAAAAGGAATGAAAAGGAGTTAATTGACATGGCTATCCAGAATATTTTTGTCGTGGGCGCCGGCCTGATGGGCAGCGGCATTGCCCAGAACGCCATCACCAGCGGCTACACCGTCACCATCAACGACCAGCGGCAGGAGGCCCTGGACCGGGCCAAAGCCGGCATCGAGAAGGCGCTGAACCGGGACGTGGAGAAGGGCCGCATGGCGGCGGAGGACCGGGACGCCGCCCTGGCCCGTCTCACCCTGGACGCTACCCTGGAGGGGGCCGGAAAGGCCGACCTGGTCATCGAGGCCATCATCGAGGACCTGAAGGCCAAGCAGGCGGTCTTCGCCTCTCTGGAGGACATCTGCCCCGAGCACACCATCTTTGCCTCTAATACCTCCTCCATCTCCCTCACTGCCCTGGCCGCCGCCACCAAGCGGCCCTCCCGGGTGGTTGGTATGCACTTCTTCTCCCCCGTGCCCCGGATGCGGCTGTGCGAGGTCATTTTCGGCCTGCTCACCACTCAGGACGTGCTGGACGCGGTGAAGGAGGTAGCCGAGAAGATGGGCAAGACCATCATCCAGGCCGACGACAAGCCTGGCTTCATCGTCAACCGGGCCCTGCTGCCCATGCTCAACGAGGCCTGTGTGATTGTGGGCTCCTACATCGGCTCGGTGGAGGAGATGGACAACGGCATGAAGCTGGGATGCAACCACCCCATGGGCCCCCTGGAGTTGGCCGACATGATCGGCCTGGATGTCCTCCTCAACGTAATGACCGTAATGGAGAAGGAGATCGGCTCCAAGTACGCTCCCTCCCTGCTGCTGCGCAAGCTGGTAGTGTCCGGCTTCCTGGGCCGGAAGAGCGGCGCCGGCTTCTATACTTACGAGAACGGTAAAAAGACGGGTGTCAACCCCGTCCTCACCCACTTCCAGAGTCTGGCCCGATAAATACAGACGGACCGCCCGGCCGGGCGGTCCGTTTTCACTACGCGGATTTTCTCCTCCAATTCCATAAAGTGAAGTTTCTGATCCATATTTTCCTCCTTGCGTTTTCCCCGGAGGAGTGGTATAGCAAGGTTTACTCTCCCTCCGGGGGATTTTCCCCTTCCTGGGGGCGTGGTTTTTAGAGTGTTGGTGTTGCTTGCCACGATGTGCCAACACTCTATTTTTGTCCAGCTCAGCCTTTACTAACTGAACGTCTCGGTTAATGACCTCGGTTTTTGTGCTCCCAAGTCTTTCTGCGCACTCCTGTATCAGTGTCAATTCATTGGGAGCCAGTCGTATTTCAAGACGTTCAGTTTTTTGTTGCTGGTCGGACGTCCTTTCGGGGACATAGTTTCACCTCTTTTCTGCCCGTGCTAATATAATAATATCTGCACGGGCGGATGCCAAAAAGTTTTTCAAAAATTTTCAAAACCCGTTGACACAGCCGCCTTCTCCGCGCTATAATAGCTCCAGACAATCGAATAGCCTTATCAAGAGCGGTGGAGGGAACGGCCCGATGAAGCCCGGCAACCTGCGGCAACGCAAGGTGCTAAATCCGGCGGTAGTGTATCGAAAGATGAGGGTGCAACCAGACATAACGCTCCGCCGTCCGGCGGAGCGTTTTTGCGCTCCACAGAAAAGAAAGGAGAAAAACATCATGGCAAAGCGACTTTTTACATCCGAATCTGTAACCGAGGGACATCCCGACAAAATTTGTGACCAGATCTCCGACGCGGTGCTGGACGCCATCATCGCCAAGGACCCCCAGGCCCGTGTAGCCTGCGAGACCACCGCCACCACCGGCCTGATCCATGTGATGGGTGAGATCACCACCTCCTGCTATGTGGATATCCCCAAGGTGGCCCGGCAGGTGGTGAAGGACATCGGCTATGACCGGGCCAAGTACGGCTTTGACTGCAACACCTGCGCGGTAATCACCTCCATTGACGAGCAGTCCAGCGACATCGCTATGGGAGTGGACAAGTGTCTGGAAGCCAAGGAGGGCGAACAGGACGACGGGCTGGACAACGGCGCGGGCGACCAGGG
>CANPFP010000163.1 GCA_947573385.1 uncultured Bacillota bacterium | reverse complement strand
TTATCCAAAAAATTCGAGGTTTTTTAACTTTTCGCCCCGGCCACCCCAGTGTCACTCCCCTTGCATCCGGAGCTTCGGGTCGTGCCGCGTCGGTGAACGAGACCAAAGGCTTTCTAACCTCTATGCGCATTCTAGCAAACCGAATTTTGAAAGTCAACACCTTCGGAGGAAGTGTAACAGAACAGTAACATTGCCGTAACACGCCGGAAGAAGTGTTACAGGGGGCAAAAAACCGCCGTTGACAAACGGCGGGGGGGCGGGTATAATATAGGTACGGGAGCCGCGGCAAAAGCGGTCAGCCCGGTCGGTTTAGCTTATTTTTGCAAACAGCCGTCACTTGCCCGAGTGGCGGCTGTCCCTTTTTACCTTGATGGTCACGTTGTAAAGAATACAGACGGGCCGGTGTTCCGGCCCGTCTGCACTTATTTCTGCTCCAGGCCCTTTACATAGGCCATCATCAGCGCTTCCAGCTCTTCCAGCGTATATGAGCGGTCAGGGTCCTTCTTGAGTATCTGGATCAGATCCAAAACTGTGGCCTTTTGGTACATAACAAGTTCTTTTTCAGACGGCATTTTAACGACCCCCTTTATTTATATTGTATCCGATTTTTCGGGGCTTGTCAACCGTCCGGTCCGGGCGATATTTTTATGCCCGCCGGTCCACCCGAATCACCAGGGCGGTGCGGTCGTCGGTGGCATCGCTCCGGTCCTGGGTGACCAGCTCCCGGGCCAGGTCCTTGGGGCTTGTCCCGTCGAACCGGGCCAGCCTTTCCCGCAGCCAGCCGTCCTCCGGGCCGGGGCACACCCCGTCGCTGATCATCAGCACGCAGTCCCCGGGGACCAGCCGCAGGGTGAATCGGTCCAGCGCGTCCCCCTCCGCCAGCCCGGCGGGCAGGGACTTTCCGGTGAGCCGCTGGACCTCGCCGCCCTTTTTTATATAGGTAGGGGCCGCCCCCAGCTTAAACAGCTCCCCCTCCCCGGTAAACAGGTCCAGCTGGAGCAGGTCCACGGTGGTAAAGCCGCCGGTCTCCTCCCCCCGCAGGGCCAGGGCGGAGGACAGGGTGGTGAGGGCCCGGGGGGCGTCCACCCCCGCCTGAAGGAGCTGCTCCAGCAGGCGGACGGCCAGGGTGCTCTCCCGGTTGGCGTCAGGGCCGCTGCCCATGCCGTCGCAGAGTAAGAGGTAGAGTTTTCCGTCGTGGCGCTTGAAGTAGGTGCCGGCGTCGCCGCTCACCGTCTCGCCTGTCTTTTTCCGGGCCGCCACCCCGGCCAATGCCATCAGGGGCTCCTGCTGGATAAGGGAGAGGGTGTCCTCCCCCTCCAGTTCCACCCGCAGGGGGACGCCCAGGATGGCAGACAGCTCCTTCAGCCGTCCCGGCCGGTTCAGGACGGAGCAGCCGGGCCCCTCCGTCTCTACACGGACCAGCCCCCGGCCGTCCCGGTAGACGGCGGCCCGGGCGTCCAGCTTCCACTCGGCAATCCGCTGGCGCAGCCGGCGTTCCCCCGCTGTATCAGGGGTGAGCTCCCGGCTCAGTTCGGCCGCGGCTTCCCCCAGCAGGTCGGACAGCTGGGCATACTGCCGGCACACTGCCGCCCGGCTCTCCCGGATGCGGACGTTGTACTGCCGGCGGTAGAACAGGGCGGTGAGCTCCTCGTTCACCGCCGACACAAAGTCGGGGAAGTGGATGCACCGGTCGGCGAAGTGGCGGGGGAAATCTCCCTTTTCCGCCCTGCCCCGCTCCACCATGGCGGGAGTGGCGTCGTTGAGGGCGTTGAAGGTGGTATTGTAGTCCGTTTTCCAGCACCGGTCCCGGAGGGTGCACGTCCGGCACTGCCGTCCCGCCGCCCGGTCGAAGACCGTTGAAATATCGTTGTCGTTGTCCGGGGCGCGGAACGCGGAGCGCAGAGAGTCGCACAGGGAGCGGAAGGCCTGGGCGGTTTGCTCCAGCTTGTGCTGGACCAGCCGTTGGGCCCGCAGGTCGGCGGCCGGTTCCGGGACGGTCCACATTCCCAGCCAGCTCAGCGCCCGCTCCGGGACGAACAGGACCAGAGCGCAGGCGGCCACCCCGGCCAATCCCAGCACGGGGATGCCGGAGATCTCCATAGGTGCAATGGCCGTCAGGCAGGCGCACAGCAGGGCCAGGGGTCCCACCCGCCGGGCGGCAGCGGAGGGCCTGTCCCGCTTTCGCCGGGCCATGGGGGCCAGCACCCCCCGGAAGGCCCAGGCCGCCGCCACGACCAGAGCTGTCTCCAAAATGAGGTAGGCAGCCCCTTCCGGCTTCCAGCCCGTCTGAGACTGGACAATAAAACCGGTAAAGGCGGTAAGTATCCCGGCCACCAGGGGCATGGACCAGGAACGGCGGAAAAGTCTCCAGTCGTAAAAGGCAAAGTGGACCGCAAAGGCAAGGATGGCGGCAGCGGCGTACCGCAGACCGTCAGAGAATTCCAGCACAGCCAGGGAGCCAAAACAGGCACCCACCAGCGCCGATGCGCCGAACAGCCCGGAGCCTGCCGCCGCCACAAAGGCCACCCCCAGAGGGGCCCGCTCCCCAAAGACCACCGCTCCGGCCAGCACCGCTGCCAACAGAAGGTGGATGCCAGCCTCGGCCAGCACCGCCAATGGGGATGGGGCGGGCGTCCGTACCGGCTGGGCCGCCTTGGGCTGGGCGCGCAGAGTGCTTATTCTGTTGTAAATGGTCCTGGCTGTCATGCCGGTCTCCTCCTCGGTGTATGTTGGATCCCATTATATTCCAGTTTCTGGAAATTATGCGTCGAAAGCAGTCTGCCATAAAAATTGAGGCCCTTCCCCGGCGGGAAGGGCCTAATTAATCGGCAGTTTATCGTTCGTCATCCAACAGCTGGATTATGTCCACCTGCTGAATCTGAGCCGGGTACGATTCCAGAACTTCCCCTGTAAAGGTGATGGAAATGTGGTCGCCAATCTCCAGATCCTCCGGCGTGATCTCGGTGTAGCGCCACATAATCTTTGTTTCCTCCACAATGGAAAAGGAAAATTCCCCTCTGAAATTGATGTCGTTGACCTCCATACCCTTCACGGTGCATGTGTTCCCCTGCATCTCGGAGATCGTGGCGTAAAAGGTCTGGGGTATGAGCTTGGAGACGGAGGTCTCCATGTGGTCATAAGCCGTTTTGTACCCGATGAAATAAAACACTCCCGCGACCGCTATACTGTAACAAAGTATGGCGATCACAAGTCCTGCAGCTTTTTTCTTCATAAGCATTCCTCCTGATTCAACGTTCCATCTTTTTTAGACGCAAAAAAAACAGTAAAGGTTCCCTCTTTTTCCCATCTCATCCCCAGTCCCGTTCAACTTTAGGGCTTGTATTTTCCAGAAAAATAGAATACAATATAAAATGAATTATTGCGAGAACCCCTATCCTGACTGAAAGGAAGGTATTTCCTATGAAACTGGAAAATGAGCTGGGCGAAATTCGCATCAGCAGCGACGTGTTCACCACCGTTACCGGCAGCGCCGCCACCAACTGCTACGGCGTAAAAGGCATGGCGGTCCGTTCCACCACCGACGGGCTGGTCCACCTGCTGAAACGGGAGTCCATGTCCAAGGGCGTGAAGGTGTATTACAACGCCGACGGCACCGTCTCCATCGAGCTGCACATCATCGTGGAGAACGGGGTCAATCTTATGGCCGTGTGCCGCTCCATCATGAGCGAGGTGCGCTATGTGGTCAGCAAGACCACCGGGGTGGAGGTCGCCTCGGTGGATGTCTGCGTGGACTCCATGCGCTTCTGATTTTTCGCAGAAAGGAATTTGCCGATTATGGTACAGAATATTGACGCGGCGGTCTTTCAGCGGATGATGATCCACGCCCATGCCGCCATCAACGCCCAGAAGCAGCCGATCAACGACTTGAATGTGTTCCCCGTTCCTGACGGAGATACCGGCACCAATATGACCCTCACCATCGGGGCCGCCGCCGCAGAGATGCGCAAAAAGCACTATGACGCCGTGGGTCAGGCCGCGGCCGGCACCGCCTCCGCCCTGCTCCGGGGGGCCCGGGGAAACTCGGGGGTGATCCTGTCCCTGCTGTTCCGCGGCTTCGCCAAGGCCATCAAGGACAAGGAGACCATGGACGGCCGGGACCTGGCCATCGCCCTGGACTTCGGCGTAGCCGCCGCCTACAAGGCGGTGATGAAGCCCGCCGAGGGCACCATCCTCACCGTCT
>CANPFP010000162.1 GCA_947573385.1 uncultured Bacillota bacterium | reverse complement strand
CGAAGCCGTCCATCTCCACCAGCAGCTGGTTCAGGGTCTGCTCCCGCTCGTCGTGGCCGCCGCCCAGGCCGGCGCCCCGCTGGCGGCCTACGGCGTCGATCTCGTCGATGAAGACAATGGCGGGGGCATCCTTTTTGGCCTGGTCGAACAGGTCACGGACCCGGCCTGCGCCCACGCCCACATAGAGCTCCACAAAGTCGGAACCCGAGATGGACAGGAAGTGTACCCCAGCCTCGCCGGCCACCGCCTTGGCGATGAGGGTCTTACCGGTGCCCGGAGGCCCCACCAGCAGCACGCCCTTGGGGATGCGGGCGCCCAGGGCGGTGAACTTCTGGGGGTCCCGGAGGAACTCCACAATCTCCCGCAGCTCCTCTTTCTCCTCATCCGCCCCAGCCACGTCGTCAAAGGTGACCTTTTTCCCCTGGTCGGACAGGGTGCGGGTGCGGGCGTGGCTGAACCGGGCCGCGCCGGGAGAGCTCCCCCCACCGCTGGCCGCACCCCGCTGGCGCATCATCAGATACCAGAACAGACACAGCACCGCCGCCGCCACCACATAGGGGATGAGGTTGAACCACCAGGAGCTCTCAACCCCCGGGGGATAGTCATATCCTTTCAGCACACCGCTTTCCAGCTGTTCATTGACCAATTCCCGCATGTCGTAATAGAAGAGGTCGGGGTCGGCCACCCGATAGGTGAGGCGGACAGGTTCGCCCCCGTTCTGGCCCCGGAGCGTGAGGGTGAGGGTGCTGTCCTCCAACGTGAAGTATTCCACCTGCTCCTGGAGGAAAAGGGTGCGTATCTGGCTGTAGGTGGGGGCATCCCGCCGGTCCATCTGCTGGAGGCTGGTGAAGGTGAAGAAGATCATCAGGGCCAGCAGAATGTATAGGGTAATGTCCCGGAGGCCGAAGCGTCTCATAGGCATGCTTCCTTTCCTGGAAATACGTGTAGGGGGCGGCTAGCCGTTATCCCCCATATACCTCGGGCTTTAAAATGCCGATATAGGGCAGGTTGCGGTACTTCTCCGCATAGTCCAGGCCATAGCCCACCACAAAGGCGTCGGGGATGGTAAAGCCGCAGTAGTGCAGGTCCACCGGCTTGGTTCGCCGGTCGGGCTTATCCAGCAGGGTGCACAGCCGGACCGAGGCGGGGTGCCGGTGGTTGAGAATTTTTAACAGGTAGCTCAGGGTGTTGCCGCTGTCCAGAATGTCCTCCACCACGATGACGTGCCGGCCGGTGATATCCTCGGTCAGGTCCTTGGTAATCTGCACCTGGCCGCTGGAGGTGGTGCCGGTGCCGTAGGAGGAGACGGACATAAAGTCCAGCGTACAGGGCAGATCGATGGCCCGGCACAGGTCGGCCATGAAGATGAAGGAGCCGCGGAGCACACTGATGAGCATAATCTCCTTGCCGGCGTAGTCCGTCTCAATCTGCCGGGCGATCTCGTCCACCCGGTTTTTCAGCTGTTCCTCTGTAAATAATATCTCCTGAATGTCCTGTTCCAGCATATATATATTTCATTCCTCTCATTTTCTATACTTGCCTTAAATTTTAATTTCTTCCGGCTCAATTCCTATCATAACGATTGGTACAGTTGGATTGGACCTGCCCTCTCGAATTACATTTGCTACCTCATTTTCAAACCAGGGCACGCCGGAGTCCATTTTTAAACACATTGCATTGGTAGGAATGACTTCAATTCCAACATCTATATCGTTTCTAAGAAAAAAGAATGTATGCTTTACATGAAGATCATAAGCCACACTAAAATATTTTCCAAATTGGACTTCAACAGCAACTCTCTCTTTGACAAAATCAACCTGGTTATTGGTCCGGAAAGGAGTATATCCTCTTTGAATAATAATTGCCTTTTGTACTTCTTTGTCACGAATATTTGCAATTTCCCGCGCTGTTTGAATATCACCGGTTACATAGTAGGGAGTAGTAACAGATTCCCAGCATTGCGGAAATAAAATATACTCCAATTCTTTGTTAATGGCCTTTTGATCGTAAAGAGTTTTTCCGCGTGTGGATTTTGCTTTGCTGATTTTAGTAAACTGGTTCGCATCTATGCTTGTAATAGCATCAATTATTTCGTCCCATAACTGTTTTCGATGTACAAGCATATATTCATAGCCGTTTAAATGGCTGTATAGGTTTGCAATTTTCATTGTGCCACCTTCCATTCGTCCGGAACTTGAGATACCTTTTCATTTCCGGTTGGAATGTATATTTTCTGATAGATTGGCCTTGTTTTCAGTGCGTCGCTTTTTAAACGGTCAATACGAGAAAGTCCAATTTTTACATACCGAGACTCCAGTTCAGTTCCATAGGCGCGGCGGTTGTTTTTTAACGCGCCCAATAGAGTGCTCCCGACGCCAGCAAAAGGGTCAAACACAATATCATTTTCGTTTGTAAGGGCTAAAACGCATCGTTCTACAAGCTCAATAGGAAATTGGCAAGGATGATCTTCTTTTTCTGGATGATTTGATTTTACATTTGGAATGTCCCAAATTAAGCAGTCCCAATCATCATAAAGTCTTTCAAGAGTCAACTCCCAAACATCTTCCGGGTTCTTTCCTAATCGATTCCCCGATATTTGGCCTTTTTTCGCTCCCTTATAACTTTTTTTCCCGGGATATTTAGCAGGGATACGAACTGCGTCAAGATTGAAGGTGTAATGATCTGATTTTGTAAACCACAATATCGTTTCATACCTGCCGCTAAACCTGTTTTTACAGTGCAAACCATGGCCAAAATGCCAGATAATACGATTTCTTAATTTTAATCCAAATTCTTTAAAAATAAAGTAGTAATAAATATCAAGAGGGTATATTTCACCACAATCCACATAATTTCCAACCTGCCAACAGATACTCCCGTCCTCTGAAAGTATCCGGCACATCTCAGAAATAACTGGCTTCATATTTTCTAGATACTCCTCTATTTTTGTTTGTGATTCATACTCTTTTCCCACGTTATATGGAGGTGAGGAAATAATCAAACTTATGGAGTTATCTGGAAGTTTTTTCATGAATGTTAAAGCATCATTACATTCATATCTGAAATTCAGCAGTTTCATTGGGATAAAGCCTCCAAAACATAAAAATTATTCATTAGAGTAAATCACAATATGCCAGGCGCTTTTTCCATTTTGTGCGGCAAAGGCCCGGTCAGGACCCAGGCCGGCCACGGCGGCCACCTGCTCACCGCAGTGAAAGACGGGCAGCACCTCCCGCTGAAAACGAGACAGCTTTTCCTCAATCATCCATTTTTTTACCGTCTTGCCCAGCCGTCCCGGGGGGGTGAGCCGGTCGCCGGCGCTCCGGGGCCGCAGCCCCAGGGCGGGGACAACTTCCCGGTCCAGCCAGAAGTCCCAGGGGCCCTGAAGCTGGCCGCAGTAGTCCTCCTGGGTACAGACGACCCGCCAGGGGCCGCAGTCCAGCGCACCGGGGAGGGGCAGGAGCCCCGTCTCCAGGGGAATGGGGCCCAGCCGAGGGACGAACAGAAGGACGTCGTAGTCCCGCCGGGCGTTGGTACTGTGGGGGAGGTGGACCTGGCCGGAGGGGTGGTCCCCCCGGCACAGCCGCAGCAGGGCGCTGAGGTGGGCGGCGGAACAGTTCTGGTCTCCCCCCCACAGCCGGCCCAGCAGCAGCCGAAGCGTCCGGCTGGCGATGGGATCGGGGGCGGCAGCCACAACCGCCGCGTCGATGGCCAGTCCGCCCTCCCGGGGGACGGCCCGATTGGCCACCTCCCGGGCCTGGGCGGTGAGCACCTCCTCGTCTGCCCGGAGGAGGGCGGCGGTGTCCGCCATCCGGGCCAGAAAGCCGGGGGAGACCTCCTCCAGCACGGGCAGCACCTGGTGGCGGATACGGTTGCGGGTGTAGTCGTCGTTCTGGTTGGAGCTGTCCTCCATGTGGGGCAGGGAGTGGCGGTACAGGTAGTCCTCCACCTGGGGGCGGGTGGTGGTGAGCAGGGGGCGGATGATCTCCTCCCGTTTGGGGAGGATACCCCCCAGCCCCCGCAGGCCGGAGCCCCGGGCCAGGTGGAACAGGATGGTCTCCACATTGTCGCTGGCGGTGTGGGCGGTGGCGATCAGGTCGGCCCCCGCCTCCCCGGCGGCCTGGCGGAGGAAGGCGTAGCGCATATCCCGGGCGGTCTCCTCGATGCCGGCGCCCCGCAGGCGGGCCTGACCGGCCACATCGCCCGAGCCGGTGTAAAGGGGGAC
>CANPFP010000161.1 GCA_947573385.1 uncultured Bacillota bacterium | reverse complement strand
GAATCATATTTCCAGACCACGAGTGCCGAGAGAGGCGTATTTTGGAAACGGACTGTTTTGCTCTCATTTCCGTGGATAATGACCGTCTGCGTGATGGGTTCCTTGAGCTGGAATCCGTCCGCCGGTTCCAGCTCGGTGATGGTAAATTCACCGGGGTACAGCCGTTTACCCAGCTCGTGGACCCGGATCTCACCTCTGGCGTCCGTGAATACCTCGCCGTAGTCGACGGTGGCGGGAGCTTCCGACGCTTCGCCGTTGCTGGTGTAGGTGATATGGAATTTGGCGTGTTCAATCGGTTCCCCGGTGATACTATTTTCCTTGAAAACCGTCAATTCCGGGGCCTTGCGGTTGCGGAAAACGAGGGTTTTCTCATCGCCGGGGCTGAGGGTAATAGTCTGGGTCCGGTCCGCATCCTTGTCCGGGAGGTAGTACGGCGCGGGCACGGACTTTTCCGTGACCTCGTAGGTGCCGGGTTCCACCCGAAGGGAAACGGTCCCGTCCGGGCCGGTGGTCCAGTCATCCTGATAGGTCCCGTCCAGGGCCTTGACCGTCAGGACCGTTTTCGGGATCGGGGCCTGGGTGTCCGCGTCAATTTTCTTGAGGGTGAGCAGGGGCTTCTTCTGATTCTCAAAGCGGACCTCTTTTTCGTCGCCGGGATTGAGGCTGATGGTCTGCGCCGGCTCGTCGCTGATGTAGTACGGTTCCGGCACGGACTGCTCGGTAATTTTGTAGGAGCCGGGGGCCACCCGCAGTTCCACAGTTCCATCCTGTCCCGTAGTAACGTTATGACGGTAGTCGCCGTCAATGGCCTCGATCAGGAAGTTTGTCTCAGGGATATAGACAGCGGGGTCTGTGCCCTTCTCCACTTTTGCGATTTTGAGAAGGGGCTGCTTCATGTTGTCAAAGATCAGCTGCTTATCATCTCCGGCCTCCAGCCAGATCGTCTGCGTCGGCTCATCTCCAACGACCCAGGGGTCCGGCACGGATTCCTCCGTGACTTCATAGCTGTCCGAGGGGATGGCAGTAAGAACCGCTTTGCCGTCGGGCCCGGTGGTCACGTCGGTGTGATACCCATAATGGATGCCACGGATTTCAAAGTGGGTATTGGGGATCACGTCCCCGGTCTGGGAGTCCCGTTTCAGGATCGTCAGGTTCGGGAGCTTTTTGTCCGCTGCCGAGACTGTGACGGTCCCGCCGCCATTGATGGTGGCCTGATCCACATGCGCGATGACCGGCTCCGTCAGCTTGGCGAAAGGCGCTGGGGCAAACACCTCAACAAAGGCATACATTCCTTCGGTCACGTCCGTCACTGTGATGGACCCGTCCTCCGAGGTGGCCTCCGTACCGATGATCTGGCCGTCCTTGACGATGTTGAATACAGCACCGGGAAGAGAATTATTGGAATCATCCAGTTTGATGAGTTTGACCTTGACCTTGCTGTCGTTCTCAAAAACGAGGGAAACGTCGCTTTTCCCGTCCCATACGAAGGTCTGCTTGACCTTGTTGGGGTCCGGGCTTTTGGTGAAGCCCTCCGGCGGAGTTACTTCCTCGGCCTCATAGCTCCCAATGGGCATAGTATCCCAGGGCACATCGGTGAGGTATCCGCCCTCGCCGGTGACATAGGTCCCCACAAAGCTGTTGTCCACGCCGGTGATCTTGATAACCGCCCCGGCGAGGCCCCTGGAGGGATTGTCCGCGTCTACTTTACGGATACTGCCCTCTCCGGTAATGGTGGTGCTGTCCCGGAAAGTAACCGTCACTGTGTTATTGCCGTTGCTGGGAAGCGTGACATATTGCGGGGCGGTACTGTCAATCTGGTATCCGCCCGGAGGGGGCGCGGTTTCGGTTACTGCATAGGTGGCAGCACTGAGCCCCGCGATCCTGTAAACCCCGTTTTCCCCTGTGATTATATTCTTAGAGAAGGCGCCGTTGGTGGACTCAATATGAAATCCGGCTCCCGGCAAACCCTTTGAGGGGTTGGTGGCGTCCACCTTCTTGACGATGAGGACGTATTCCTCCTGCTCAATGTGCTCCACCGTCAGGTCGCCCAGGATGATCTTTTGCACAGACCCGGCGGGGTGGGAGCTGGACCCAGCGCCGGTGAAGGTGTATTCATACACAGCGCACTTGCCCCAAACGCCCTGGCTGCCCAGATCCAGGATATACTGTGTCCGGTCCCGGAAGGAGGTTTCTCCCTGCTTCTGGTCGATGCTGGTGTAGTGAGTTCCTTCCAGGGAATTGTAGACTGCCATCAGTTCTTCAGCGCAGGCGGCGACGGGGTCGCTCATGCTGCCCTGCTGGTAGCGCCAGATACACGCCTGCACCCAGGCGTTCATGTACCAGCGGTAGCCCGCGTTCCAGACGTCGTTGACCCCCAGGGCAATGGCCTCATCGGTGAAAACGCCGGTGGAGTGGGCATAGTAGTAGGCCATCATGGTTTCCACGGTGGGGTCCGAGATGGACCGCTTGTTCCCCCAGGTCTGGCCCTGGAGAGAGTTCCCCATGTCGCCGCCCTTGGTGCCGCAGAAGCCGGTGGTGGTCTGGTTTCCGTTTTTGAAGGTCATTTCATGGAGCGTGCAGCGCCCCAGGGCCGCGGACTCATAGGCCACGCCGGAGTGGCCGAACTCCTTCAGCGTGATGGTATCCCCGGCGGCAAAGGCCGTGGTGGGGAACAGGCCCAGGACGCAGATCAGCGCCAGCAGCAGGGACGTCAGGCGCGTTCGCAGGGAATGATGTTTTTCGTTCATAAAGGGTTCCTTTCCATTTTGAATTTGGCAATGAAAAAAGGCCCATTGGCGTCTTGCCAATGGGCCTCCGTGTGGTATAAAACTGTTCCGGAGTGGTTTATTCGTAGGGATTATGGCTGGTGGGATCGCCCACGACCATGTAGCAGTAGGCCCGGCCATTTTGAATGGTGACGCCGGTTCCGACGTGGGACGCTTCCTCCAGCAGCATGGTTTCATAGTGCCCGGGAGATTCGATCCAGTAATCGATGGCCTGTTTGGCAATGTCCGGGCAGCCGTAGGCGGTGAATACGGTCAGGTTGTAGAGCCCGCCGTGGGGCCAGCCGCAGCGGATGAGGGCCATGTGGTCATAGGGCCGGTGCTCCGTGACGCCTTGGCCGGAGACATCCTGGGCGGCATTCATGAGGGATTCGTCCATGGGAAGCTCCGCGAGGCCGTTCTCCCGGCGCACCTCATTGATGAGCCGGACCATCTCCAGGCGAATGTCCATGTTGGCGGAGAGGTCCAGAGCTTCGCTGGGGGCAGGGGATGGCTTCGCCGTGCCCACCGTCAGCGTCAGGCTGCCGACAGTTCCAGCGTCATCGGCGACGGTGATTTCAGCCGTCCCCTCCGCCTTGGCCACGGCCACCCAATAGGTCAGGACCCGCTCCAGGGTGATAGCCTCCGGGTTGCTGGATTCGGCGGTGTACTCCGGTCCGACAGGTCCGATGATGAGGCAGCTCCTTTCACCTGCCTCCAGGGTATTGCCCTTGTAGCTGCCCACCCGGATCTCCGGGTCCGCCGCCAGAGCTGGGCCCGCCAGCAGCGCTGCGGACAGTATGCCAGCCGCCAACATCCCAAACACTTTACTGTTCCTTTTCATAGCTTTTCCTCCATTTCCGTGATTTTGTCAGGGTTTTGCAACCGCAACACTACCACAGATTTGGGGGAATGTCTATTGGAATCGGCAAACAGTTCAGCCCGGTTTAATCCGTCGGTTCAACCGCTCTCACACACCACCGGAGGTCCCGTTCATCCCGGACGCAGGTGTACAGCGTCAGGCAGTTTTCGGCGGTGTTCTCCAGGCTGCTCCGATCCGTTTCCGTCACCTTGGCGACGGAGGTTACCTCATAGGTCCGGGTGCCCTCCTTGGTGGAGAGGGTAATTTCATCTCCGGCCTCCAGGGTATGAATTTTGCCAAAGTACGAATTGGTCCCTCTGTTGTGGGCGGCCAATCCGACGTTGCCATTCCAGATGGACGTCTCCTCGAAGTGGCCCACGCCTTTCTTCAGCGCGGCGCTGTCCGTGCCCTGGACGATCTTGACACTCAGGCCAATGGCAGGGATTTTAAGTGTCCCGAGGCTTCCGTTGCTGTAGTAGCTGTCCTCGGTGACGCTGGTGAACCCTACGGAAGCCGTGTCATTGGGCCGGGTGGTAACGGTGAAATGCTCCGGGGGAGTAGAGGAACCGGAAGAGCCGGTGTCTAAGATCGACGTGCTGGGCA
>CANPFP010000160.1 GCA_947573385.1 uncultured Bacillota bacterium | reverse complement strand
CCCAGGGGAAAATATTCGGTCTCGGTGTTGGTGTAGGCGGGGCAGGCGGCCCGGCTTTCCAGATAGCTGGCCTGGCCGGCGGCGTCACCTCCCAGAGGAAGAAGATCATCGGCTTTAAAATCCTCTTTCAGGGTAAAAAAGGACTTTTCCAGCATGCCCTTCATCCGTTTCCGAGTGCGTTCAGGAACATAACCGCCCCCAACCATCAAATAGAAGACTCCGCCAAAGATGGGGAAGGGCAGAATCAGCAGGAGCCAGGCAATTTTATAGCCGGGCTCCATCCGGCTGCCCACGATGGCAATGGCGGCAGCTACGCTCAGGGCGATACAGCACCAGTAGAAAACTTCTGTGGCAGAGAAAGAAAGCACCATAACGGCCAGTGTGGCAATCTGAACCAGCAGGGCCAGCGACACAAATACCGAACGGTGGAGGAGAATATAGAGCAGCTTTTTCACAGAAAAGTCACCTTCTTTACATAGCCGTACTAAGAAAGTGTTTTGCCCTATGTGCGGTGGAGAGAGCAGGAGATTGTCCCGCCCTCAATTTCAATCAATCCATAGCTGGACCGGGCGGAACCGGGATTCATCATCCAGAGACCGTCCTCCAGCTGTTCGCACAGGGGGGTGTGGGTGTGGCCGAAGAGCAGGATGTCCGCCCCAACGGCCCGGGCATCGGCGATGGCCAGGCTGTAGCCGCTCTTCACCTTCCAGTGGTGTCCGTGGGACAGGAGAATGGACTTACCCTCCAAGGTAATCTGCTTCTTGATCGGGACCGAGATCATCCAGCCGTCGCAGTTGCCGGGTACCATGCAGAAGGGGAGTTGGGGGTAGTGCTTGGCCACCTCCTCGGCATCGCTTATCATATCGCCCAGGTGGATAACCTGCTGGGGCCGGTGGAGGTCGATGGCGGCATACATGCCGGACAGTGAGCGGTGAGAGTCGGAAAAGACCAAAATTTTCAAGCAGTGTCACCTGGACCTTTCTTTGCATATACTGAAATAGTCAGCGGAACCAGGACCCGCTTCCGGACCAATTCACTTTTTATGGGAGGGACAGAAATGGAATTATCGGAGAAAAATCGTGATGCAATTGCCCGGCTGGCCAAGTCCAGCGACGCACAGAAGCTGATGGAGCTGCTCCAAAGACAGAGCGGTCAGGTCAAGCAAGCGGCTCAGGAGGCCGCAGCAGGAGACCCCAGTCAGCTGATGGCTATGATGGATCAGTTGATGCACAGCAAAGAAGGGGCCGAGCTGGTGGACCGGATTGACAGTCAGGCCAGGCAGGCAGGATTGAAATAAGGACATCTAATGTTTTCCCCGGAGAGGGGGGCTGATAGAGGGGGTGTCTTCCGTGGCGGAGTTTGAGGAAAAGTTAAATTCCATTTTGGGCAACCAGGCGGCCATGAACCAGATCATGGCCCTGGCCCGATCTCTGTCCGGAGACCGGCAGGAGGAGCCCTCCACACCGGAAAACCCATCGAGGGACGGGGATACATATATACCCGTGACGGAAGAGACATCTCAAACCATGCCTGACCTCTCCGTCCTGCTGGGACAGGTGGACCCCAGGATGATTCAAATAGGGATGGATGTTATCCGGCAGATGCAGAACACGGAGGATCGGAATGTTGCCCTGCTCAATGCCCTGCGCCCCTTTCTGCGGGAGGAGAAGCAGGCCCGGCTGGACCGGGCGCTGCAAATTGCCAGGATGACCAAGCTGATTCGGGCGGCCCTGGGTGCCCTCGGAGGAAAGGAGGGAGAGGGTGTATAACCGATACATCCCGGAGGATACCTCCTACGCCCGCATTGAGCCAGAGCGGCCCCTGGAGCATCCACGCAGTACAGGACAAAGAAACGGATCGCCTATCCACTTTCCTGACTTCCTGTCAGGAGGAAAGGACAGCCTGTCCGGCTTGCTGAAAACTCTGCGCCTGGACAGAATAGACGCTGGCGATATCCTGCTGTTGCTTATTATGCTGTATCTGATGGCGGAAGGGGATGACCTGGACCTGGTGATTGCCCTGGGACTGACACTCCTTATGGGGCTGGGGGAGGACAGAGAGGGGTGAATTTATTCCCCCACCGTATGCAGAATCTCCCCGTCCGGCAAGGCGAAGGAAGCTGAGGTGGGGCATGGAGACTGTACAGGGGAGTAGGCCGTCATACGGTAAATGAGCTGGCCGTCCTGCTCGCTCTCGGCGGAGACAAGCAAGCCGTTGTTTACGCTGATCCAAAACCGTTGGAGTATATCCGAGCCGTTTCGCCGCACCTCAACCAGGATGCAGGGCAGGTCCCCTCTCAGCTCATAACCGGCGGCGGTAATCTCGTCGGGTTCCAGCGCTAAAACCGTCTCATAGGTGGGGATGTGCTGGGCAAGGTCGGAGGACTTCTTGTCCGCAGGGGCGGCTGCATACTCCTGAGTGCCGTTGTACCAGTAGTAGATGGTGTTTTCGCCGGTGAGGTCGTGGCGTACCGCCCCGGAGGGCAGAGTCTGGACGCTGTGAGACCAGCCGCCATCTGTCCACACCTGAACCTGTGTGATGGACGAGCCTCCGGTCCAGTAGGTTTCCACTGTCAACTCACGGTAGTAGCTGGCGGGGCGGGCCAAGGTCGCTACCACGTCAGTGACTGTCTGGGTAGTGACCTCCACCCGCTGGTAGTCCTGCTGCCCCAGCCCGGGGACATCCCCCGATCCGGCACTGGAGGAAGGGAGAGTGACCTCTGGAGTGTTGGCGACAAACATCACCCGACCGAAGCTGGCGACAATGGCTCCCACAATGAGGGCTACAATGGCGATGACAATAACAAGTCGATTTTTTTGTTCCAGGGGTCTCTCACCTCCGTGCAGTTGGCAAAACTCTCTCAAAGAGAGGGTATTTAAGCGCTAAATGTCTCCGGCGGCATATCCCGCAGGCCAAAGTGCCAGGCGATGGCGTCAGCAATGCGGCGGCAGGCCTGGCCATCTCCGTAGGGGTTGGCCGCGTGGGCCATTTTGTTGTATTCAACCGGGTCGGACAGCAGCTGAGACGCCATGTGGAAGATGGTCTCTTCCTCCACGCCGGCCAGACGGACGGTGCCGGCTTCCACCGCCTCGGGACGCTCCGTCTCTCTGCGCAGGACAAGCACCGGCTTGCCCAGGGCGGGGGCCTCCTCCTGAAGACCGCCGGAGTCGGTCATGACCATGTGGCACCGGGCCATAAGGTTGTGCATCTCATCCACTGCCAGGGGGGCGATAAGATGGATACGGGGGTGGTTGTCCAAATATTTGTGAGCCGCTTCCTGGACCACAGGAGACAGGTGAACAGGGTAGACCAGCTCTGTCTCCGGAAAGGCGTCGGCAACCCGGCGCAGGGCGGTCATGATATCGGTCATGGGCTGGCCGTAGTTCTCCCGCCGGTGGCAGGTTAGGAGGATCACCTTTTGGTTGACATAATCTAAATTATTGAGGGTTTTCTCTGAAAAGGAAAAATCCTTTACAACCGTTGTTTGGAGGGCGTCGATAACAGTATTACCTGTCAAAAATACCCCCTTTGTGATATTTTCCTGGGCCAGATTGTCCCGGTTGGAGGGGGTGGGGCAGAAGTGCAGGTCTGCAATGGACCCTACCAGCTTCCGGTTCATTTCTTCGGGGTAGGGGGACCACTTGTCATAAGTGCGCAGCCCGGCCTCCACATGTCCTACAGGAATTTTGTGGTAGAAGGCGGCCAGGGCCCCGGCAAAGGTGGTGGAGGTGTCGCCGTGGACCAGCACCAGGTCGGGCCTGGCCTTCTCCAGCACCTGGTCCATGCCGCCCAGGCATTTGGCGGTGATGGTGGACAGGGTCTGCCGGGGCTCCATGATATTCAGGTCGTAGTCGGGCTTTAGATGAAAGATATCCAGCACAGAGTCCAGCATCTCCCGGTGCTGGGCGGTGACGCAGCAGATGGTCTCAAATTCCGGGCGCCTTGCCAGCTCCAAGGCCAGGGGGGCCATTTTAATGGCCTCCGGCCGGGTGCCGAAGACGGTCATTACCTTGATGGTTTTCATTTGTCAGACTGGTCCTCCTCACCGAAGTAGTTTCCGCTCTCCATGGGGTGGCTCTGCCGGGGCTTGGCTACCCGGCTGCCCCCGGAGGAGGGGGAGGGTTCGCTGCCGCCGGTCCGGTCCAGATAGAGCTTGCCTGCTACAGCGCCGGCGGCGCACAGGGCCAGCAGGAAGAGCATAGCCCGCACCACGCCGATGGTGGTGAGCACCACGGCGGACAGGCCCAGAAT
>CANPFP010000159.1 GCA_947573385.1 uncultured Bacillota bacterium | reverse complement strand
TTCTGCTCCGGCCGGCAGGGCACCGCCTCGGTGCAGCCCGATGTGGCGGGCAGCGACTTGAAGCCACTCTTTGAGACCATTATCGACTATATCCCCGCCCCCGATGTGGATGTGGACGCCCCCTTCCAGATGCTGGTGTCCTCCATTGACTACAACGAATTTGTGGGCCGCATCGCCATTGGCCGCATCGAGCGGGGCAGCGTGAGGCAGAATCAGGAGATCGCGGTGTGCAACTTCCACCACCCCGACGACGCCCCCATGAAGGCCAAGGCCACCGCCCTCTACGAGTTCGACGGCCTGGGCAAGGTCCCTGTGCAGGAGGCCGCCGCCGGCAACATCATCGCCCTCAGCGGCATCGGCGATGTGACCATCGGCGACACCATCTGCGCCCCGGACGCGGTGGAGCCCATTGAGTTCGTCCAGATCTCCGCCCCCACCATTGAGATGACCTTCTCCGTCAACGACTCCCCCTTTGCCGGCCGGGAGGGCAAATTCGTCACCTCCCGCCAGCTCCGGGACCGGCTGTTCCGGGAGACCCTGAAGGACGTGTCCCTGAAGGTGTCTGAGATGGAGGGGGCCACCGACTCCTTCAACGTGGCCGGCCGGGGGGAGATGTCCCTGTCCATCCTCATCGAGACCATGCGCCGGGAAGGATATGAGCTCCAGGTGTCGCCCCCCCGCGTCCTCTACCAGGAGGTGGACGGCGTGAAGTGTGAGCCCATCGAGCGGGTAGTGATTGACGTGCCCACCGACTACGTGGGGGCCGTGATGGAGAAGCTGGGCTCCCGCAAGGGGGAGTTCGTCACCATGAATCCCGTGGGGAACCGCACCAAGCTGGAGTTCCTGGTGCCCGCCCGGGGCCTGTTCGGCTATCGCAGCGAGTTCCTCACCGACACCAAGGGTGAGGGCATCATGGCCTCCGTCTTCGACAGCTACGCCCCGGTGAAGGGGGAGATTCAGCGCCGGTCCACCGGCTCCTTGGTGGCCTTCGAGACGGGCGAGGCGGTCACCTATGGCCTGTTCAACGCCCAGGAGCGGGGTGCCCTGTTCATCGGGGCGGGCACGCCGGTCTACGGCGGCATGATCGTGGGCGAGTGCCCCAAGGCGGAGGATATCTCCGTCAACGTGTGCAAGAAGAAGCAGTTGACCAACATGCGGGCCTCCGGCTCCGACGAGGCCCTGCGGCTGGTCACCCCCCGCACCCTCTCCCTGGAGCAGTGCCTGGAGTTCCTGGCCGACGACGAGCTGCTGGAGTGTACCCCCGAGAACCTGCGCTTGCGCAAGCGCCTCCTGGACCACGGCGCCCGGATGCGGGAGGCGTCTAAGAAAAAGGGATAAAATGAAAACGTTCCGTATTCTACAAATTGTAAAATACGGAACGTTTTTATATTTTGGCTTCATAGTGTGCTTCCTCGATGGATTGAAGAATGATATGCGGAGCAATATCCAAAGCTTGACCAATTTTGAACAAGGTATCAAGTGTAGGGATTCGCAGGCCGCGTTCCAATTTGCTGTAATGGGTACGGTCTAACCCGGCCAAGCCGCTGAACACTTCCTGGGTCAGCCCCTCGCGTTCTCGATATTCCGTCAACACACGGCCTACAATCTCTGGCTTCACCATTTGCTCTACCTCTATAGGTCACGAAAGAATTCATCAAAAGAATCGACCTGATAGATATCCTTTAATGCCCGCAATACGCTGACTTTTATGCTGTAATTACCCAATTCCATTTGAGAAATGATCTCACGGCTTATATCAATGCCCACCAGTTGCAGTTTTGCGGCAGCCTTTTCCTGAGAAAGTCCCGATTGTTTTCTCAAACGCCGCAGGTTTGCCCCGATCGAGATATCCTGTTTCAGCTTTTTTGACATCCCTATTCTCTCCAAAAATTTTTTTGGAATATATACATTCCACTATTGATTTTAGGTTATTGCCATGGTAATATTGGAATGAATAGATTCCGAAAATGAAGAGGGATATAAAATATTTGACAATATTGAGAAGGGAAGTCTAATTAAGATGAAAAAACTAACAATAGAGGTTCCAGACTACATATTTACGTTTTATAAAAAAGTTGGGGAACAAGCAGGTGGCATTACGGTGGAAAAAGTAATGTCAGACGCACTGTTCAAATTAGCAGGGGAGCTGTCGCTAAATGCGCTCAAAAATACGGATGGCTGAATCATCAGCCATCCATTTTCGTTCAACTCCAGGGCGCCAGCTCAAACCGCACAAAATACCCCTGGGGGTGGCGGCAGACGGGGCAGTGGGCGGGGGCGGCGGTGGCCTCCACCGCAAAGCCGCAGTGCAGGCACATCCATGTGACCTCCACCTCGGAGAAAAACAGCTGGTTTTTCTCCATCAGGTCGGCGAACCTGCCGAAGCGGTCGCCGTGAGTCTTCTCCACCCGGGCGATGTTCTCAAAGAGCTTGCCCACCAGGGGGAAGCCTTCGCTCATGGCGGTCTTGGCGAAGTGGTCATAGTCATGCTCCCACTCCTGATACTCGTTGTGCTGGGCGGCCCGCAGGTAGTCCAGCACCCCGGAGTAGATATCCACCGGGTAGGTGCCGTCCACCTTGACGGTCTGGCCGGCGCAGTCCTCCAGGGCGGAGTAGAACTGCTTGGCGTGGACCCGCTCCTGGTCGGCGGTGAAGAGGAACACCCCCTGGATCACGGCCAGCCCTGCCTTGTTGGCCACTCCGGCGGCGATGGTGTAGCGGTTTCGGGCCTGGCTCTCCCCGGCGAAGGCCCGCATAAGGTTTTCCCTGGTCTGGCTGTGGAGAAAGGCGTCGGTTTTGTCGGACATAATGAACCCTCCTGTTCTGATTCCCGTCCCGGCGGGAATATGAGAATCGCGTGGGTTCAGTATGTCCGCTGCGCTGGAAATTATTCCGCGCCCACCGGAATCTTCACATCGCCGAAGAGCACATAGTCCACCTGGCTCAGGTCCAGGGGCTGGTCAAAGGCGATATAGCCCTGGTTGTCCTGGCCAGGCCCGCCGGGCAGGGGGAGGATGTCCCCCGGCTCCATATCGTAGTAGCCTTTCAGGTAGTCCACGATCTCCCGGGTGCTATCAAAGCCGGGGACGAACTGGGTGCCGTCCTTCAGGACGATGGCAATGGAGACATCGGGACCGAAATATTTGTTCTCCGGCAGGTCGGTGTGGTAGCGGAAGGACAGGCTCAGGGGGGAGAGGGCCAGGTACTCCAGGGTGTTGGTGTAGTCCAGCACCGGGTCGGTCCAGGAAACCCCATCGGCGTCCAGCTCCACCCTCTGGGACTGGAAATTCAGGCCGATGTCGAACCGGAACTCCCCGGTGAACACGGGGGTGTATCCCTTCTGGGCGTCCTGAACCCACAGGCCGGGGATGGTGAGGATTTTAGAGCCGCCGTCGTTGAATTTCACGCCGCTGGCGTCCCCGTGGCCCATGGTGAAGCAGAGTACGAACTCCTTCCGGTTGTCGTTGGGCTCGCTGTCGGCCAGGACGGTCCGGTCCATGTTGTAGCCGAACCTGGCCCCGTCGGCGGCGTCCAGGGTAAGCGCTTCCCCGGGGGCGTTTCCGAAGAATTGGTAGTAGTGGCCCTCGTCCAGGTCGGGCAGGGCGGTCCCCGCCGGGGCCTCCACCAGCAGGCGGAGGTAGTAGACGTTTTCGTCGGCGATGGCGGCGATGGGGGTGATGGTGGCCCCGTTGCTGGAGGCGGGGGCGGGGGTGTTTTCCCCCGCTCCGATGAGCACCTGGCCCAGCTGGTCCATGGCGTCCACCTGCCCCTGGGACAGGGCGCCCTCCTCCGGCCGGAAGAAGTCCTGAAACAGCTCCCCAGCCCCCAAGAGCCGCCCCGCCGCCAGGGCGGAGACGGACAGGGCGGCCGCCACAGCGGCGGCGGCGAGCAGGCGGGCGGGCTGAAAGCCCCTCTTGCTGGATTTTGCCTCGGTATGAATTTTTTTCATGGTAATCTCCTTTATTCTGGTTGGGGAATAGGGGGTATTTCCGCCCAATTCCACGTCCTCCGCCGGATAGCGGTCCAGCAGGTCCGAAATGTTACGCTTCACGGAGAAACCCCTCCCTTGTCAAAATGTCTTTCAGCTTCATCCGGCCCCGCCGGAGCTTGGTTTTCACCGTGGACTGGTTCATTTCCATCCGGTCCGCGATCTCCGCCACCGTCTGGGCGTAGTAGTAGTGGCGGATAAAGACCTCCCGGTCCGGGCCGGGTAGGGAGTCCACCGCCTGGCGCACCAGCTGCCGCTCCACCGCCCGCTCGTACTCCC
>CANPFP010000158.1 GCA_947573385.1 uncultured Bacillota bacterium | reverse complement strand
CCGAGTGGGACACCAAGGCCAAGGACCTGGCCAGCCGCTTCGTGAAGAACTTTGTGAAGTACACCGGCAACGACGCCGGCAAGGCCCTGGTGGCCGCCGGCCCCAAGGTGTAAGCAGCCCCCTTCCACCCGCCCCTCACCGGGGCGGGTTTTTTGTTGCAATCTCCCGGAACCCGTTGTATAATAGCCCCATCGGATCCACAACAAGCAAGGAGGAAAACAATATGGGACTGTTCAAAAAGAAAAGGCCGGAGAAAGAGCCGGAGCCCGCGCCGGAAGAGAAAAAATCTCCTTTGGACGAGATGGACCCCTCCATCCGTCCCGGCGGGGTGTTCATGGTCCAGCTGCTGATGAAGGAGAAGTGCGAAATGCCCTCTCTGGAGCGGATGACCGAGGTGCTGGAGCGGTATATCGGCAAGGTGGATGCGGCGAAGCCCGGCGACAAGCTGTCCGGCTCCATGAAGGACATCGCTCTCTTCGCGGCTCTGGAGCACATCGCCAAGTTCAGCAACGGTGAAGGCCCGGTGCAGGTGTCCGTCATGCCCTGCGACACCTTCCACCCGGAGACCATCGACGAGATGAAGCGCAGCCAGATGTGGGACTGCCTGGAGGACCGGGACCGCATCCTGTCTGAGTGCCAATACTGCGTCTTTGCCAATGACATGCTCACTGGCGCCCTGGACCCCCTGGAGCGGGCCGACTTCGACATGGACTACCTGGAGGCCCTGGTAGAGCTCTTTCCCACCTGCGAAGCGGTGTACTCTCTCAATACCGGCAAGCTGATCCTTGCCGACCTGGTGCGCAGCAGAGAGGTCACCGGCCTGGACCGGTACATCCGCTATATCGTCAATGCCCGTTTCTTCAACATCAGCGGCACCAACGACCATGTGGTGGACACTCTGGGCATGTCTCTGCTTTACATGGAGGATCTCCAATATCACTTCCACAGCATGGATCCCAACTGGGTGGTGACCCATGCCTACAATATTGCCTCCTACTGCCTGGACAACCGCCGGCCCATCAAGGATGGGGACACCATCGACGGCATGGTGGACGGGCATATCGAGCCCAGTCTCCAATGGAAGTGCCGGTTTGAGGATGCCCTGATCGGCCCGGGCCGGCCGGTGCTGGATATCAATATGGGCCAGTATGCCGCCGGGCGGTAATTGAATTCCCCTTTCACCGGGGGCCCTCCCCCTGTAGGGAAACGAAGGAGGAATCTTTCATGTTAAAGGGAAAAACCATTCTGCTTGGGGTCACCGGCGGCATTGCCGCCTACAAAGCGGCGGCGCTGGTCTCGGCGCTGGTGAAGCAGCACGCCAATGTAGAGGTGGTCATGACCGCCCACGCCACTCAGTTTATTGCCCCTCTCACCTTTGAGCAGCTCACAGGAAACCGGTGCATGGTAGACACCTTCGACCGGAACTTCTCCCATCAGGTGGAGCACATCGCCCTGGCCGACCGGACCGACCTGGTGATGATTGCCCCCGCCACCGCCAACGTGTGCGCCAAACTGGCTCATGGTCTGGCCGACGACATGCTCACCACCACGGTGCTGGCCTGCACCTGTCCTAAGCTCATCGCCCCCGCTATGAACACCAAAATGTTTGAAAACCCTGTCACACAGGACAATCTGGACATCCTGCGCCGCTACGGCTGGGAGGTGATTTCCCCTGTTTCCGGCCGTCTGGCCTGCGGGGCGGTGGGAGCAGGCAAGCTGCCCGAGCCGGAACTCCTCCTCCAGCACATTCTGCGTCAAATTGCCCTGCCCCACGACCTGGCGGGAAAGCGGGTCCTGGTCACTGCCGGCCCCACCCAGGAGTCCCTGGACCCGGTGCGCTGTCTCACCAACCACTCCACCGGCAAAATGGGCTATGCCATTGCCAGGCTGGCCATGCTCCGCGGGGCAGAGGTAGTCCTCATCTCCGGGCCCACCTCCATCGCTCCGCCCCCCTTCGTGGAGGTGGCAAATATCGTCTCCGCCCAGGATATGTTCGAGGTGGTGGCCGCCCGGCAGGACTGGGCCGACTTCATTTTCAAGGCCGCAGCCGTGGCTGACTACACCCCCGTCCAGTACGCCGACGACAAGCTGAAAAAGAAAGACGCTGATCTGTCCATCTCCCTGAAACGTACCCAGGACATCCTCAAGTACCTGGGTGAGCGCCGCCGGGCGGGACAGGTGCTGTGCGGCTTCTCTATGGAGACCCAAAACATGGTGGAGAACAGCCGGGCCAAGCTGGAGAAAAAGAATCTGGATATGATCTGCGCCAACAACCTGAAGGTGGCCGGAGCCGGCTTCGGCACTGACACCAATGTAATAACAGTCATCACCCGGGCGGGCATGGAGGAGCTGCCCCTCATGTCCAAGGAGCAGGCCGCCGGGCGGATTATTGACATTGCAGCGGGACTTATGGTGAAATAAGATATCAAAATGATTAAATATGTAGAGAGCGGCGAAGGACAGTATAAACTGAAGAAATCAGAGCCATAACAGAGAGGGGATCTCCCCTCTCTGTTTTTTCAAAAGATACTTGACAAATATCCGAAATCGGACTAGGCTGTTGTAAGTCCGGTTTCGGATATTCTTTTTCAGGAGGACCCGCCATGGAGGAGCTGACCTTTCAGCAGTTCATCACCGAAGTAAACCGCACCTATAAGGAGGAAGATGACTTTTACCGCCGTCTGGCCCGGCGCTCCGGACTGTCTGACGCCGCCTTCTGGGTCCTGTATTCCATCGAGACCGCCCCGGGTCCGGTCACCCAGACCGACATTGGCAACACGCTGATGCTCAGCAAGCAGACCATCAACTCCGCCCTGAAACAGCTGGAGCATTCCGGCCACATCTGCCTCACCGATGGGCCGGGGCGGAAAAAATATCTCCAGCTCACCCAGCGGGGCCGGGCCCTGTCGGACCGGGCCATCCGCCCTACGCTGGAGGTGGAGAGAGGGGCCTTCCTCGGCCTGGCCGAGGAGGAGCGGGCCAGCCTGCTGGCCCTGGAGCGCAAATATCTGTCCCTGCTGCTCCGGGAGTCTGAGGCCATTTTAAACACACCCCAGGAGGAATAATTTGAATATGCAGATCAAGCTTTCTGACCACTTCACATACAGCAAACTGCTCCGCTTCACCCTGCCCTCTATTATCATGATGATCTTCACCTCGGTGTACAGCGTGGTGGACGGCCTGTTTGTCTCCAATCTGGTGGGGCAGAACGCCCTGTCGGCGGTGAATATCATCTTTCCGGTATCCATGATCCTGTCGGCCGCCGGCTTTATGCTGGGCTCCGGCGGCAGCGCCGTGGTGGCCCGCACCATGGGGGAGGGCAAGCCCGACCTGGCCAACCGGTATTTTTCCATGATCGTCCTGGTGGTGCTGGCGCTGGGCACGGTCTTCTCCGTGGGGGGCGCGCTGCTGATTGAGCCCATCGCCCGGCTGGCCGGGGCCAGCGACCTACTGATGGACGACTGTATCGCCTACGGCCGCATCCTGCTGGGCGGGAGCGCGGTGTTCATGCTCCAGGTGGCCTTTCAGGTGTTTTTCGTCACCGCCGAGCTGCCCAAGACAGGCCTGTTCTTCTCCCTGGCCGCCGGGGTTACCAACATTGTGATGGACTACCTCCTCATTGGCCCCCTGAACATGGGCATCGCCGGAGCGGCCTGGGGCACCGTCCTCAGTTACGCCGTGGGCGGGCTGCTGCCCCTGGCCTATTTCCTCAAACCTCCCAGAGGGGCCCTGCGGCTGTGCCCGACCCGGCTCTACTGGCGGGAGCTGAAAAACGCCTGCGCCAACGGCTCCTCCGAGCTGATGAGCAACCTGTCCGCCTCGGTGGTGAGCATCCTGTTCAACCTTCAGCTCATGCACATCATCGGGGAGCAGGGGGTGGCGGCCTACTCGGTGATGATGTATGTGGACTTCGCCTTTGCTGCGGTGTTTCTAGGCTTTTCCATGGGCAGCGGCCCCATTGTCAGCTTCCACTTCGGGGCGGACAACCGGGACGAGCTAAAAAGTGTCTTCCGCAAGAGCATGGCGGTAATTGTACTGGCCTCCCTGGCAATGGTGGCAGCGTCGGAGCTGCTGGCCCGGCCCCTGTCCGCCGCCTTTGTGGGCTACAGCCCCGAGCTGCTGGAGTTGACGGTCCACGGTTTCCGCATCTTCGCCCTGAGCTACCTGTTTGTGGGCTTCGGGATCTATGGTTCCGCCTTCTTCACCGCCCTGTGCAACGGGCCGGTGTCCGCCCTCATCTCCTTCCTGCGCACCTTCCTGTTCCGGGGCGG
>CANPFP010000157.1 GCA_947573385.1 uncultured Bacillota bacterium | reverse complement strand
GGGGTCTCCACCACCGCCCCCATGCGCCGGCGGGCCTTGTGGATTTCTTTGGATGCGCTGTCCAGTCCGAACAGGGTGTAGCTGCCCGAGGTGGGAGCCTGCAAGCCGCAGATCAGGCGGATGAGGGTGGTCTTGCCCGCCCCGTTGCGTCCCACCAGACCGTAGACGGACCCCCTGGGCACGTGCATGTTAAGGCCGCTCAACGCGTGAAAGCCCTTGTAGGACTTCCACAGGCTGCCGGCGGTGAGAATGTAGTCCATAGAGAAAACCTCCTTTTCTTGAGTGGCCCCAGTCTACCCCCAAAGGGTAAAGAGAACGGGTAAGAAAAGGGTAAAGAAACAGGAAAGATTTATGGATTCAGCTTAAACCCGATCCCCCACACCGATTCAATGTGGTCCTGTCCGGTGGCGTCCCGCAGCTTTTTCCGCAGGTTGCTTACGTGGATTTTCAGGGAGCTCTCGGTGCAGTCGGGGGTATCGGCGGAGATGCGGTCCAGAATCACCGACTTGGCGATGGCCTGGCCGGGGTTCTGGAGGAACAGCTTTAAGATGGCGTACTCCGTCTTGGTGAGATGAACGGGGACCCCCGCCGCCGTGACGGCGTGGGAGGCGGAATCCAACCGCAGGGGGCCGGTCTCCAGCGGGGCGGACAGGCCGGCGGCGGCGCTCTCCCGCAGACGGACGGCCACCCGGGCCAGCAGCTCCCGGCTGTCGAAAGGCTTGGTGATGTAATCCACCGCCCCGTTCAGGAGCAGGCTCACCTTATCCTCCACCCCCACCTTGGCGCTGACCACAATCACCGGCGTCCCCTGGATTTTGGCCAGCACCTCCTCCCCGGACAGGCCGGGCAGCATCAGGTCCAGCAGTACCAGGTCGGGCCGCTGCCGCTCCAGCAGCAGCACCGCCTCCGTCCCGGAGTAGGCCCGGATTACGGCATAGCCCTCCCGCTGGAGCAGCTCCTCCAGAACGTTGCCGATGTGGATGTCGTCGTCTATAACCGCGATGGTTTTCATGGATACGCCCCCTCTGATTTTTCCTATTGTACTCCAGATTTTCGCTGGAAACAAGGGGAAGGCATTTCCTTGTAGAGAAGAAACTTTTGTGGTATAATCTCCCTATCAACCGTACAGGAGGAAATATCATGTTTAACTTCAGCTATTACACCCCCACCCAGGTGGTCTTTGGCCGGGACGCCGAGGAGCGCGCCGGCACTCTGGTGAAGGCCCAGGGCTGCAAAAAGGTGCTCATTCACTACGGCAGCGGCAGTGTGGTGCGCTCCGGACTGTTGGGGCGGATCAAGGCTTCCCTGGAACAGGAGGGCGTGGCCCATACCGAGCTGGGCGGCGTGGTGCCCAACCCCCGGCTGTCTCTGGTGTATCAGGGCATCGAGCTTTGTAAAAAAGAGGGGGTGGACTTCATCCTGGCAGTAGGCGGCGGCAGCGTCATCGACTCCTCTAAGGCTATCGCCTACGGTCTGGCCGAGGACGCCGACGTGTGGGAGCTTTACGACCGTGCCCGTCAGGCCAAGGCCTGCCTGCCTGTGGGCGTAGTGCTCACCATCGCCGCCGCCGGCAGTGAGATGAGCGACAGCTCGGTGATCACCAAGGACGAGGGCGGCATCAAGCGGGGCTACAGCAGCGACCTCTGCCGCCCCAGATTCGCCATCATGAACCCGGAGCTCACCGCCACTCTGCCCCCCTACCAGACGGCCAGCGGCTGCGCCGACATCCTGATGCACACCATGGAGCGGTATTTTACCCCCAACGGCACCATGGCTATTACCGACAGTTTGGCCGAGGGCCTGATGCGCACCGTGATGGAGAATGCCGTCATCCTCCGGGACGACCCCGCCAACTACGACGCCCGGGCGGAGATTATGTGGGCGAGCAGCCTGTCCCACAACGGTCTCACCGGCTGCGGCAGCGACGGCGGCGACTGGGCCACCCACGGCCTGGAGCACGAGATGGGCGGCATGTTCGACGTGACCCACGGGGCCGGCCTGGCCGCCGTGTGGGGCAGCTGGGCCCGATATGTCTACCGGGACTGCCTGGACCGGTTTGTCAAGTTTGCCGTCAATGTAATGGGCGTTGAGAACACCGGAGCCCCGGAGGATGTGGCTTTGAAGGGCATCCAGGCCATGGAGGACTTCTACCGCTCCATCCAGATGCCCACCTGCTTCTCCGAGCTGGGCATCGCCCCCACTCAGGAGCAACTTTCCACCATGGCCCACATGTTCCACATCGCCTGCGGCGGGAAGAAGGGAGCAGCCAAGGTGCTCCAGGAGGCGGACTTCCTGAAAATTTACGAAATGGCCAACCACTGACCGGCCGGAACACAGGAGGGCTGAACTGTGAAGGTAATTGATCTGACCCATACCATCCATGAGAACATGCCGGTCTACCCCGGCACAGAGCCCCCGAAGTTTCTCCCGGCCAACAGCTATGAAAAGGACGGCTTTAAAGAGACTCTGCTCACCATGTTCACCCATACCGGCACCCACATGGACCCACCCGCCCACCTCTTTGCCGGCAGGACCACCCTGGACCGGTTCCCCCCGGAGCAATTTATCGGCAAAGCGCTGGTCATCGACTGCGTGGGGCTGGCCGAGGGGGAGGATATCACCATGGACCACGTCCGGCGGTATGGGGAGAAGGCGGCTCAGGCGGATTTTCTGTTGTTCCGCCTGGGCTGGGACAAAAAATGGGGGACTGACGCCTACTTTGGCAACTACCCCTGTATTGACAGCGAGGTGCTGGCCTACATTAAGGCGGGGAATTATAAGGGAATCGGCTTCGACGTGATCGGCCTGGACCCCATTGCCGATGTCAACCTGACCCGGCACAGGGAGCTGTTCCGGGATACGGAGATTGTCAATATCGAGAACCTGAAAAACCTGGATCAGTGCGGCGACGGCCTGTTCTGGTTCAGCTGTTTCCCCTTGAAGCTGGAAAGCTGCGACGGCTCCCCCGTCCGGGCCGTGGCCTGGTTCGAGTGACACAAAAAATTCAGGGATATCCTTGCGATATCCCTGAATTTTTTAGTTTTTCAGGCTCTGCATTGGGGCAGGGATGCGTCCCCCCCGCTCTATGAAAGCCTGAGCGGAAAACGGGTGGACGGGCTGGACGGGAGCGGAGCCCAGCAGGCCGCCGAACTCCACTGTATCCCCCACGGTACAGCCGGGGGCAGGGATGATGCGCACGGCGGTGGTCTTGGAATTGACCATGCCGATGGCGGCCTCATCGGCGATGATGGCGGAGATGGTCTCGGCGGGGGTATCGCCGGGGACGGCGATCATATCCAGGCCCACAGAACACACGCAGGTCATGGCCTCCAGCTTGTCCAGAGTGAGGGCCCCGGATGCGGCGGCGGCAATCATGCCCTCGTCCTCGCTCACCGGGATAAAGGCTCCGGACAGCCCGCCCACGTGGGAGGAGGCCATCACGCCTCCCTTCTTCACCGCGTCATTGAGCAGGGCCAGGGCGGCGGTGGTGCCGTGGGTGCCGCACACCTCCAGACCCATCTCCTCCAAAATCCGGGCCACGCTGTCTCCGATGGCGGGGGTGGGGGCCAGGGACAGGTCCACAATGCCGAAGGGGGTGTCCAGCCGCCGGCTGGCCTCCTGGGCCACCAGCTGGCCCATGCGGGTGATGCGGAAGGCGGTCTTCTTCACCGTCTCGGCCACCACGTCGAAGGGCTGTCCCTTAACATCCTGGAGGGCGTGGTACACCACCCCGGGGCCGGAGACACCCACGTTAATGACCCGCTCCGGCTCGCCCACCCCGTGGAAGGCCCCCGCCATAAAGGGGTTGTCTTCCACGGCGTTGCAGAACACTACCAGCTTGGCGCAGCCGAAGCCGCCCCGGTCTGCGGTCCGCTCCGCCAGCTCCTTGATGGTCCGGCCCATGAGGGCCACAGCGTCCATGTCGATGCCCGCCTTGGTGGAGCCCACGTTGACCGAGGCGCAGACAATATCGGTGACGGCCAGGGCCTCGGGGATGGAGCGGATCAGGATGCGGTCGGCGTCGGTCATCCCCTTCTGGACCAGGGCAGAGAAGCCGCCGATAAAGTTGACCCCGCAGGTCTTGGCGGCCCGGTCCAGGGCCTGGGCAAAGGGGACATAGCTGTCCGTCTCCGCCGCGGCGGCCACCAGGGCGATGGGGGTGACCGAGATGCGCTTGTTGACGATGGGGATGCCAAACTCCTTTTCAATGGCCTGGCCGGTAGCCACCAGCTTCTCGGCGTATCGGGTGATTTTATCGTACACCTTGTCACAGGCGG
>CANPFP010000156.1 GCA_947573385.1 uncultured Bacillota bacterium | reverse complement strand
AGCACGACAGACTCTGACTCTGTTTGTGAGGGTTCGAATCCTTCTCCGGCTGCCACAGGAACCCCCTGGAATTATTAAAATTCCAGGGGATTTCCGTTTTTTGGGCGGAAATGGCATCTAAAAATTGCGGTGCTGATTTATGCACCGGAACTTGACCCTTTCATCTCCATTGAGTCTAGTCGTAAATGATACTTGTTTACGGGTCTTATGAGTCTCGATTCATGGACCCCCAGGCGGAGCTGTACGGCCTGTTCCAGTGCAAAGATGCCGAGGACGTGCAAGCCGTTCAGATCAACGCAGTGTGCAAGGCGCTGACGTCTACCCTCTTTACCTCCAACAAAACCTTCTCTCAGTGGAATGAAGTTTTTGCCGGCATGACCATTTTTTGTTACCCCCGCTCCGCTGAAAAATGACAAAATTTCTGAGGCGTTTTCTTACAATTTCAAATCGGCGTTGATAGAGGAACTCTGCCAGGTCCACCTCGCTGGCCTGGAACTTCTGTTCCTCGGTAAAATGGATATAGGGCATTTTCTTCACCTCCTCAGTAGCTTTTATTTATAATTTTGCAATAGATTTCTTACAGAATTTTCAGACTTTTTCTGTCGGCTTGTGATACTCTTAGGAGCGATTTCCAATAGAAAAGAGGTTTTGATCCAATGAAAAAGCAGATCCTTGCGGCAGTTCTGTCTGCGGTTTTGCCCCTGACCGCCTGCTCCGCCCCCAGTGGAACCAGTTCCTCTGGCCAGCGGGAGGGAGAGCGGACTTTGACCCTGTCCGACCAGGAAATCAAGCTGGACGGACAGCCCCTGTCTCTAAATGGCGAGGGAGCGGTGACCCTCTCCAACGATATTGTCTACTACCACGACAATACCGGAGAGGACTACGGTGAGGGTACCCAGGCCGACATGCACACCCAGGAGGAAGCGGACGCCCACACGGTGGTCACCATCCGAGAGACGGGGACCTATCGGGTGTCGGGAGCCCTGTCCGCCGGACAGCTGGCCGTAGACTTGGGCAGCGAGGCCAAGCGCGACCCGGAGGCCGTAGTCACGCTGGTGCTGGACGGGGTGGATATCACCTGCACCGTGGCCCCGGCGGTGATCTTCTACAACGTATACGAGTGCGACGAGACCTGGGTGGCCTATGACGAGGAGGAGATGGAAAACTACTCTGTTCAGCCCGCCGACGTGGACACCTCCGCGGCCGGCGCTAATGTGGTGTTGGCCGACGGTTCTGTCAATCAGGTAAACGGCTCCTATGTGGCCCGAATCTACAAGGAGGGCACCACCAAGAAGCTCCATAAATACGACGGGGCTTTCTACTCCAAAATGTCCATGAATATCAACGGAGAGACGGAGGGAACCGGCACGCTGTCCATTGTGGCGGACAACGAGGGACTGGACAGCGAACTCCATCTGACCATCAACGGCGGGCAGATCAATATCCAGGCCCAGAACGACGGCATCAATACCAACGAGGACAACGTGTCTGTTACCACCATCAACGGCGGTGCGCTGCAAATCAACGCCGGTTTAGGCGAGGAGGGTGACGGCATCGACTCCAACGGCCATATTGTGATCAACGGCGGCGCGGTCTGCTCCATGGCCAGCGACCACAGTCCCGACGGCGGTCTGGACGCCGACGGTGAGATTCTTATCAACGGGGGCAAGGTGGCGGCCCTGGGTGTGCGCAACGACGCGGTGAGCTCCGATTCCAAGCAGCTGTACATAGAGCTGTCCTTCGCGTCCGCCCTGCCCGCAGGGGCCTTAGTGGAGCTGGAGGGGACCTCCCTGTCCTTTACTCTGGAGAAAGGCGCTCAATCCATTCTCTACTCCGCTCCGGAGCTGGAGCAGGATGTGAGCTACACCCTAAAGGTGGACGGAGCAGTCCAGCAGTACACCGGGCACACCAGCGGCGGCTTCGGCGGAGACCGGCCCGGCGGTATGGATGTTCAGCCGCCGGAGGGGATGGAACTTCCGGAAGATGGGCCTCAGCCACCCGAGGGTCAGGAGCCTCCCCAGCGCCCTGAAAACGGCGGAGAACCGCCGCAGATGCCTGACGGCCAGCAGCCCCCCGAGCTGCCGGAGGGTCAGAATCATCCTCAACCTCCCCAGGGTGGTCCCGGCCAATTCCCGGCAGACGAGGGCGGGGAGCCGTCCACAGATTTTACCCTTGCTGACGGAATCTGCAGCTTTTTTGGTATCACCGGGCAGATATAGGATACTGGATTATCGAGCAGATGGTATTCACAGGTTACCCGGTAAAATGTGCTTTCCTTACTTCCCGATAAACGTAAAGAGCCAGAGCGCCGTGTTCACGGCGCCCTGGCTCTGATCGGTTTTGGTATTCTTCGTGATGGGGACGCCGGATTATCCTCCTGCTGGGGGAACGTAGGGAATACAGCGTCGGCCGCAATTTCTCACAAATGGATTCACAGTAGATCCCCGCGCCCTTAACGGCAACTTCAGGCGGGTCGAAACGGTAGTATTGTCTTCTTTTTCCGGCAGCTGTATTCCATGTCGCTGAAACTTTCCTGTTTCATTTCATGTCCCCCTTTTTTCTTATTTTATCACATCTCTTTTCGTCCGGCAATTAAATCAGTGATTCCTTAAACTTGCCAGCTGCTTTCATAATCCAGCAGCTCCTCCAGGATGGGGGCCAGCTCCAGCTTGCCCCAGTCCTGACCGGGGCCGGTATAGCTGTCCAGTTTCAGGGTATCCAAAATGGTATTGATGGCCCAGGTGTACTCGTTTTCCTAAATCAAGCCGGTTTGCAGGGCATAAGCCGCCAGCTTGGAGACAGCGTTGTCAATCATTTTGTTTCCTCCTCGAAGCCGTGGGGGTGGGCCTTGTGCCAGTTCCAGGCGGAGGACACGATAACCTCCAAATCGGCATACTGAGGTTTCCAGCCCAGAATGGTTTTGGCTTTCTCGGAGGAGGCCACCAGCTGAGCGGGGTCACCTGCCCGACGAGGGGCGATCTCGGCGGGGATGGGGTGGCCAGTGACCTTCCTGGCCACGTCCACTACCTCTTTATTGGTGAAACCCACGCCGTTGCCCAGGTTGAATACATTATTTTCTCCGCCCTTGAGCAGGTAGTCCAGAGCCAGGATGTGGGCCTGGGCCAGGTCAGTGACGTGGATATAGTCCCGGACACAGGTGCCGTCCTTGGTGGGGTAGTCGCCGCCGAAGATGGACAGTTTTTCCCGCTGGCCGTTGGGCACCTGGAGGATGACGGGGATCAGGTGGGTTTCGGGATTGTGGGCCTCACCAATTGCCCCGGAGGGATGGGCACCGCAGGCGTTAAAGTATCGCAGAGCCACATACCGCAAACCGTGGGCCTTGCTGGTCCAGGCCATCATCTTCTCCATAGACAGCTTGGTTTCGCCGTAGCAGTTGGTGGGGACGGTCTTGCCGGTCTCCAGAATGGGTACCTGCTCCGGCTCCCCGTAGGTGGCGGCGGTGGAGGAAAAGACGATCTTGTCCACCCCGTGGGCCACCATGGCCTGGAGCAGTACCATCGTGCCGTGGAGGTTGTTGTCGTAGTATTTCAACGGGTCGGACATAGATTCTCCCACCTGGGAGGAGGCGGCGAAGTGAATCACCCCGTCGATTTTTTCCGCCTGAAACAGTACATCCAGAGCGGCCCGGTCCCGGATGTCCAGCTGGTAGAACCGGGCCTTGGGGTGGACGGCGGTCTTGAAGCCGGTCTGAAGGTTATCGGCCACCACCACGTCCCGGCCGGCGTCGATGAGTTCATACACAGTGTGGGAGCCGATGTAGCCGGCTCCACCCAATACAAGAATTGCCATTGTAAGCTCCTCCTTTTTATTCCGCAACCACGCAGCCGCCCTGGGGACGGACGCGCAGGATATGACATTTTCCTTCGCCCGCAGCCCGTTCCATACCGGCTTTGAAGCCCTCCAGCATGTCATTGGGCACAAAGGCCTGAATCGTTCCGCCGAAGCCGCCGCCGTGGACCCGGATGGCTCCCGCTCCTCCCAGCAGCTGCCGGCCCACGTTCAGGGCGATAGACACCGCCTGGGCATGGGGCACGGAGGGGGACCAGACATTTTGCAGCAGCAGCTCGGAGGGCAGCCCGGACTGATTCACCAGGGACAAAAAGTGGTCAAAGTCCCCCCGCTTTCCTGCGAAGGAATCAAGGGAATACCCCCTGTCTTTTTTATTTGCGACGGTTTATAAGGGCCTTTCAGTTGACTTTATTGATTTTAGCGTTTCTTTGTGGTATAGTCGGCTTACGCCAGGCAGGATGTGCTGATTGAGAGTTATGATCTTTGGCGCTCGAAAAAGAAATGGGGTATCAG
>CANPFP010000155.1 GCA_947573385.1 uncultured Bacillota bacterium | reverse complement strand
TTTTATGGGGTCCTTCGTGATTGTTTCTAAATAAATTTGTCCAAACTCGGATTAAAAAAAAACTTTTGTGCAATTTACATCCTGCCCCCCCCCCGGGCCCACTTGTCTGTAATGGAGACGAGAGGAGGAACACCGCTGTGAGCCGTGAAAGAGTGTTGGCCCTGCTGCGGGAGCGGCAGGGGGCGTATCTGTCCGGGGAGACCATGAGCCGCACCCTGGGCATCAGCCGGGCCGGGGTGTGGAAGGCCATCGAGGGCCTGCGGCAGGAGGGGTACACCATTGCCTCCGCCCCCAACCGGGGTTACTGTCTGGAGGACGCCCCCGACCGCCTGCGGGTGGGGGAGCTGTTCGGCCTGCTGTCTGACGCGAAAATCGGCTCGCAGCTGCTGTGTCTGGACGTGATCGACTCCACCAACACCGAGTGCAAGCGCCGGGCCATGGACGGCGCCCCCGAGGGGCTGGTGGTGACGGCCGAGGAGCAGACCGGCGGACGGGGCCGCCGGGGGCGGTCCTTCCAGTCCCCCAGGGGAACGGGGCTGTATCTGTCCGCCCTGTTCCGCCCGGAGCTGGAGCCGGCCCGGGTGGGCGACTTCACCGCCTGGGTGGCGGTGGCGGTGTGCGACGGCATCGAGGCCTGCTGCGGGGTCCGGCCCCAGATCAAGTGGACCAACGACATCGTGCTGGAGGGGAAAAAGCTGGTGGGCATCCTCACCGAGCTGGGGCTGGAGAGCGAGACCAACACCCTGGACTATATGGTGACGGGCATCGGGGTGAACGTGAACCAGAGCCCGGAGGATTTTTCCCCGGAAATCCGGGATATGGCCACCTCCCTGTCTCAGATTCTGGGCCGCCCGGTGCGCCGGGCGGAGCTGGCCGCCCAGATTGTGCTGGCCCTGGACCGGATGTACGCCGGCTACCCCGAGGACCGGGGGGAGTATCTGGCCAAATATCGGGCCGACTGCATCACCACCGGCCACCAGGTCCAGCTGATTACCCCCACCGCCCGCCGGCAGGCCTTCGCCCTGGAGATTGACGACAACTTTAACCTGGTTGTGGAGCTGTACAACGGTAAGCGGGAGACCGTCTCCGCCGGGGAGGTGTCGGTGCGGGGGATGTATGGGTATGTGTGATGGAAGGGGGGCCGGTTTTGCCGGTCCCGTTTTATCCCGGTTCTGTTTTATCCCCGAAGGGGATAGGGAAATACGGAATCCCCCAGTCATTTGCTGCGCAAATGCCAGCCCCCTTTAGCAAGGGGGCCTTTGGAGGAGAAACGGTCCGATTTTCGCTGAAAAGCCCCCCTTGCTAAAGGGGGGAGGGCCGCCGGACAAAGTCCGGTGGCGGGGGGATTCTGTTTTATTCCCGAAGGGGATAGGCAAAGGTATACCCCTTGCCCTATGGGCGGTTGTGGCAGCATTCAACCGCTGTGGCCTTATCCATCAACGGCCTGTCCTGCGGGGGACGGAAGGAGTTTTGACCGATTATCCGGGAAAATCGACCTCTTATGTCCAATGACTTGCCCCCTTTCCTCCGGTCCGCTATACTGGAGGAAAGGGGGCGGTGTTTTGGAGAAAATCTGGAAGAATGGGCGGTTTTGGGGATGTGTCCTGCTGTTTGCGGGGCTGTTTGGACTGGCGCGCACATTGACCGCTATCACCCGTTTCCGTATATTATGGTGTTTCATGCCCTGACCCTCGTTTCCTGGGTGTGGGGGCTGTACCACCGCCGGAGGCCGGGGGACAGGCGCGCCTGGGGCTGCTGGGGATGTCCCTGGTTATGGGGATTGCCGCCATCATATGCAGTGAAAAATAGGGCAGGCCCGCCGTTGGCGGGCCTGGCTTTTATGTCAGCTTGGATTCGATCCAGGCCAGCAGGTCCTGGAAGACCTCCTGGCGGTTGGTCTCGTTAAACATCTCGTGGCGGCCGCCGGGGTAGAGCTTTACGGTGACGTCCCTGCACCCCGCGGCGCGGAACATCCCCGCCACCTTCCGCACTCCCCTGCCCATGGAGCCCACCGGGTCGTGGTCGCCGGAGAGGAAATAGACCGGGGTCCCCTTTGCCATTTTGGACAGGTTGTTCCGGTCGGCGATGAATTGCAGGCCGCCCATCATGTCCCGGAACATGGCCGCTGTGATCAGAAAGCCGCACAGCGGGTCAGCCAGGTAGGCGTCCACCGCCGCCTCGTCCCGGCTGAGCCAGTCGGAGGTGGTGCGGTTGGGCTTGAAGGCCCGGTTGTAGCTGCCAAAGGGCAGGTCGTTTAGTCTCCTGCTTACATAATCGGAGCCCCGGAGCTTGCAGAGGGTTCCGGCCAGCGCCTTTCCGGAGGCCACGGCGGCGGCGGACTCCTGGCCCGTGCCCGACAGGACGGCGGCGTCCACCGTGCCCGGCCAGCGGATCAGATAGGTGCGGGTGAGGAAGGAGCCCATGGAGTGGCCCAGGATCACATAGGGCAGGGAGGGGTGTTTTTCCCCCTCCAGCTCCCGCAGGCGGCGGACATCCCGGGCCACCAGGTCCCAGCCGTTTTTGGGACCGAAATAGCCGAACTTGCCCCCGGCGGTGAGACCGTGGCCGAGGTGGTCCTCGCCGCACACCACGTAGCCGTGGGCGGCCAGGAAGCGGGCCGCCTGGTCGTAGCGGCCGATGTGCTCCGCTACGCCGTGGACAAGCTGCACCACCCCGCGGGGGGCGCCCTCGGGCACCCACTCCCGGGCGTGGACGGAATGGATTCCGTCGGAGGAAGGATAGGAAAGGTCGAAGGTCTGGATCATAGCGCACCTCGTTTTCTTGTGTGAGTTTGGGTAGGGACGCTTCACGAAGCGTCCGAAACTGTTTTAGGGCGACGTTGGCAGAATGGGGGCGGACGCATCGTGATGCGTCCCTACATGATGCGTGCCCTGTACAGTACAGTTTACCCTGTGTGGTAGGGGAAAGTCAAGTCATCTGTTCCAGCAGCGAGCGGATGGTGCCAGCGTGGTAGGCCCCCTCCTGGGCCAGCTCCAGGTAGAGCTCCCTCAGGCAGGGGTCGGCGGTGGCCTGGGCGGCCTGTTTGTTCTGCTGCTCCCATTGCTGCTCCCAGAGGAACTGCTGCCGCAGAGCCAGGGGCAGAGAGGCGGGCAGAGTGGGGGCGGCGCAGCGGGGGGCGTAACGCCGGCCGGTGATGAGGAAGTAGGCGGCGGACAGCCGGCGGAAGGCGGAGCGGTGGTCGCAGGCCAGAGCGGCCAGCGCCCGGGCGCAGGGGCCGCTGGCCCTGCGGGTCATGGCCCGGGCGGCGGCCGCGCCGGACTGGGCCAGAGTCATCAGCGTCTCCAGCCGGGCGGCGTCCCCCTGGGAGGCCTCACCCAGGCAGAAGGTGGGGGTGTCGGGGGTGTCGGGTACGTCCGGGCAGGCGGGGCAATCGGGGCAGTCCGGGCACTGGGGACAGTCGGGACACTGGGGACAGTCCGGGCAGGCAGGACAGTCGGGGCATACCGGCTCGGCGGGGCAGTCGGGCACCGGGGGGAGGTCCGGGGTGACAGGGGGCTGCTCCTCCTCCGGCGGTTCCACCGGGGGCGGCTCTACAGGCGGGGTCTCCTCCGGGGGCTCGGTGGGCTGGGCGGGGACGGCGCTGTCCGGGATGGCGTCGGACCGGGGGGCGGGCTGGTTGGGCATTACCCGGTCCCAGACCCGCTGGAAGGTGTTGGGGTCGATGTCCTGCCCGCGCAGGGCCGGAAGATCAACTTTTAATTCCATGATGTAAGACTCCTTTGCTGGAAAAATAGTCCGGGGGACTATCCCATCCTATGCCCTGAAAGACGCTTTGGATTGCGCGGGAGGGAAAAATGTGGTACAATGCCTTGGTCACTTTTGCCGGGAGGAGCGTGTGCATATGGAAGAAAAAATATACCCGGTGGCGGGAATCGTCAACAGCCCCCACCAATTTTCCTACGAAAACGGGATTGTTGTGACCTGCGTCCAGCCCGGGCTGGCCCGGGGGGAGCTCCGCGCCGGACCGGATTCCATCAATCCCCACGGGATGATTCACGGCGGGGCTATGGCCACCCTGGCGGATACAGTGGCGGGCTGCTGCGCCTGCTCCAGGGGAGGCAGCTGCGTGACCGCCTCCAGCTCGATGGAGTTCCTGCGCCCAGCCCAGGGGGACCTGTTCTGTGAGGCCATCCCCAAAAAGCTGGGGCGGCAGCTGTCGGTGATTCAGATTACCATTACCAATGTTGGGGGGAAAACGGTGGCGACCGGGACTTTCAGCTTTTTTATGGCGCGGCCGGAAGAAAGGGAAAGATGACCGTTTATGTAAATTAACCATTGACAATCCTGCAAGTCCGTGGTAGGATAACTGCAATTCCATA
>CANPFP010000154.1 GCA_947573385.1 uncultured Bacillota bacterium | reverse complement strand
CTGGCCCTGCTGGGCTCCAAGGGCACCACCGGCACCCAGGCCTCCTTCCTGGAGCTGTTCGAGGGCGACCATGAAAAAGTGAAGCTGCTGGAGGAGAAGATTGCCAGGGAGATGGGCTTTACAGCCGTTGTCCCTGTAAGTGGGCAGACCTACTCCCGCAAGCTGGACTACAACGTGGTGGCCACCCTGGCCGGGGTGGCCCAGAGTGCCAGCAAATTCGCCACCGACCTGCGGCTGCTGTGCCATCTTAAGGAGGTGGAGGAGCCCTTTGAGAAAAACCAGATCGGCTCCTCGGCCATGCCCTACAAGCGCAACCCCATGCGGTGCGAGCGCATCTGCGCCCTGGCCCGGTATGTGATGGTGGATGTGGGCAACCCGGCCATCACCGCCGCCACCCAGTGGTTCGAGCGTACTCTGGACGACTCGGCCAACAAGCGGCTCAGTGTCCCCGAGGCCTTTCTGGCGGTGGACGCCATCCTGAATATCTGGGCCAATGTGGCCGCCGGGCTGGTGGTCCACCCCAAGGTGATCGAAAAACATGTGTTGGAGGAGTTGCCCTTCATGGCCAGCGAGAACATCCTGATGGACGCTGTCAAGCGGGGAGGGGACCGGCAGGCGCTCCACGAACGCATCCGGGTGCTGTCTCAGAAGGCAGGCTATTATGTGAAGGAGTTGGGTCTGTCCAATAACCTCATTGACCTGATGGCTGCCGACCCGGCTTTTGGCATGACGAAAGAGGATCTGTCCGCCCATCTGGACCCGGCCGCCTACATCGGCCGCTGCCCGGAGCAGGTGGAGGAATTTTTGACCGGGCAGATCGATCCGGTGCTGAAGAAGTACGCCGGGGTGCTGGACCGGGGAGATACTGAGCTGAAGGTGTAAAGAAAGGTGATGGACTACAGTGAAGCATAATGACAGGCACCCCTATCTGTCCGCGGGGATTGTTGCCTTTGGGGTAATTGCTGCGTCGATGCTGTTGTTTTTTCTGCTGTTTCATGTAAGGGAAGTCACTGGCTTTCTGGAACGGCTGGGAGGTATTCTGCGCCCCATTTTTATGGGTACGGTAATCGCATTTCTGTTGCTGCCCATCCATCGAAAAATTCTAAAATTTCTCATATCTATAACGCCAGACAAGCGAATGGAGGACCGCGGCAGCCACGCTTTTCTCAACCTTGTCTCTGCGGTGTTCAGCTTGATGATAGCTTTTTTCCTGTTTTATCTCCTGATGGCGATGGTGCTGCCCCAGGTGTATGACAGCGTGGTCGGCTTGGTTCAGTCCATCCCGGACTATATTGAGAGCGTTCAAATCTGGCTTCAGACCTTTTTAGAGGATAATCCCGATATCCAGACAGCCATTATGCCGGTTTACAACTCTGCTGCCGCATCTCTGGAGCAATGGCTGAACGCCGATATTCTGCCAAATCTCGAGTCAGTAGCAACTACCTTCCAGTGGGTGCGCACAACGATCTGGCCCAACCTCACCGGTATGATGGTTGAGGTGTCCGGTATGGTGGTGGGTTTCCTGGTGTTGGTGAAGGACCTGCTTATTGCGTTGATTGTGTCTGTCTATCTGCTGGTACGCAAGGATATTTTCAGCGCTCAGAGCAAGAAAATTGTCTACAGCCTGTTCCGTACTGATATTGCTGATTTTATTGTGGAAGAGGTGCGCAACGCCTACCGGATTATGAGCGGTTTTATCAACGGTAAACTGTTGGACTCCCTGATTATTGGCATTTTGTGCCTGATTTGCTGCAACATTTTCAAGTTTCCCTATCCGGCTCTCATCGCCGTTATTGTGGGCGTGACCAACATTATCCCATTCTTTGGCCCCTTTATTGGGGCTATCCCCTGTGGACTGCTGATTTTCCTGGTCAACCCCATCCAGGCTATTTACTTTGCTGTCTTTATTCTGGCCCTCCAGCAGTTCGACGGCAACATCCTAGGGCCCAAAATTTTGGGTGACTCCACCGGTTTGGCTTCCTTCTGGGTGCTGTTTTCCATTCTGCTGTTCGGCGGCCTGTTTGGCTTTGCCGGGATGGTGCTGGGAGTACCTGTCTTTGCTATGATTTACAGCGTCGTCAGCCGCCTGGTGGTCCATGGGCTGCGCGTGCGAAATTTGCCGGTAGCAACACAGGAGTACATGGGAAAAACCAAGCCGCTTTCCAAATGATAACAGAGACGCCGCTCTTCACAACAGAAGAGCGGCGTTTTTCTATGGCAGCTTGGCCTTGCCGGAGATATCCTCCATATGGATCTTCCAGATGGAGGTGACAGCCAGGCTGTCTTTTATGGCGTTCTCGAAGCTGTCCATGTGGTCGGGCGTCACCTTTTGACACAGGACGCGCAGGGCCTCGGTCTTTTCTCGGGGGTCATCTACTTCGCTGGCGGTTCCGGTGACAATAGCGGATTGAAAGTAGGTGGTATACTCGGCCGGAGGGACAAAGGTGGGACGGTCGTCCCCCACAAAGGTGACACACACCTGGGGGAAACGACGCAGCAGGCCAATTTTTCGGCCTTCCCGGGCGCAGTGGAAGTAAAGGTCCTCTCCCACCCGAACAAAGGACAAGGGAAGACAGTAGGGGGTAGGCTCTCCAGTAGAGATGGCCATTACTCCGTGGGTGCAGCGGTCGATGAGGGCCAGGGAAAAGTTTCGGTCTTGTGCGCGGTCGTTACGTCTCATGTTGTTCCTCCAGTAGCTTGATGATGTTCAGGTATAGGGCGGAGGGGTCCGCTTGGTAAGTTCTGCTCCAGGCTTCCGCCTGTTCCCGGCTGGGGGAGAAGAGGGCCAGATGGAGCAGGGGAGAGGTGTCATCCTCCAGCGTCAGGCACAGGGTTGTGGTGCCGTCTTCCCGGTCTATAATTTGGGTACGGATCTGAGACTCACGGCGCAAGACCTGATTGACCTGGATCAGGTTGTCGTCGCAGTGCTGCCGTACCGACCGGGGCAGGCTGCTCTGACAAATTTGACTGTTGCGCCGGCCCTTGTCCGTAATGGAGTAACGGTCTTCCTCTCTTGTCAACTGGCCGGTGGCGACCATGTGATCCACCGCCTGGGTAAGGGAGAAGTAGTCCACCCCCGCGTCGCACAGGGCCAGCTCGAACAGTTGTAAAAAGGTGATGGGGCCGGCAGTCCGGTCCATGATATATAGGACCAACAGCTTCAGGTCTAAATCGTCCTGGATAAAACCGATGGGAGACATGGCGGAGCTCCTTTCTTGTAGATAGCTGGTATCATCTATTATAGCCGCAAAGGGGAAAAAGGGCAAGAGAAAAACCGGTCGCCCCGCACCAAAACCTGTCTGTTACATAAGATGTGTTGTAAGCAAAACCCCTAATGGGCGTTTACCCGCCCGTAACCATCCAAATCTAGGAGGGAATTCTATGCCAGAAAAGGTCGTGCCCGGCCCCGTCTGCGACGATCGCAGTATCCGGGAGGCCGTGTGCATACACACGAAAAAGATCTTCGATTCGTGCCGGGATAAGGACTGTGTGGAAGATCTTCGCGTTTACCCCACCCGTTGCTCCCAGGAGGTAATCGACCGGGCTCAGTCTATTAAGGCTGGGACTGCAGAGCTGCTGTACGCGTACATTGATGTGGAGCCGGTAACATTTAACAGGGGCTTCTATACCGTGGATGTGCGGTATTTCTACCGTATCACCGCCGACGCCTTTGTGGGCGCCGCCCGCCCCGTCCAGGTCTGTGGTCTGGCCGTGTTCAGCAAGCGTGCTGTGCTCTTTGGCAGTGAGAGCGGCTCTAAGAGCTTCAGCTCAGCCAGAGGTGAGGAGCAGATTCAGTGTGTGCCGCAGTCCAATCTGCCTACCGCAGTTGTGGAGGCGGTGGACCCGCTGATTCTGAACCTGAAACTGGTGGATGTCTGTGAGTGCCGCCCCTGCGACTGCGGCTGTGTGGATATCCCCATGGCGGTAGCGTCCTGCTTCGGCGACGAACTGATTACCAGCGGCGACCAACATCGTTTGTTCATCACCCTGGGCCAGTTCTCCATCATCCGTATGGAGCGGGATACCCAACTGCTGATCCCCGCCTATGACTACTGCATCCCCACCAAGGATTGCAGCTGCGGCGAGGACCACTGCCAGGAGGATCCCTGCGATATGTTCCGTCAGGTCCAGTTCCCTGTAGACGAGTTCTTCCCGCCCAATACGATTACCACTACCAGCAGCGCTAACAGCTGCTGCTGCCGCTAGTCAGGACCACCCGTAAAACGGGTGGCCTGCACTCGCCCTATAAGGGCGTGATATTGGCCGCGCCTCAAGGCGCGGTGAAACGGTCTGCCGACCGCATATTCTTACAAGCGGCCCCACAAGGACGACACTCCGTAAGGAAGTCCACAAAGAAACCCGTCAACCCTTGTAATATCAGGGGTTGGCGG
>CANPFP010000153.1 GCA_947573385.1 uncultured Bacillota bacterium | reverse complement strand
TCTTGCCGGACTGAACCACCTGCTCCAGAATGGGCAGCAGCTCCTGGATGTTGGAAATCTTCTTGTCAGTGATGAGGATAAGGGCGTCGTCCAGCTCGGCCACCATCTTCTCGGTATCGGTGACCATATAGGGGGTGATATAGCCCCGGTCGAACTCCATGCCCTCCACCACCTCGGAGGAGGTCTCAGCAGTCTTGGACTCCTCAATGGTGATGACGCCGTCGTGGCCCACCTTCTCCATGGCCTCGGCGATGAGCTTGCCGATGGTCTCGTCGCCGGAGGAGACGGTGCCTACCCGGGCGATGTCATCGGAGCCGTTGACCTTCTGACTGTTGGCCTTCATGGCCTCGATGGCGGCGGCGGCGGCCTTGGCGATGCCCTTCTTCATGACCATGGGGTTGGCCCCGGCGGCCAGATTCTTCAGGCCCTCGCCCACGATGGCCTGAGCCAGCAGGGTGGCGGTGGTGGTGCCGTCGCCGGCCACGTCGTTGGTCTTGGTGGAGACCTCCTTCACCAGCTGGGCGCCCATGTTCTCAAAGGGATCCTCCAGCTCGATCTCCTTGGCGATGGTCACGCCGTCGTTGGTGATGAGGGGAGCGCCGAACTTCTTGTCCAGCACCACGTTCCGGCCCTTGGGGCCCAGGGTGATCTTCACGGTGTCGGCCAGCTGGTTGACACCCTTCTCCAGAGCCTTGCGGGCCTCCTCGCCGTAGCAAATGATTTTAGCCATAAAGCATTACCTCCAATATAATTCAGATCAATGGTTTACTCCACAACAGCCAGAATGTCGTTCTGGCGGACGATGGTAACTTCCTCGCCGTCCAGCTTGACCTGGGTGCCGGAATACTTGCTGGTGATGACCTTGTCGCCCACCTTCACGGTCATGACGACCTCCTTGCCGTCCACCATGCCGCCGGGGCCGACGGCGATGACCTCAGCCACTTCGGGCTTCTCCTTGGCGGCGCCGGTGAGGATGATGCCGCCCTTGGTGGTCTCCTCCGCCTCCACCAGTTTCACAATGACGCGGTCAGCCAGGGGTTTGAGTTTCATAATGGGTTCCTCCTTATATGACTTAATTTTTTGGACTAACAATCTTGTGTTTAGCACTTTGTTCTTTCGAGTGCTAAGTACAGTTAAGATAATAACCGTTTTGGGCAAAAAAATCAACCCCCAATTTTAAAAAATAGGGGGTTGATTTGAAAGGATTTACATTTCGTTCACAAACAAAGGATTAGAGTGCTAAGGCTGCATCTGCTCAAGGTCCTTTAAGGTCTTTCCATTGTATTTCCATTTAACCGGCCCTGCCGCACTCCCGCCACAGATAATGACGGCGGCCCTGCTGGGACTATCGCAGGGAATATCCCGCACAACGATAAGTTCTCCCTCCTGTTCCCCGGCTGTAATTGCTCCATCCTCCTCCAGTGACATGCGATACCGTTTGATATTCTGACTGGCCGATGTACGAAATTCCTTTGCCGCCGTGGATCCAGCCAGCAAAACATATTTTCCATCGCGAATCGCCATCCGTCCAAGGTGGCCCTTAACCCTGTATTCATATATGATCTCATCATCCTTTGGCGGTCTGGAGCGATAGGACAAGGGATCAAAGAAGGGAAGATTCAGTACCCGGACCAAGAGCTGGATTGCGTCCAAAAACTGCTGTACCTCCGCTTCATCCACCTCCGATATCGTGGGCACAGACGAAGCGTTGACATTGTCCAGATTCACGCGTTTTGTCTCTTTTGCCAGATCAATCAATTTTGATTCCAGATATTTGATCTGTGTTTTGCTTAGATAGTCATCCTTTGAGGTGAAGACAAACGCTTCCGTCCAAAAATCCTTTTTTACTCCATGACTTTTTAACCGCTCAGATACAGGGTCACCCTCCCCAATGTACAGCATGGGACTCTCACTCGAATCAATTTCGCTGCCATACAGCATATAAACACCAGGGCGTCCCGCTTCATCCCGTGCCAAAAACTCCTTTAAAAAGGGACGGGGAAATACGGTTGCTTTTATGGTCATATTGGAAATCTCAAGCGTTTTCAGTCCGTCTGTTTGATCATTCACTAAAAACGTGCGAATTAAGCGTCCCATTTTATCCTCCTGTTCATCTCTGTTGTGCCAACACCGGTATACGAATCCGTTTTAACATCCACCTGATATCCCGCCCCGGCGGGATAGAAAAAATTTACCTTCTTCTCCGACAGCCGGACGGTAAAGGCGGTATCCCGCATGACCTCCCCGTCCACCACTACTGTAATGGGCTCTTTGGCGGAGAAAGCTGCTGCATCCCCGTGATAGTTCAGAATCAGCTCTGGGTACTGCCGGTACAGCCCTCCGGCATACTTACCCACCAGGCGCAGGAAGGTGAACAGGCTCACCTTCCGAACCAGCAGCATATCCAGCACCCCGTCGTCGGGCATAGCCTCCCCCACCGGCATGAAGCCCCCGCCGTAGTACCGGCCGTTGCACACGCACAGCAGGGAGGCGGGCCTGTCCTCCCAGTGGATATCCCCCATATGTACCGACATGGGTCGGGCGATGCCCTTGAAAAAGATGTTTTCCAGCAGGGCCAGGCTATACGCCCCGATGCCCGAGATGAACCACCAGCCCTTATACCGGTGGACATCGGCAGCAATGCGGGCATCTACCCCGGCACATACCACGTCGATGCCCAGCCGGCCATTGCAGTCAATCAGATCGAAAGGTGTCTGGGGCCCGACGGCCAGGGCTTCCAAGTCGTAGAACAGGCTCCGGTAGCCGGGACCGAAGATTTTTAAAAAGTCGTTTCCTGTCCCCTTTGGAACATTGGTAACAGCCGCATGGTCACAGCCTGCCGCGCCGTTGACCACCTCGTTCAGGGTGCCGTCTCCGCCGCAGGCGTAGATACGCACCGGTTCTCCGCTCCGGACCGTCTCCTCGGTAAACCGCCGGGCGTCCCCCTCCTTCTCGGTGTACATCACCTCGTGGGGAACGGACAGCTTGTCCAGCAGGGTCTCCAGATGGGGGGTGGATTCCCTTTTCCCGGCGGCGGGGTTGATGATGAACAGATGTCTCATAGACAGTCCCTCTCTCCTTTTGGACTGTTTGGGGATGTGGCAGGGGTGGCCTGCGGTCACCCGCTTACAAAGGGCAACGCCTGGCGGCCCCTGCGCACAGCTTACAGATACATAAACAGATCACACTTCAGCATCCCATTATAGAGCTTGCGCTTCTTGTCCGCTTTCTTGCCAAAGGTGCGCTCAAACTCGGTGTGGGAGGAGAGCAGATAGAGCTTCCAGCCCTCTGGAAACTTGTCCCAGGCCTTTCCGAAGGCCCGGTACAGCTCCTCGGCCTCCTTGCGCTCCATCACCCGCTCGCCATAGGGTGGATTGGTGACCACCCGGCCGTACATCCCGCCCCAGTGGAAACGGGTGGCATCGTCCACGTCGAAGCGGACGATGTTGTCCACCTCGGCCAATTCGGCGTTGTGCCGGGCCAGGTCCACGGCGGACCGGTCGATGTCCCCGCCCCAGATTTCATAACTTCCGTCAAATTCCTTATCCATGGCTTCGCCGGCGGCATCCAGCCAAAGCTGCTTGTCCAGCCAGATCCACCTCTGCGCAGAGAAGGACCGGTTCAGGCCCGGGGCCCGATTTCTGGCGATAAGGGCCGCTTCGATGGGGATGGTGCCCGAGCCGCAGAAGGGATCGCACAGGGGGTCCCGGCCCTTATACCGGGACAGGAGGACCAGCCCGGCGGCCAGGGTCTCCCGCAGGGGTGCAGCCACCCCCAGGGCCCGGTAGCCCCGCTTGTGAAGACCGGGGCCGGAGGTATCCAGCATCAGTGTGGCCATGTCTCCCATAATGGCAAACTGCACCTGATGCAGCGCCCCTGTCTCAGGAAGGGTCTGCAAGCCGTATTTGTTCCCCAGCCGGGCGGCGATGGCCTTTTTCACAATGGACTGGCAGGCGGGCACCGCATGGAGGGCAGAGTTGAGACAGTGGCCTTTCACAGGGAACTGGCCATTTTTCGGGATAAACCGCTCCCAGGGCAGAGCACGGGTCCCCTCAAAGAGGGCGTCGAAGTCCCGGGCAGGAAAGGTCCCCAGGGTGAGCAGCACCCGCTCCCCGGTGCGGATGTTCAGATTGAGCCGGGGCAGGTCGGCCGCCGACCCGGTACACAGCACCCGGCCGTTTTCCGCCTTCACCTGGGGCAGCTCCAGCCGCCGGACCTCGTCGGCGCACACCCCCTCCAGGCCAAACAGGGTGGGGACGGTAAATTGCAATTCTGACATATAATTCGCTCTCTCCCGTTTGCAGGGACGCATCATGATGCGTCCGTTTATTTGTTACCGCAGCCGTGCCGGACGCTTCCTGAAGCGTCCCTACATGCCGCCCGTCTTTTTACGGCTGCAAGCCGGTCAGCCCCGCCTCGCTCAGGTGGTCC
>CANPFP010000152.1 GCA_947573385.1 uncultured Bacillota bacterium | reverse complement strand
TTTCCGCATTTTTAAGGAGGTCCTTTCCATTTTGATTTTCTATTCATTATCCTTCCCGCCTGAGAGGGAAACAACATGAAGTGGCGGCTTTTCTACCCTGGCCCGCTTTTTTCTGGACATAAGAAAGCGCCCTCATGGGCGCTTATGGCCGGGGCTGTCCCGGCTCCTGCCGGGCCGGGCCGCTTTGATCCTCTGTTGGATGGGGTACTGGAATACCTTGTACTGTTCCGGGACGTGTTGGCCGTCGTAAACTTCTTTGAATGGTATGCGGCGGTTGTTGAAGATGTAGCCCTGGACGGTATAACAGCCGCCCTCATTGATGGCGGTACACTCGCCGTAGGATTCATAGTTGAAGTAGAGCCGGGCCGGTTTGGGCAGAAAAAAATCCCGATGGGTGTCCACCAGATGATGACCGTAGTCCTCGTCTGATTTCACATCGGGAAGGAGATCGTAGCAATCCAGGTTAAAGGTGAGGTTGATCAAATCCTGCAAGCTGCCGCCGTACTCGTCATGCTCGGCGGCGGCGGAAAACTTGCTGCGCTGTTCCGGCGTCAGCTCCGCAAGCCGGGAGGCAAGGTAATTCAGCTCGTCAATGTGGTCAAAGTCACCTATTTTATCGTCAAGTCCCCGGATACTGGTACGGCACTCCAAAATGATAATCTCCTGATACCGAAGGCCGTCCACGCCTATCTCCCGTAGGGCCACCTGGACCTGTTCTGTCGTGGCGGGAAAAGATAAAATAGTTTCGGCCAGCTGCCCGGCGCTATACTTGCCCAGGTTGGCAATATTGGCGTGAAATTCCATTATCGCCCCGGCGTTTTTCCCCGCTGAAAAATAGCGTCCTTCTGCTGGGCCTTGATCTGCCGCTGGCGGCGCTCCTCCAAGGCGTCGTAGACGCTTTCCTCAATCTCACGGGGCGTCATGGACACGTCGGGGAAATACTTGCGCAGGCGGTCCCCGGTCAGAATGACCTTGGTAATCTCGGGCCGCTCCTGAGCGCCTTTGAAGGGCTCTTTTTCCTCCTGGCTGTTTCCAGAGGCAGGCGCGGGGCTGGGCTGTGCCGGGGTGTCAGCGGTTGGAGCCTGAGCTGCTGCCTCCGGTGCAGTGGGAGTGACCGTACCGGGAAAAGGAATGACGGGGGAGGCGGTATCGGGTGTAGGCTGTGCGCCTGCTGTCTGCTCAGGACCGGGCTTCACGTCCGGGGACGGGGGAATGATCTGGCCGCCCTGGAGGGTGGTAGTCTGGCCGTCCACCACCTGGACAGGCTGGTGAGGCGTGGGTGCCGGGGGCGCAGGCGGGAGCTTGGGCTTGATGTCCTTATCGTCCAAAATATCCCGCATGGTCATTTCATCCAGTTTCCCGGCCTTATCCACCTTTTTCATACGCTCCACCTGTTCATTTTTGACCTTATAGCCCAGGTCCATCAAGTGAAGCACCTCATCCTGATTCTCAGGTTTCAGGAAGGAGATAGCCGATGCGGTGGACAGGTGGAGGGAGCCGTCGTCCACTCGGGCGCACACATCCTTGGTGGCTTCAGACAGGCGGAGCATACGGTTCAGCTTACTGACACTCATTCCCATCTCCTGAGCCAGCTTTTCATCGCTGTCCAGCTCCTCGGCCTTGAACGTGCCCTTCTTGCGGCGGCCCGATTTCTGCTTCATGCCCTCCATCTTCATCCGAAGGGCCCGGGACAGGTCATACATGGAGATTTTATCCCGGTGCAGATTGCCGTCCGCCACAATGATCTTGGCGTCAGCGTCGTCGATTTTCTGGATGATAGTGGGGACGGGATAGTTCAGGGCCAGGGCTGCCAGGTGGCGGCGCTGGCCAGACAAGATTTCCAGACCGCCCTCCGGTTTCAGGCGGGCCAGCACAGGGTCCTTGATCCCTACCAGCTCCACGGACTTTTTCAGTTCCCGGAAATTCTCACTGGATTGGTCCACGGAAAAGACATTAAACTTGGACTTTTCCAGGTAAGCTGGGTGGAGGGTAATAAAGAAGGATTCGCCCTCCTTGGGCACGGGCAGGCCTTTCAGCGCCTTTTCATCCGGGGGAGAAAGACGCTCGTCGAACACCTGAGAGATAGCGGTCCCAGCGGGACCCTTGGCTGCGGGGCCGGTGACAGCAATGATAGGTTTAGCGGCCTCCTTGGGCTTGTCCCCAGCTGTGGGGGTGGCGGGCTTCACTCCGGCCTTGGGTACGGTGGTCTCCTGAGCCTTGCCACCCTTAGCCGGGTCAGCGGGGGCCGAGGCCTTTTCAGGCTTATCCCCTACGGCGGGGGCAACGGGCTTCTCCCCAGCCTTGGGTGCGGTGGTTTCCTGGGTCCTGCCGCCCTTGGCCGGGTCAGCGGGGGCCGGGGCCTCCTTGGGCTTGTCTCCAGCTGTGGGGGTGGCGGGCTTCTCCCCGGCCTTGGGTGCGGTGGCCTCCTGGGCCTTGCCGCCCTTGAACGGGTCAGTGGGGGTCGGGGCCTTTTCAGGCTTATCCCCAGCAGCGGGGGTAGCGGACTTCTCCCCGGCCTTGGGTGCGGTGGCCTCCTGAGCCTTTCCGTCCTTGGCCGGATCAGCAGGGGCCGAGGCCTCCTTGGGCTTATCCTCAGCGGCGGGGGTAGTGGGCTTCTCTCCGGCCTTGGGTGCGGTGGCCTCCTGAGCCTTGCCGCCCTTGGCCGGGTCAGCGGGGGCCGGGGCCTTCTCAGGCTTATCCCCAGCAACGGGGGTAGCGGACTTCTCCCCGGCCTTGGGTGCGGTGGCCTCCTGAGCTTTCCCGTCCTTAGCCGGGTCAGCGGGTTTGTCCACTTTTTGGGGATCAGTGGTCGGATTTTCCGTACCCTTGATGTCGGGTTTCTCCGCTTTCCTATCCAAAACAGGGGGCTCCAACAGTTTTCCGGGGACAGGCAGGCCAGGCTGTTTTTGCACCCGTTTGTGGTAGTCGATGGCCTCCTGCGGGGTCATGTCGTACACCAGGGCGGGGATGTCCTGCTTCTTGGCCAGCTCACTGGCCCGGCGGCGGCGGTAGCCCGTCACAAGCTGGTACTCGCCGTCCTCACGGAGCCGAAGAATCACCGGTTCCTTGACGCCTCCCGCCTGGATGCTGGTAACGAGGCCGCCGTAGGCTTTGTCCGGCTGCTTGCTGATGAACACGCCGGGCAGGTCATGAATTTTTGCCAGGAGAATGGTCTGCGCTTGGGGTTTGCTGTTTTCGTTTGCCATTCAATTTACCTCCTTTATGGCATTTATTTTGTTAAAATTCGCGTCTCACGGTGAGATTTCATTATCTTTCCAACAGCAAAAGTTGGATTGGAATGGCGTCTCATGGTGGGATTTGAATATTTAACACGAAGTTATGATTTGGGATGGAATCGCGTCCCACGGTGGGATTTCATTCACCCAAAGTCGTGCCGCACGGCGGCGGTATAGTAAGGGCCTATCGTCACCGGCGCATTGTAAAGCGCTGTCAACAGATAGGCCCGGATATTATTGATTTTTGTTGTGGTCTGCCGCATGGATTCGACGACATACCTGATATGCTCGCCGTCAAGCTGCTGAAACCGCCGCTTGACAGTCTCCGCTGGTAGGACCTCTCCGCCGATCCGCATGGTGGCGGCGGTGCTGCATATTACATCCACGATCAGTTCCAGAAGGCTTTCCACATCGTCAAACGGAATCTCCCGCTGGAGCTGTTCATAGCCGATATTTTCTTTGATGATCTCTCTCTGCTCGTATCGATCCATCCCCATCGGCCCCTCGGGGGGCTGTCGGGGGGAGATGGATGGATAAGGCTGGATAAAATCAGTTTGGATTCTCTTAGTATAACTTGGGTCGATTTCTTCGACCTCTTGACGTGGATTTTTCCGACCTTTTGAGGTCGGATTTTCCGACTTCTGAACGTCGGAAAAATCGACCTCAGAGATGGGCGCAAAAGGTTCAGGGGGCGGAGAGGTCGGCTTTGGGGGCGCTTTCCGGGTGGTAAAACGCTTGACATAGATTTTCGAGGGACGGCCCAGGCCCTGCCTGACACGCTCGATCAGGCCAATACCCTTTTTGTTGTCCAGCTCGGCCAGCAGCTTCATAGCCTTATCCCGCCCGCATACCATGTCCCCGCATATCTCGTCCACGGTGTAATAGATGTAGACACATCCGGTATCGTCGTACCAGCCGTGTTTGGCGGACAGGCTCATGCGGTCCAGCAGCATACCATATAGCAGTTTAGCGTCGGTGGAGACGTGCTTGAATTTTGGGTCGGTGATAAGCTGGCGGGGGATTTTGAAGAATACAAATTGCTCGGATTCGTCGCCGTAAAAATAATCTGATAGGATGGCCTCCGGCACAGTGCTCGCCTCCTTTTGAGCATAAAAAACAGGAGGTGGCGTAACTTCCTGCTTAAAATGTTATAGAAAGGGGAAATATCTTTTGGTTTCATGAATATTTTCAGCTGTTTCCATGTTGCGTATATATGACTGCACCCGTAGGACCTGTGGGACCCGCAGGTCCCTGGACACCGGCCGCACCGGCAGGGCCAG
>CANPFP010000151.1 GCA_947573385.1 uncultured Bacillota bacterium | reverse complement strand
GCGGCGAGTTGGTTTATCTGACGTTACAGCTTGAGTTCTTGTACGAAAACGGTGGCTTGAAATCTATTTTCCGCACCATCGACCCCCAGTAGGGGCGGATATTATCCGCCCGCTGGGTATCAGAGAGGACAGTATGAAAAGAAAGCATCCTTGGTTTATCTGGCTGTCGTTCATTGGTCTTGCCTGGTTTTCCGGGAGAGTTTCCTTTGAATACCGCAGCGAAAGGATGACAAAGTGGCCGGATGAGAAGGTCAACCGGTGGCTGGGCTGGTGCAGGCGTTTGATTGGTTCAGTACTGGCTGGGGTAATTCTCCCCATCATTTTGGCGGGCTGCTTTATTAAGCCGTTTTGCTTGATATGGAATATTCTGGTCGTCCCATATATCTATCTGGCTGGAGTTTTTATCACCAATTATCTCTATAACTGGCATAATAGGAACAAATTATCATAATAAGGAGATTACAACATGAAAAACAGCGAAAAGACTATGGAAAAGATTGTGGCCCTGTGCAAGGGCCGAGGCTTCATCTTTGCCGGCTCCGAAATCTACGGCGGCCTGGCCAACACCTGGGACTACGGCCCCCTTGGTGTGGAGCTGAAGAACAACATCAAGAAAGCCTGGTGGAAGAAGTTCGTTCAGGAGAACCCCTACAACGTGGGTCTGGATGCCGCCATCCTGATGAACCCCCAGGTATGGGTGGCTTCTGGCCATGTGGGCGGCTTCTCCGACCCGCTGATGGACTGCAAGGAGTGCAAGGAGCGCTTCCGCGCCGACAAGGTCATCGAGGACTGGTGTCAGGAGAACAGCTTCGTCCTGGGCCACAGCGTGGACGCCATGTCCCAGGCCCAGATGAAGGAGTTTGTGGAGGAGCACCAGATCGTCTGTCCCTCCTGCGGCAAGTTCAACTGGACCGACATCCGCCAGTTCAACCTGATGTTCAAGACCTTCCAGGGGGTCACCGAGGACGCCAAGAACACCGTCTACCTCCGCCCCGAGACCGCCCAGGGCATCTTTGTCAACTTCCAGAACGTCCAGCGCACCACCCGCCGCAAGCTGCCCTTCGGCGTGTGCCAGGTGGGCAAGTCCTTCCGCAACGAGATCACCCCGGGCAACTTCATCTTCCGCACCCGGGAGTTCGAGCAGATGGAGCTGGAATTTTTCTGCAAGCCCGGCACGGAGCTGGAGTGGTTCGCCTACTGGAAGAACTTCTGCCACCAGTGGCTGCTGGACCTGGGCATCAAGGAGGAGAACCTGCGGCTCCGGGACCACGACCCCGAGGAGCTGAGCCACTACTCCAACGCCACCACCGACTTCGAGTTCGCCTTCCCCTTCACCGACTGGGGCGAGCTGTGGGGGGTGGCCAGCCGCACCGACTTCGACCTGAAAGCCCACCAGACCACCTCCGGCAAGGATCAGACCTACTTCGACCAGGAGACCAACGAGCACTATATCCCCTATGTGATCGAGCCCTCCCTGGGCGCCGACCGGGTCACCCTGGCCTTCCTGTGCGACGCCTACGACGAGGAGGTGGTGGACGCCGAGAAGAACGACGTGCGCACCGTCCTGCGCCTGCACCCCGCCCTGGCCCCCTTCAAGTGCGCCGTGCTCCCCCTGTCCAAGAAGCTGGGGGACAAGGCCCGGGAGATTCAGACCGAGCTGAGCAAGTACTTTATGGTGGACTACGACGACGCCGGGTCCATCGGCAAGCGCTACCGCCGGCAGGACGAGGTGGGCACCCCCTACTGCATCACCGTGGACTTCCAGACCGTTGGGAGCGACACCGAAGAAGCTGACCACGCCGTCACCATCCGGGACCGGGACACCATGGACCAGGTCCGCGTGCCCATCAGCCAGCTGAAGGCCTGGCTGGAGGAGAAGCTGGCGTACTAAAGAAAAATAGTTAACGCCGCGTATTTTAAATTTGTTAGAATACGCGGCGTTTTCAATTATGAGGAATTTCCATGAAAATACTTTTGCAAATCATGCGCCTGCCCCCCGGCACAGAGGGACGGTATGGCCGGGCGCACCACATCTGGATGACCCTGGCTCTGACGGGGCTGGGCTGTTGTATCGGCGTGCTGTCCCTGCTCTTTTCCGCCACCGCCTATGTCAAGCTGAGCGGCATGGATCTGTTCCGCTCCTATCTGTCTCACCCGTTGATCCTGGCACTGAATCTTCTGCCGCCGGTGCTGCTGATCTGGCTGTTCTACTTTCTGTTCCGGCGGGCCTGGGCAGGCTTTCTGGGCAGCTTTTTCCCCACGATAGGGGTTGCCCTGGCCAACTACTTTAAAATCCGCCTGCGGTCTGACCCTCTGCTGGCCACCGACCTGCGGCTGGCCGCCGAAGCCGGGGGCATCGTGGGGGGGTATACGCTGGACTTGACCTGGCTGGTGTGGTTTGCCCTGGGCTGTTTTGCGGCCGGGCTGCTCTTTGCCATATTTCTCATGCCCCGGGGGATAAGGGGCTGGCGGGAGAGGTGGTTCGGCGTGCTGAGCTGTCTGGCTCTCATGGCGGTGGCCCTCGCCGGGCCTTACACCTCCCCCAAAATCTACGCCGCTGCCGCAAACGACCGCTTTATCAACCAGTGGTCCGACGTGGAGGTTTTTGTGTCCAAGGGATGCAGCTACCCCTTTCTCTACTCCTTCCGGGACATGTTCCCCACACCGCCGAAGGGCTACAGCCAGAAGGAGGCGGCCGCCCTGCTGGCGGAGTACCCGGACAGCTCCATTCCTCAGGAGCGGAGGGTCTCCGTTGTAGGCGTTATGCTGGAAGCCTTCTGCGACCTCTCAGACTTCGAGCCGCTTTCCGGCCAGCAGGGTGTGCTCCAGGTCTACGCCCCCTGGCACACCCTGGAGAAGCAGTCCGTCTCCGGCGACCTGCTGACCAATATTTTTGCCGGCGGCACGGTGGACACCGAATGGGCCTTCCTCACCGGATACTCCGCCCACCAGGATTTTCGCTCCGCCACCGACTCCTACGTCTGGTACCTCCGGGACCAGGGTTATCAGACCTTCGGCAGCCACCCGGGCTACGGCTGGTTCTACAACCGGCAGAATGTGAACGAGTACCTGGGTTTTGAGGACTACTGGTTTACCGAAAATCACTATGGCGTTCTGGTGGACCCCACCGCAGCCGTCCGGAACTCCGACCCGATACTGGTCCAGGAAATCCTGTCCCAGTTGGAGGACCGCCTGCCTGCCGGGCCCTGTTTCTCCTTCTCCGTCTCCTACCAGAACCACGGCCCCTATGACAACACCCCCATGCAGGGTGGGGAATATCTCACCCCCGCCGGCTCAGGGCTGTCGGAGGAGAGCTGTAACATTTTAAACCACTATCTGGACGGCGTGTCCAGAACAGTCCAGTCCATGGCGGATCTGTCCCATGGGCTGGAGGAGCTGGAGGAGCCGGTGGTGCTGGTCATCTTCGGGGACCATAAGCCCTGGGCGGGCAACGGAAACTCCGTCTATACCGAGCTTAACGCCAATTTTGACATGTCCACTTTGGAGGGCTTTTCCCAATATTACGCCACACCCTATATAATCTGGGCCAACTCCGCCGCCAGGGAGAGACTGGGCCAGAGCTTCCAGGGTAATGGCAAAACCGTCTCGCCCTGCTTCCTCATGCCGGAGCTGTTCGACCTGTGCGGCTGGGAGGGTCCCGGCTTTATGAAGCTGTCCCGGCAGCTGCGGAACGCCACCCCTCTGGTCCACTCCACCAACCGCTTCCTGACCCCGGAGGGAGCGCTCACCAATCAGCCCCCGGACCCGGAATTTTATCAAAGCTTCCTGCAAATGCAGTATTACAGAGAACAGAAGGGCAGGGACATACCCACAGAAAGATAGCAAACACCCCCGGCCACTGGCCGGGGGTGTTCGTCATTATCTCAGATAATTCAGCGGATTCACCGCGGTGCCGCGGACGCGGACCTCGAAGTGACAGTGGACGCCGGTGGAGCGGCCGGTGGAGCCGGCCTTGGCCACGGTCTGACCCTGGTAGACCTTCTGTCCCGCAGACACCACCAGACTGGAGTTGTGGGCGTAGTAGGTCTGGGTGCCGTTGTCGTGGGTGATGATGACCAGGTTGCCGTAGCTGCCTTTGTAGCCGGCGAAGGTGACGGTGCCGCCGTCGGCGGCCTTGACCGCTTCGCCGTACACGGCATGGATATCCAGGCCGGAGTGGTAGCTGTAGCTGCCGAAAATCTTCCGCCCGCCGAAGTAGGAGTTGATGCGGTGGCTGCTGACGGGCCAGAGATAGGTACCCTTGGAGGCGGTCTTGGGCCGCTCCTTGGTGCCCACGGCCTTCACGGTGGTGGTGGGCTCCCGGAGGGTGGTGGTGTCGGTGACGGTGCGGTCCCGCTCGTAGCCGTTGACATAGACCACATCGGCCTGAACCTGGGCCTCGCCCTCCTCGCCCTGGGTGAGGATTTTGGAGTCGCCCTTATACATCTTGTCGTCCTGGACCTCCTCCACCGGGCAGGGGATGGCTTCGGTGTAGGTCACATGCTCGACGGTCTGGACGGACAGGGCGGGGACGACCTCCTTCACGTTGAGCACGTCGCCCACCATCAGCCGG